>NZ_BCUZ01000031.1 GCF_001591485.1 Neobacillus fumarioli NBRC 102428 | reverse complement strand
CTCCGTAATATTCCTACTCATAGTTAATCGACAGTCTCATATTCGCGCTTATTGCCTAATGAGAAAACAAATCCGCACTTTTAAACGGGAAAATATTTTATACATCATGCCAGAAACACAAGGAACCATACGAAACCTTCACTAGCTTTTATACCCCCATACACTCCTTCCTGGAAGCAAATCCTTTCATGTTATGTTAGAATAATCTTATATTCAGTCGAACTTTGGGGGTTTTTTCAACTATGGAATATCCAAAAGGAACAATTCAAGAACTTACCTTTTACAGCAATGAACTTAATGAGGAAATGACGTTATTGGTCTACCTTCCGGCAAATTTTTCTCCTCTATATAAATATTCATTGTTAATTGCCCAAGACGGGCGCGATTATTTTCAACTGGGCAGAATCGGCCGTCTGGCTGATGAACTTCTTTATGAAAAAGAAGTAGAGAATTTGATCATCATTGGGGTACCCTATAAAACGGTAGAGGACCGCCGCCGGAAATATCATCCTGATGGAGCACAGTATAAGCAATACATCCGTTTCCTTGCTCATGAATTAGTTCCCTTCCTTGATCAGGAATTTCCAACCTATCAAATGGGATCTTCAAGAGCGCTAATCGGGGATTCACTTGGTGCATGCGTATCATTAATGACGGCACTCGAGTATCCGCATACATTTGGCAAAGTGATTATGCAATCTCCTTATACGGACAATCGAATCATAGAATCGGTCAGAAATTTCACACAGCCGGAACTGCTGGAAATCTATCATGTCATCGGGACAAAAGAGACGGAAGTCAAAATGACTGATGGTAAGATCGGTGATTTCTTAACACCAAACCGTGCTCTTTCTCGTGAGTTTTCTAAAAAATCGTTTACCTATTTTTATGAAGAGTTTAATGGAACCCATACATGGACTTATTGGCAGCCAGATTTGCGACGTGCTCTTAAAATAATGTTTTAAGTCTTTTAATCGAGCAAATGATTTCATAAATTTCGAATATTTGTTATAATAGCAAGAAAGCTATTCATTTCTGCAAGATAAGAACTTGTTGAATGAACTAATAATGGAGGTATTACAATGAAATTTGGCGTTGTCATTTTTCCATCAAAAAAACTTCAAGATTTGGCTAATTCTTATCGAAAACGTTACGACTCCCACTATGCCTTAATTCCTCCACACCTCACATTGAAAAGTGCTTTTGAAGCAACAGAAGAGGAAGCAAAAGAATTTGCCGAAAAATTACGAGAAATCGCCCGCAATACGAATGAAATCTCTTTAAAAACAACGAAAATCAGCTCTTTTTACCCTGTTAATAATGTTATTTATTTAAAAATTGAACCAACAGAAGAACTTGTCAAATTACAGTCCGATATCAATCAAGAATCCATTGGACAAGAACAAGAATACGCGTTTGTCCCGCATATCACCATCGGACAAAATCTGTCCAATGAAGAGTATTCAGATGTTTACGGGCAGCTTCGGATGAAAAAAATAGAACATGAAGAAACTGTAGACCGCTTCCATCTGCTTTACCAGTTAGATAACGATTCTTGGACTGTATATGAAACATTCCGCCTTGGAAAATAAGTATAAAAAGCACATTCCAATTATATTTTGGAGTGTGCTTTTTATTGCCCTTTCATTTTGGTATGATTATCATGTGTTATTTTTTTATATCGAGGTTAACTAAATGAAAACTGTTGTGTATAACGATCATTTGCTCTCTCTTGAGCATATCAATCGCGCTGATTTACAAAAAATATATATAGCTGGAAAAAACGGAGAATTAACATGTCCCATTTGCCGGGAACACGTTCAGTTAAAATTGGGAATCCAAACGGAATTCCCTTATTTTTTTCATACTCAATCACCCGATAAACACTGCCCGGAAGCAAACGTGCCGGCAAAGCCAATAGATTATATTGAACAAAATGGTTTTAAAATACCTAAAGGAAGAGCGATTACGGCAACGACAAAAGAGTTAGACCATTTCAAACCTGCCAAAAGAATAACATACAAAATTCCGTTTACGTATGAAAATTTGGTTTTGACGGAAAATACTTCAGGATACATACAGCTGCTGGCAGAAGCAGGAATTGTGCTGGATGAAAATCAAGTTGCTGCCGTTACGGAAACAGAAGGTTCCCTGCTCGTTCTTGCCGGGGCCGGCAGCGGTAAAACACGGGTGTTAACAGCAAGAACCGCCTATATGCTCGAAGTAAAAAAGATCGATCCGCGTTCCATCATGCTCGTCACGTTCACAGCAAAGGCTGCTAATGAAATGAAACACCGGCTGTTATCTTATCCTAAAATTAAACGGGAACACGTTCATCGACTCGTGACAGGAACATTTCACAGCATTTTTTATCGCATTCTATTATTTCATGAACCACAGAATTGGGCTTCGGACAAGCTATTGAAAAAAGACTGGCAGCGCGAAAAAATCTTAAAGGAAGCCGGAAAAGAGCTCGATTTATCCGAAAAAGAATTTGCTTACGATTTGGCACTTCAACAAATCGGTTTTTGGAAAAACTCACATCTCTCTCCGAATGAAGTTAAGCCTGCAACCGAATGGGAAGAGCAAACAGCCCTTTTATATAAAAAGTATGAAGAAAGAAAAGCTGGTGAAGGATTGTTTGATTTTGATGATATGCTGATTGGCTGCTACCAGCTGTTAAAATCCTCCTCATCATTACTGGAATATTATCAAGAACGATTTCACTATTTTTTGATTGATGAATTTCAAGATATTAATAAAGTACAATATGAACTTATCAAACTATTATCAGGAAAACATAAAAATGTATGTGGTGTAGGGGATGATGATCAAGCTATCTATTCTTTCCGCGGTAGTGATCCTAGTTTTCTACTGGATTTTGAAACGGACTTTCCATCTGCTAAATTCATTATTCTTGAACAAAATTATCGTTCCGCCCATGAGATTGTTACGGCGGCAGGAGAAATGATTGCGGAAAATCGCTTAAGAAAAGCCAAAAGAATGCGGGCACAATTTTCATCTGGGGAGCTGCCGCTTCTATTTTTCCCTTATGATGAAGAGGAAGAAGCAACGATGATCTTAACCGATATTCAAGAACGAATATCCCAAGGGGAGAACCCTTCCGACTTTGCGATTCTTTATCGGACCAATGCCGGTTCCAGGGCCATATTTGAACGGCTGGCAACATCCAACCTTCCTTTTAAAATGGATTCAGATTCTTTCTATGACCGCTATATTGTAAGAGTTGCTTTGTCTTTTCTCAAATTAAGCGTAAACGAGGATGATCCGCAAAGTCTATGTGATATTCTGCCAATCTTGTTTCTAAAACAATCAGCGCTGCAAAGTATAAAAGCTAATAGTATTCTTATGGATTGCACTTTGCTTGAAGCACTTGCACAAATTAAGACTCCGCATGCATTTCAAGAAAAGAAAGTGAAAAGGTGCGTTTCCCTAATTCGCAAGTTAAAAGATTTATCCCCCATAATGGCGCTTGATATAATTGAAAAAGATATTGGTTTTCTCGATTTCCTGAAGAAACGCGGGAATGAATCCAATCAATTAGAAAAAGGGTCTGATGACCTTAAAGACTTGAAGGTGGCAGTGAAAAACTTTCCAACCATTTCCGCATTCTTATCACATGCCGCACATATGTCGTCTATGAATAAGGAAATCAAAAAATTAAGCAAACATTTCTCTGAAGCTATTACTCTTAGTACGATTCACCGGGCGAAAGGACTTGAATTTCAGAATGTTTATCTTATCGGTGCCGTAGATGGCAGTCTTCCTCATGACTTTGCGTTAGATTCTTATCGAAATGGTGATTTTTCCGCACTGGAGGAAGAGAGAAGACTGTTCTATGTAGCAATGACAAGAGCGCGCTTACGGCTGTTTATTTCTGTTCCTGAGTATCGTCGGGGGAAGAAAGCTCACCCTTCAAGATTTCTTAAAGCTTTAAATAAAGAAAAAAGGCCAATTCTCAAGTAGAGAAAATGGCCTTTCCCTTTATTTCTTGTTATTCAGCATTTTGTTAATTGTATTGAAATCAATGCTTTTGCTATCTTGAATGATGCTTTTCACAATCTGGTCTTCCAACTCTTTGCTTACAGGTTTGTTGGCAAGCTGTGCTACTTTTTTAATGACACCGCGTACGGTTTTTTCGTCTTTAAAGTTTGCATTCTGTAATGAATTAGCTAAATCAAAAATGTCTTTCATATTTACGCCGGTTTTCTTTTCTATATTTTTAAAGAAACCATTATCCATGATGAATACTCACACTCCTTCATAAACTACTTTATTGTATGAAGGGGAACGTAAATGGTGATGGTGTATACAAAGAAAAGGCTGGCCAATTTTTGACCAACCCTTCCCACGTCAAGCTATCAGTAAATTAATACCAGCTTGCACCTACGATGATTAAAAGAATAAACAATACGACGATTAGTACGAAACCGCCGCCATAGCCGAAACCGCCGCCGTAGCCGTATCCGAAACAACCTCCGAAGCACATATACTTTTCACCTCACTTTGGTAATCTCATTATTAACATATGAAACCCCAAAATGAAGTGTATAGGCACACTCCAACCATATCAGCAATAGAATAAAAAATGAGCATTTATCCTTTAGGCTTAAACAACAATGCGCCGATAAAACCAAAAATGATTGCTGCGGAAATACCAGAACTTGTTACTTGAAACATTCCTGTCAAAACACCAATAATTCCATGTTCCTGGGCATCTTGAAGTGCACCATGGACGAGAGAATTTCCGAAACTTGTGATTGGAACCGTCGCACCTGCTCCAGCAAAATCAACTAATGGTTCATATAAGCCAAAGCCATCCAATATTGCACCCGCAACAACCAGTAAACTTAATGTATGTCCTGGCGTCAGTTTCGCCACATCAAATAATAGCTGTCCGATTACACAAATTAACCCGCCAACTACAAATGCCCAAAAATACATTGCGAGCATTTCATCACCTCATTTCTCATTCATCTCAATTGCAACAGCATGGGCGATACACGGTATCGTTTCATTTTGCTGAAAAGAAAGTGGCGACAACAAAGCTCCCGTTGCCACTACTAATATCCTCTTATATTTCCCTTTTTTCAGTTCATTTAATAAATGTCCGTATAAAACAGTTGCCGAGCATCCCGCACCGCTTGCGCCGGATTGGACCGGCTGATTGCTTTTATAAATTAATAAGCCGCAATCCTGGAATTGCTTGCGTTCAAGCTTAAGACCGCTTTTATTTAGCAGCTCAAAAGCTGTATCATGGCCAATCCGCCCAAGATCACCAGTCACAATGAGGTCATAATACGAAGGATCGAGCTCAAGATCACGAAAATGAGCCATGATAGTATCCGCAGCAGCGGGAGCCATAGCTCCGCCCATATTGAAGGGATCGGATAACCCCATATCGATGACCTTGCCGATCGTTGCGGCTGTTGTTACTGGATGGTTCATTCCCGGTTCATTTGGCTGCAATAATGCCGTTCCAGCGCCTGTTACCGTCCATTGTGCTGTCGGAGGCTTTTGTCCCCCATATTCAGTAGGATAACGAAATTGTTTCTCAACGGCTGCGTTATGACTGGAGGCACCGGTGATGACATATTTTGCCCCTTGATAGTTGACAACAAAAGATGCCAAAGCCAACCCTTCCATCGAAGTAGAGCAGGCTCCAAATAAACCAAAATAAGGAATCTGCATGGTTCTGGCTGCAAAACTTGAAGGGGTAATTTGATTGATTAAATCACCTGCAAATAAAAACTGGACCTTTTCTTTATGAAGATTTGCTTTTTTTAACGTAATTTTAATGGCTTCTTCCAGCAAAATCCGATGGGCTTTCTCATAAGACTCCTGCCCCATCCATAGATCTTCGTATAGTAAGTCAAAATCATTCGCCAATTTCCCATTGGCTTCAAAGGGGCCGCCGGTAACGCCTGTTGCTGTGATCATTGGCCGGTTATGGAATACCCATGATTGATGCCCTTTTAACAATTAGATAACCCCCCACATCGTTAACAGTGTTTTAATCAATGCAACGACAAAAGCTGAGAAGACCCCAAAGAGAATGACAGACCCCGCCAGCTTAAAAATATTCCCCCCGACACCTAGCACAAACCCTTCGGTTCGATGCTCAATACACGCGGAAATAACAGCATTGCCAAATCCCGTAACAGGAACAGCACTTCCGGCACCGGCAAACTGTCCAATCCGGTCATACACCCCAAATCCGGTAAGCAGCATGGATAAAAACACCATCGTGGCAACCGTTGGATTGCCGGCGCTTTGTTCCGTAAAATTAAAGAAATAAATATAAAAGTATGTGATGGCTTGGCCGACAACACAAATAATGCCGCCAACAAAAAATGCTTTAATACAGTTTTTTAATATAGGCCTTTTGATTTCATGTTTTTGCTGCAGGTGCTGATAGCTTTTCTGCTGAGGCGTCACTTTTTTTTGGTTGCTCGCCATGTTGATTCTTCCTTTCTTACTTAATATCTTCCGTCATTTTAATTAGTTCCTGTAAGCGTTTCTCAGCCTTTTTCTTGGATATTTTCCCCGATTTTATCTTCTCATCCAGTCTTACTGTTTCGAGAAAGATTTTATAGTCGCTGGACACTGTGAAGTTTTCTTTCGGATATTTTTTCTCCAGCATTTTCGTAATATCTTTTTCAATCTGTTTCATACGAAATCGGTACAAATGCTTTACCTTATAGGAAATAAGTGTGCCTTTTTTTCCTTTTATGACCGCGACATCATATATTTGCGGAAAGGAGCTTACATCCTTCTTGATGGCTTCCACATGGTTACGCTTCACACTTTTATCCGTAATCACCGGGGAAGGGTTGGTTGTTTTGATAAGCGCCAGCTGGCTGTTTTTGGCTGTTTGATTTTGGCTGCAAGATGTAAGCAATACAAGGCAAACCATTACAGTAAATGAACGAATTTTGCGCATAAAATTCCTTCCCTTTTCAAGATTTTACTATCATTCACACCATATAGTTTTTTCGACAATCGCAGAAATTATGACTAATAAAGAAAACTGCCTGGTAATTCACCAGGCAGTTTTCTTTTATTTATTTGTCTTTTTCCCGCAGCCGCAGCCTTTTTTCTTAATTGGCTTTGACGGCTGGAAAACCTTCTTAGTCTGTCTCTTTTCATTTTTCTTGATCACTTTTGTCTCTCCCTCTTTCTTTCCCTACTATATAAATATGACAATAAAATAAATCTTGTCTCAAGGCTCACCACTATTTTTCAACATAATACTGGACAATGGTTTCGAGTATCGAAGCTATTCCGCTAACGGCAAGAATTAGACAAATGGGAGCGGCACATCCTGGAAAAAGATAATAAAATACCACAATCACTGTGGCACACCAAATACCTGTACACCAATAGCAGCTGAGAAGTTCCCCGAAAAACCCTTTGATCCTTCCTTGTTTCGGTAGATAATAAATCTCCATTTGCCCTTCAGAATTTTCCTCTTGAACTTCGTCAAAGAAGGGCTCGCGTATAAATTCTGTAATTTTATCAAAGACAATCAGTCTTGTCAGCCTGAAGCTAGCAAGGGACAAAATAATCAAGTTTATCAAAGTTATTTTCATACATAACTGTCCTTTCATTGAATTAGCCTAATTTTGGCAAAAGAGGCAATTGTCCGTAACCCATAGGGGTCTTGTGAAATATGTTAGTAATGTAAGATATACCACGGATTAAGGAGGAAAAATAAATGGGTTGTGGAAAACACAATGATTATAATAGCGGCGGCAACTGTGTATGTGAAGTTGTTCGTGCGATAAAAGAAATCCAGGAAGCTGCTGTTAGTCCAACAGAATGTGCTGAATGTACCAGCTGTTTTAATGAACCGCTTGGTTCCCTTGTATCACCGACAAGAAGAGATCCAGTAGATACTCGCGTATTTGTATTAAAAAATGCGGATGGCACTCCGTTTCATGCATTTTTCAGCAATGAAATGAATGCTTGCGTATCGATCTTCTTCCGCGTAGAAGAGGTTTTCGATAATTGCTGTGCAACACTTCGTGTTTTAGTCCCTGGACGCAGGGAAGGCGGAACCTTCACCCCGGTGAATCTTGTTTCGAGCGGAGACAGATGCTGTGTTGACCTTACTAGAGTTTGCCAAGTAGAACGCTTCCGTGCTAGCAATGATTGTGTAACAGTAGATCTAAGCTGCTTCTGTGCAGTTCAATGTATCGCTGATGTCGATTTAGGAATTTGCAGTTCACGCTAAAAAATAAGCCAGTCGGAAAACGGCTGGCCTTTTTATTTTTTAACTTTTAATTCCAATCATCATTACATTGTTTAATTGTGAAACAGGTATGGTGATTGTCGTCTGGTCTGGAAATTGGATGGTTACCTGATCATCTGCGAAATTTGCCAAGTATCCTTGGTGATTCTGATCTGCGGTATAAAAAATACATGGAACAGGGGGCAAAGCCTTTGGGAAATGGAGCAAGTATTCCAATCTTTCTGTTAAGTTCATTTCTCTAAACGGTTTTACTCGTTTAAATGAGGAATGCCTTTTTTCTTGATGAGAAACTGCTTCATCTGGCGGCTGATTGGAGAGTTCCATTTGTACAGGCTCCTGTTGTTCTCCCTTTTTTGTTTTTCTCTTGCCTTTGGGTTCTAACATTTGTTCAAACCCTGACTGTTTTAATTCACTCTTGTTCGTATAGACTTCCTGCATATTAAGCGCGGCAGGAGGCCTAGAAAAGGGCTGATCAATATATAATAATGGTCCTTGGCTTCTATTGTTAGACACGGATTCCACCTCCATGATCATTTATTTACACTTTATATGTATGCAAACAGCCTATCGTCGTTAACATTGGACAAAACAAAAAGCCTGCATAAAATGCAAGCTTTTTCATTAACCTAGGACATGGTAACCGGAATCAACATGGATATTTTCTCCGGTAATTCCGCGTGAAAGATCACTGAACAAAAATACCGCAGTGTCGCCAACTTCTTCAGGAGTAGTTGTTCTTCTTAATGGCGCTCTTTCTTCAATTTCTTTTAAAATGGAGTTAAAATCACTTATTCCTTTGGCTGATAATGTACGGATTGGTCCGGCTGAAATGGAGTTTACGCGAATATTTTCTTTGCCAAGGTCAGAAGCCAAATAGCGGACACTTGCTTCTAATGCAGCTTTTGCCACACCCATGACATTATAGTTTGGAAGTACGCGCTCCCCTCCTAAATAAGTAAGAGTTACAATACTGCCTCCTTCTGTCATCAAACTGCGGGCTTCCTTCGCAACAGCGGTTAAAGAATAGGAGCTGATGTTTTGTGCTAATAAGAAACCATCCCGTGTAACATTCATATATTCGCCTTTTAATTCTTCTGTCTTTGCAAAAGCGATACAGTGCGCAATCCCGTGAATGGTTCCAACTGTTTCTTTAATTTCCGCAAAACATTTCGCAATGGCCTCATCACTTGTAACATCACATGGCAATACCAATGTGCCCTCTGCTTCTAATGAGTTGGCTAATTCACGTACACTGCTCTCAAGCCGTTCCCCTGCGTATGTAAACACTAAGCGGGCTCCGGCATTATGCAATGAGCGGGCAATCCCCCACGCAATACTGCGTTTATTAGCAACGCCCATAACGACAAATGTTTTTCCAGCTAAAGAGATCATAATGAAAAATTCCTCCTGAAATAATACGAGATATTAGTAACTGGTACTAATTCTACACTAATTTTGTAAAAATGAAAAGGAGCCTGATTTGTACGCTTCATAAAAACAACCTTTCATACGAAAACTAAAAAAAGAAAAAGGGGGGTAACCTTTGAAAATAGATATAATTGGAGATATTCATGGCTGTTTTAAAGAATTTAAAGAGCTCACCACTCAACTTGGCTATGATTGGGGAACCGGAATTCCCCTTCATCCTGAAGGCAGAGTGCTTGGGTTTGTCGGCGATTTAACAGATCGTGGACCTAAGTCACTTCAAGTAATCGAAACAGTTTGGGATCTTGTCCTTGGAAAGAAACTGGCTTACTACACACCCGGAAACCATTGTAATAAATTATATCGTTTTTTTCTCGGGAATAAAGTACAAGTTGCACACGGGCTTGAAACAACCGTTGCTGAATATGAATCATTAGATCACGATCAACAACGTTCGATTCGCCAAAAATTTATCGACCTGTATGAATCTGCCCCACTATATTTAGTGCTCGATCAGCAAAGATTAATCATTGCCCATGCGGGAATTAAACAAGATTTAATCGGCAAAAACAACTCAAAAGTAAAAACCTTTGTGCTTTATGGAGATATAACTGGAGAAAAGCATCCTGACGGTACCCCAGTAAGAAGAGACTGGGCGAAACACTATAACGGAGAAGCCAGCATTGTATATGGCCATACTCCGGTCAAGGAGCCGCGTATTATTCATAATACGTATAATATCGATACCGGTGCCGTATTTGGCGGAAAACTCACGGCTCTTCGATATCCGGAAATGGAAACAGTTTCTGTCCCTTCCTCCATGCCGTATGTACTGGAAAAATTTAAAGATTTTGACTAAAATATAGAGGCTGACCACCTATTAGGAGTCCGCCTCTAATATTGCTTGCATGTCCTGCGGAAGCGGTGCTGAAAAAGTCATCTCTTCATGGAAAAATGGATGGATAAACGTTATGTTTTTACAGTGAAGGGCTTGTCTTTGAATTCTTGATGGATCACCGCCATACAAGTCATCCCCCAGCAAAGGATGCCCTACATAAGCCATGTGGACGCGGATTTGATGTGTACGTCCAGTTTCAAGCTTAAGTTCGATGTGTGTAAATCCGGAGAACCTGGAAATCACTCGATAATGGGTACAGGCATATTGCCCATCATCACGGACTTCTCTTTCAATGATACTGTCTTGTTTCCTGCCAATTGGCGCTTCAATTGTACCGCGATCTTGGTGAATGGAACCGCCGGCAAAGGCTTCATACGTTCGTTTCACCATACCAGCTCTTTGCCGCATGCTAAACAAATGGTGAACATGACGATGTTTGGCTGCCAAAACAATTCCCGATGTATCTCGATCCAGTCTTGTGACAATATGCGCAGTGGCTTGCAAACTTTGTTTCTCGTAATAGCCGATTAAAGCATTGGCCAAGCTGCCTGTCGGATGCTCTCTGGAAGGGATGGTATTCATGCCAGCAGGCTTATTCATCACGATAATGTACTCATCCTCATAAAGGATGGAAAGCGGTATATATTCACTCATCATCCCGGCACTCGGGCTCTCCAGCGGAAAAATAACGGTTAAACAATCACCGGTTACTAGTTTGTAGCGGACATTGACTTCCTTGTTATTCACAAGAATCTTTCCGCCTCGAAATTTAATATCCGTTAGGGCTGTACGTGATATTTCTTCTTGCTTTAGGAAATCCTTAATCAATAATCCGGCATTTTGGTCATTAATCATCCAGTTTAATTGAAATCGATCTGTCAAATTTACGTCCCTCCGGCTTAATCATCAATAAAAGAATCATGGACTCTTTTCCAGAAAGGGAATGGCCGGAACCGAGCAAACCGGATTTTCTCTTCAGCAACCCTAAATTGAATCGATTTTACATCCTTGTGCAGTAATGTAAGATGGTCAATTGTCACCTGGAAGTCTGATCGATTGACCGGCTTTAAAATGCATGTATGATGGGCCGGCAGAATGAGCGGCGAACCCACGGTTCTAAACACTTTATTATTGATGGATGCCATTTCTGCTATTTGAATGGCGGAAATGGAAGGATGGATGATGGCCCCGCCAAGCGCCTTATTATAGGCGGTGCTGCCTGTCGGAGTCGAAACACATAGTCCATCGCCGCGGAATCGTTCGAAATGATCTCCACGTATTTCCACATCCATAACGAGGGTCCCTTCAACACTTTTGACGGTCGATTCATTTAATGCTAAATACCTTGATTCCTTTCCGGCATGACTGTAGCGGATGATCACTTCAAGAAGCGGGTATTCTACTACCTGATAAGGGGTTTTGGCGATTGCAATTACAAGCTTTTCAATTTCTTCCGGAAGCCAATCAGCATAAAAACCAAGATGCCCTGTATGAATACCGACGAAAGCCGTCTTACTTAAACGGCTACTATAACGGTGAAAAGCATAAAGAAGGGTCCCATCTCCTCCGATGGAAATAACAATATCAGGCTGATCCTCATCATACGTAAGATTAAAATCAAGCAAATAAGTCCGCATTTTATGCATCAAAATATTAGAGTTTTGATCTCCCTTTGATGTAATCGCAAATTTCATTTTTTAAACTCCTTATATCAGGAACGTTTCACCGTTAATTTTTTTGCTCCTGTTTTAATTCTTTTTTTCTTGTAAAAAAAGCCTGGGCTTCCTGGATTTCTCCGCGGATTAACGACATTTCTTCATCAAGGCGAAATGCGGCCTCTGCAGCCCGCTGGAGCCGCATTTTAATATCCGAAGGAAATGCACCTTTATATTTATAATTTAATGAATGTTCAATGGTTGCCCAAAAATTCATTGCCAGCGTCCTAATTTGAATTTCGGCGAGAATTTTCTTTTCCCCATGAATCGTTTGTACAGGGTATTGAATCACCACATGATAGGAACGATATCCGCTGATCTTTTTATGGGAAATATAATCTCTTTCTTCCACAATTTCAAAATCATTTCGGTTTCTAAGTAATTCGACAACTCGGTGAATATCGTCAACAAACTGGCACATTATACGAATTCCGGCAATATCCTGCATCTCTTCTTCCAATTTGTCAAGCGGTATTCCCTTTTGGTTGGCCTTATCCAGAATGCTTGCAATCGGTTTAACTCTACCTGTTACGAATTCAACCGGCGAATTGGAGGAATCAAGCTCAAATTGGCCACGAAGTCCTTTTAACTTCACTTTCAATTCATCTACTGCCTGCTTATAAGGAGCCAGAAATTGATCCCAATGCTTCATAATTTCACCTTCTAAAAAATACTTTCTGCTTTTTCGACCATTTCCTGCCCATAATTACTATTTCCCTTAATATTGCCCAGCACATACTCCAATTCATCTGTAAATGCGCACAGTTCGATTTCCTGATTGTCTTTACCGATCCATACTGGCAGTTTTTTCACCAAGGCTGTCTTTAATTGGGGCCAAATTTGCTCAGGCATATCGATATATGTATAATCATCTTGATCTTCCATTAAGTAAATAAAGGAAAAATGGTCAGAATCCACAAGGATTTGTTCAGCGGGGATTAAACCGTTTATGTCATCCTCTACTCGAAGAAACAGCCTGTTTTCATTACATTTAGCGTCAATAATTTTTATTCTTCTCTTCATGTCATTTACCTCCAACTTTACCATCCTATTTTAGCATAATTCAACGGATTCTCCCAGTGAATGTGTTAATCTAAATAACATAACGAATGATTAACATGAAGGGATTGACCTAAATGCCGCAAAATCTTGAAATTGAATTTAAAAATATCTTAACAAAGGCCGAATATGAAACGCTTTTGCATGCCTTTAACATTACGGAAGATCAGATTTTTTCACAAGAAAATCACTATTTTGATACATCCGATTTTGCTTTAAAACATGCAGGTTCGGCATTGCGAATTCGAAAAAAACATAATGACTATGAGATGACCTTAAAGCAGCCGTTAAAGAATGGGCTTCTCGAAACCAATCAGAAATTAAGTTTTCAGGAAACGAAGCAAGCCTTTCAAGGCAGATTGCCGGAAGGAGAAATTAAATCGAAAATTGAAAGCATGGCTATACCGTTTTCCAGAATCGAATATTTTGGATCATTACTAACAAACCGTGCAGAACTTGAATATAAAGGAGGCTTACTTGTTCTCGATCACAGCCTTTATTTGAATAAGGAAGACTATGAATTGGAATTCGAGTGCCAGAACTTTAAAGAAGGCAGTGAGGTTTTCTATGAACTCCTCAGACTTTATCGAATTCCCGAACGTAAAACAAAAAATAAAATTCAGCGCTTTTATGACAAAAAGTACTGTCAAAGCGATCATAGTTATTAATTCCCTTTTAAGCATATATTTCTAAAGACTGCTTCCGCTTTTTTCTATTAAGATGGACATACTTTGAATACATTAATCATGATGCGAAGACAGTTCTAGGCAATTCATTTGAGATATGAAAGGGTCATTGATAAAATAAACATACAATAGACATGAAGAGGAGTTGTCACATGATCGTGGAAAAGTTTACACCATTTGCTAGATTAGGGGAGGAAACTCTACAACATCTTGTGGACACTTTCTTTGGTCTTCTAGTCCCTGTTGCCGTTAACAAAATAAATATTATTAGGAATCCTGGTGAAGATTTTGAATAATTTATGGTCAGAAAATCCTAAGCAGCATTGTCAATGCGGGGATAAAAAACCGATTGAAATTTATATGTTTATTGATCCTTTGTGTCGCGAATGTTTGGCGCTGGAACCGATCATGAAAAAGCTGCATATTGAATATGGACGTTATTTCTCTTTAAAGCATGTTTTAAGCGGGAAATTGGCTAATTTAAATCTAAGCAGGAAGAAACCCTATGAAAGCATAAAGGATGTTCAGGAGAAAACCGCTGGCAGATCACGGATGTCATGTGACAGAGCAGCAAGGTCTGAATCTTCAAGACATGCACCTTATATTGTTTCGATTGCCCTAAAAGCGGCGGAACTTCAAGGAAGACGAGCCGGTATTCGATTTTTAAGACAGATTCAGGAAGTACTGTTTTTGGAAAAGCGAAATGCTTCTGACGTTGAAGTGTTAAAAGACTGTGCAGTACGAGCCGGACTTGATGTTAAAGAGTTTATCAATGATATTCACTCTGAAAGTACGGCCAAGGCTCTTCAGTGCGATTTAAAGATTACCTCCGAGATGGATGTTCATGAAACGCCTACACTTGTTTTTTTTAATGAAAATGTGGAAGATGAAGGCATTAAAATCATCGGCGCATACCCTTACGATGTCTATGTGCAAATCCTTGAGGAAATGCTCGATGAAAAGCCCGTCAAAGCATCTCCACCACCATTGGAAGACTTTTTAAATAATTATAAATTTGTCTCTTCAAAAGAAATTGCAGTCGTGTATGATATGCCTCTATCTCAAACCGAGAGGCAAATGAAAAAGCTGCTTTTAAAACAAGTGGTGGAGCAAATACCAGCTAAATACGGGACATTTTGGAGATATATCAAAAAATAGACAATTGTCGAACCCTGTAAACATTCGACATTTGTCTATTTTTTTGAACACATTTACATTAATAAAGAAAATGCCTTCAGCGTTTGGCTAGAAGGCATTTTCTTTATCATAAACAAAGGGATGGGAGAAATTTTTCACGGTCAAACAAAGGGGTATATGTTTGTTGTGATTAACTTCACATATTTACTATAGCATGGTACTGTTCATAATGGAATACACTTGTGCTTTAGTTCACATTATTGTCAAAAAGTCATAAAAACTTGAATTTAGCCATAGGTATGATAAGGAAAACTCGTTGATAAAGGTGGAATTATTACCGTGAAAAAACTTTCTTTCATCCTGATGTTGTTGTTTTTTCTAATCGCTTTTTTTCTGCACATTCTGGCATTATTAAAGATCTTTCCTCTATACATTAGTGTTCCATTGTTATTTGTCTCTATTTTCATGATGGTGTTTTCGTTTAATGAGAAAAGAAAATTTAAAGGATTTTAAAACGGGATTGACTAATGGCAGTCATCCCCGTTTTCAATTAATCCAGTAATAATTGTTCTAATTCAGCTAACTTTTCAGCAAATACTTTACAAGCCTCATGGATCGGTTGAGCACTCGTCATATCAACCCCGGCTTTCTTCAGCACCTCAATCGGATAATCCGAACTGCCTGCACTTAGAAAATCCAGATAACGTTTTACTGCCGGCTCTCCTTCTTCTAAAATTTGCTTGCTTAAAGCAGTAGCTGCACTGAATCCCGTTGCATATTGGTAAACATAATAATTGTAATAGAAATGTGGAATACGCGCCCACTCCAAACCAATTTCCTCATCTATCACAATATCCTGTTCACCGAAATACTTTTTATTTAATTCATAATAATCTCTTGTTAAAGATTCAGCTGTTAATGCTTCATTATTTTGTGCCTTCTGATGAATCATGTGCTCAAATTCCGCGAACATCGTTTGGCGGAATACGGTGCCTCTGAAGCCTTCTAAATAGTGATTTAACAGATAAATCCTCTTTCCTTCCTCATCAACGTTTTTTAATAGATAATCATTGAGCAAAGCTTCATTGCAGGTAGAAGCCACTTCAGCAACAAAGATCGAATAGTTCCCGTACGGAAAGGGTTGAGTTTTTCGTGTATAGTAACTATGAACAGAATGGCCAAATTCGTGAGCTAACGTAAACAAGTTATTCACATTATCCTGCCAGTTCAATAAAATGTAAGGGTTGGTTCCGTAAGCACCCGAAGAATAGGCACCACTTCGTTTCCCTTTATTTTCATGAACATCTACCCAGCGATTTTCGAAGCCTTCCTTAAGCACCTTTGCATATTCTTCTCCTAATGGCGCCAAGCCTTTTAAAACAAGCTCCTTCGCTTCATCATACTTAATTTCCATTTTCACATCTTTTACAAGTGGAGTATACAAGTCATACATATGCAGCTCGTCAAGTCCTAAAACTTGTTTTCGAAGCTTAACATAGCGCTGTAATAAATGGAGATTATCATTTACAGCACTTATCAGATTATCATATACAGACTCTGGAATATTGTTTGCCGATAGGGCTGCATGCCGGGCTGATTGATAATGTCTGACTCTAGCATTAAAGTTATTTCGTTTGACATTCCCGTTTAACGTACTTGCAAAGGTATTCTTAAAATTGCCATAGGTTTGATAAACGGCCTTAAAGGCATCGCGCCTTACTCTTTGATCTTTGCTTTCAAGGAAACGGATATAACGGCCATGAGTAATTTCCACTTCATCGCCATTCTCATCCTTGATGGACGGAAATTGTAAATCGGCATTATTCAGCATTCCAAAGGTATTGCTCGAAGCATTCATAACCTCGCCGGCTTCCGCGAGCAGCGCTTCCTGTTCGGCACTTAATACATGCGGACGCTGCAGATTAATTTCGTCCAGGGCGTGTTCGTATAACTTTAATTCTTGTTTTTCGTCCAAAAAGCTTTTGACCCTGTTTTCATCAATAGCGAGAATTTCCGGGACAATAAATGCCAAGGCACTCGCAGCCTGTGAGTATAAATTCTTCATCCGATCATCCATACCCTGATAATGCGAATTTGTCGTATCTTGGTCATAGCGCATATGAGAATATGTATACAGCTTGCCAATCCGCTCCAACAGCTGATCTTGAAATGTTAGTGCCTGATAAAGAATATCAGCACTTTCTCCAAGCTTGCCTGCAAATTCTTTAACTTTTGGAATTAATCCTTTTACCTCTTGAAATTCCTTTTCCCATTCTTCATCCGTAGAAAAAATATCTTCCAATCTCCATGTTTCTTCTACAGGAATTTCACTTCTTGCTGGTAGTGATTTTATAGCGGATTCATTTGCCATCTTCTTTCCTCCACTTCTAATTTGTTATAAAGAGCCTGTAATATTTATATTCTTCTAATGGCAGCTCATTTCCTTCAAAATCAGTGAAAAGAACTCAAGAGATCCTTCTATATTATGCCCAATCCAATGGTTTCATTTAAAGATTTGCAAAAGTCCTGCGTCTTTTTTGAAAAATCGCTCCTTTGCCTCTTCCTTCTCGCGATTTGTCCTAGGGATGATAAGTTTTCGCTGAGCTTGAAATACAGTAGCATTTTTTCTTCTTACGATCCCTAGCTGTTCCAAATGTCCAAAGTACTCCAATACAGGAACAAGTGGATTGGCATTTGCCATCTGCGGCAACGTTCTAATGGCAATCTCTTTTCGCTGCATTCTTTTATGAAATTGATGGCTTATTTCTTTTACGGTAATGATGTCATTCGGTTCCTTGTGAGCGAGAACATCTAAAAACAAATAAGTTTGCCAAATGACTGGAGGAGTTTGAATAAATATAGAACGGGAAACTGGCAGACCGATTTCAGGAGGAAATAGAATGGGATTAAGATTGTTTGTGTAGATTTCATGAAGGAACGATTTCTGCCTAGAGTTTACATACCTTGACCAATTAAACAGAAAATGATCAAGCTCCTTTTTCCAATCAATTAGATTGAACTGATGAACCGATGAAATTTCAAAGAAACTCTCTATGTGGATCATCTGAAGTGGAACGGTAATAATTTCACAAAGGGCATTTTTAGTTGAAACAGGTACAATTGATTTTAAAAGATGGAAATGTTGCTGCTCGGGGCAATAGCAAGGAATAAAAAATGATCCAGTATAGGAAGAGCGCAGAAAGAAGTAGTGAAAGTTTGATAGTGAAATAAGATTACGCTTTTTTATGTGAAGATGTTTAGCATCAAGAATCCAAAGCGGAATGTATCCATTTTGCAAATAATTTTCTGTTCTTTTGATAAATACATCCTCTGGAATCACGGAACATTGGTACTCTAACGCAAATTTCCTTTCATGAAGCTTAAACATAATATCGGGCCGCTGCTGAATTCTTTTATCAAAGAATTCCAAAACACTTGAGATTTTCTGGCGGTTAAGCCACTGATAAAGCTGACGTTTCCCCTCCACATGGCTCATGGTTTCGTTCTCGTACCACTCAAGACACGTTCCGCCCCGCTTATGTGCAAAATGAAATATCCGTTCATTTCCTAATTTCAGCGTAACATCTTCCCCACATACAGGACAGAGAAACTCTTCGTGATTTCTTAAGTGTACAAGCGTTGCTTTGTTGTAATTGTAGGCAAGGCAAATTTTCTTTCCTGTTTTTGTTATTGCCGTTAACAACTAACCTCCTCCTTTCTATACGTAAATATTCGACATTCTTTTTATAAATCCTTTTAACTTAATAAAAATACTAGAATAAGCAAAACCCAAGAATGCCGTTAACTCAACATTCTCGGGTTTTGATTTCAATACATTTTACATATGAAAATTGTCTTTATAGACAGACCCTCTATCTTACAAGACTCTTCCTAAAATATGTCCCCTTTGTAGGAGTTTATTGGTTATCTCCAAACCAGATGTTATCAAGTCCTGTCCGAGTGTCTGTCCAAACGCATACCAGACGGTTCGTCTGGGGAACAATCGCATTTCCAATATAGTCCCCAATTAAAGGAATACCTACGACATTAAACGTAGTCGTCGTAATGCGAGTGTTTGTAAATGTCTTTCCTCCATCCCTGGATGTGGCAAGAAAAACGTCAATATTAGGTGGATTTACCCGATTGGTGTAATAGGAAACATACACCGACCCATCTGATGGGGAAACAGTAATGACGGGGAAAAAGTTCTGAGATCCCGCCGGACTATTTGCAATATGTTTCGGTGTACTCCAATCTACGCCAAAGTTTGTGGAGACCGACATAAAGATATCGGAATAACCTTCTCGAAAATCTTGCCATACTGCGTAAACATTTCCCCGTGTTGTAGGTGTGTTTGAGATGTCCCCCGCCAGAGATGGGTATGTAAAACACCTAAACTGGTATCCTGGTAGTGGCGATGGTGGAACAACAACCGGTATTACCTGGGTTTCAGTTCCAAATGTTGCCCCACCGTCTTGTGATGTAATCGTGTTAAATGAGCTTGAACCAGACTGGGCAATCCAACCTGTGATTACGATTCCATTTAAGGTAATGGCAATCCCAGGGAATTCTTTAAATTCATTAACGGAAGAAAGAAGTGCTGGATCAAAGAAAGAATTACCTGAATTTTGGGAACAATTAAAGAAAATTGTATTACCAGGTAATAACATACTATAATCATGTGTATAAGCAGTGTAAATGTTTCCAAAAAACGGGCTAGATCCGGCCTTATCACTAACAACAATTACCTGTTCATCATTGACAAACTCTCCAAACCCTTGGTTCACCATAACAGGCGGTCCAAACGAAGATGCATTGTCTGTAGACGTATAGGTCACTACCGAACCACTGCCGGTATCATCAAAGGCGTGTGCTGCGATTACAAATGAACTAGGAAATATATAATCTATATGTGGCGACTCGATGCCAGTAAATCCGGTTGGTAACGGAAGTAACGTCGTAATCCATGTTACGCCTGCATTGATTGACCTATACACTCCAATATTCGGCGATCCTGTCCGATAATCTACTGCCACTACAACCATAATGGAGGGGTTTAGCCAGTTTACAGCGATAGATGGTTCAAACTGGCTACTAGCACTTGGTGAAATTTGTACATTTACCATATTTCATCCTCTCATGGATTGAGTTGTAAAATTTGAGTGAGTTGTTGTTGTAACACTTTCTCATGCTGAATGACGTTTCCGGATGAATCCGTTCCGAATACATTGATAACTGTATCTGTTGGAACTTGTCCAGTAACTAGAAATTGAACCTCATAAGCAGAATTACCAGCGATGTCAAAATTAAGCATTTGACTAGTGTTCGCATTCATATTTAGGGAATTGGCATAAACCAGGGATTTACTCACCAAACTATTCCATACGTAAATACGATAAACAACGTTAGATGAAAAACTAAGATTATTGTTATCAATGCTAATCATAAGATTCGATGCAGGAGCCATTCCTGTGTTCGTAATGATGCCGGTTGTTAAAGGCGTGAAACCAACACCTTGGTTATCGCCAAACCAGATGTTTTCAATCCCTGTCCGAGTGTCTGTCCAAACGGATACCAGACGGTTCGTCTGAGGGACAATCGCATTTCCAATGTAATCCCCAACGAAAGAAAGGTTTGAGAAACTAAACGAAGTCGTCGTCATGCGGGTGTTTGTAAACGTTTTTCCCCCATCCCTAGATGTAGCAAGAAACACGTCAATATTAGGGGGATCTACACGATTGGTGTAATAAGAAACATACACTGTCCCATCCGAAGGGGAGACGGTGAAGGCCGGGAAAAAGCTCATAGATCCTACCGGACTGTTTGCAATGGGTTTCGGTGTACTCCAATCTACACCAAAGTTGGTGTAGATTGACATAAAGATATCAGAATAACCTTCTCGATAGTCTTACCATACTGCGTAGACATTTCCTCGCGTTGCAGGTGCATTTGAGATATCCCCCGCCAGAGATGGGGATGTCAAACATCTGAATTGGTATCCTGGTAGTGGCGATGGTGGAACAACGACCGAGGCAACCATGGTTTCACTTCCAAATGTTGCCCCTCCATCTTGTGATATAGTCGTGTTAAATTCGCTTGAACCAGGATGCTGCGTAATCCATCCTACGATAATAATTCCATTTAAGGTAATGGCTATTCCAGGGAATTCTTCAAATTCATTGACGGAAGAAAGAAGAATTGGATCAAAGAACGTATTTCCTAAATTTTTGGAGCGATTGAAGAATATTGTATTTCCCGGTACAAACTGTGTGTTGTAACCGTGTATATATGAGGTGTAAATATTTCCAAAAAACGGGCTGGATCCGGCTTTATCACTGACAACAATCACCTGTTCGTCATTGATAAACTGGCCAAACCCTTGGTTTACAATGACAGGCGGTCCAAACGATGAAGCGTTATCTGTGGACGTATAGGTCACGATAGTACCACTAAGACCGTTAGGATCAAAGGCGCGTGCTGCGATAACGAATGAACTAGGAAATATATAATCAATCTGTGGTGACTCTATGCCAATAAATCCGGTTGATAACGGGAGTAACGTCGTAGTCCATGTTACGCCTGCATCCATAGACTTGTACACTCCAATATTCGGCGATCCTGTCCTAAAATCTATAGCCACCACAACCATTACCGAGGGATTTAGCCAATTTACCGCAATGGAGGGGGAAAATTGGCTACTAGTACTTGGAGAGATTTGTACATTTGCCATGGTTATTTTACACCCACTTATGGGTTGAGTTGCGCAATTTGCGTAAGCTGTTGTTGCAATACTTTTTGATAAGGAATAACGGTTCCGGATGAATCCGTTCCAAATACAGTGATGACGGTATCTGTTGGAATTTGCCCAGTAACTAGAAATTGAACCTCATAAGCAAAATTACCAGCGATGTTGAAACTAAGAATTTGACTTGAATTCGCAAAGATCGTCAGTAAAAATTGGCATAAACCAGCGATTTACTTACCGAACTATTCCATACATAAATATGATAAACAACGTTCGATGAAAAACTAAGATTATCGTTGTCAATATTAATTACAATATTCGTTGCAGGATTAACTCCTGTATTCGTAATGATGCCAGTAGTTAAAGCCATAAAAAGAACACCTCTTTAGAGTTTTTCTATAATATATGAATGAATGGTAGATGTGTGTGGACAACTCCCCTCTTTAGCTCGATTTCCGCATTCTGTAGTATGATTCTTCAGGCTTGATCTACGCAAAAGAAAAAACCCGTCACTTAGACGGGCTTTTCTATCTATAAAAGAGGAGATAATAATCTTGATGTGGATTCTAAAAGGCGAAAACCAAAATGGCGCTGGGAAAAAGTTTTCAGATCAATTTGTTTTGAATATTCAAGGTCGTGTAAATATTCTTCCACCAACTCCTGCGTACTATTGGTACGAAACAAAAACGCATTTACTTCAAAATTTAAATGGAAACTGCGCATATCCATATTAGCTGTTCCGATCGAGGCAAGTTCATCGTCAACAATAATGATTTTGCTATGCATAAATCCTCGTTCATATTCATAAACCTTTACTCCTGCCTCAAGCAGCTCTGGAAAATACGATCTTGAGGCATGAAAAACAATTCGTTTGTCAGGCCGATTAGGCATAAGGAGTCTCACATCAATCCCGCTTAGTGCTGCAATTTTTAATGCGGAAAAGATATCCTCATCAGGTATGAAATAAGGAGATGCAATCCACACAGATTTTTTGGCTGAAGTAATCATCGAGAAGAAAATATTTTTAATAACACTCCATTCATTATCAGGACCGCCAGGGATCAGTTGCACGCCTCCATGGTTTTTATGATCAAGTACCGGTGATAAATATTCATCCGTCAAAAAACTATGATTCGTCATATAATACCAATCTTGAAGAAAAATAAGCTGCAGAGATCTAACTGCTTCCCCTTTCAACATTAAATGGGTATCCCGCCAAAAACCAAAGCCTTTGTTACGCCCCAAATATTCATCACCAATATTTAACCCACCTACAAAACCTACGCTCCCATCAATAACAATGATTTTACGATGATTGCGGAAATTAAATTTATTATTCAAAAATGGAAGCTTTACCGGCCCGAAAGTAACCGTTTCAATACCGGCGTTTTTCAGTTCATTTATGTATGACTTTTTTAGCTGCCATGAACCTACAGCATCAAACATAAAGCGGACTTTTACACCTTGTTGTGCTTTTTCAATTAAAATATCCTTAATTTCATTTCCGATTCGATCATGCCGAACAATATAATATTCTAAATGAATATGATGTTTTGCCTGTTTCAATTCTTCAATAATATGACTGAAGGTTTCCTCTCCATTTGTTAATACTTTTGTTGCGGTATTAAAAGAAATCGGACTGTGGCCTAATTTTTGTGCTAGATTAAATAATCTTCCCTGGTGTTCTCTAAGCAGCTTCCGTTTTTCTTCACCCCTTGGGTCCCGATCGCCCTCAACAGTTAAATATGCCTGCTTATCAAGGAAATATTTCTTCCGGAACATTCTCTCTTTACGATAATTTCTTCCAAATAGTAAATAAAAGATAAATCCAACCAGCGGAAAGCCGCCTAAGACAACCAGCCACGTAATGGTTTGGGTTGGATGGCGATTTTCCAAGAAGATCACAAACCCAATTAAAATGACAGACAGCGTCATGATGACACTAAAAAATCCGAGTACACCGCTTTCCAACCTGTTGCGAAATAGAAACAAAAGTATGGAGAGAACAATTAAAAAAAGAATAACCCTTACTGTGTTTTTCATTGTCCTCCACCCCGCTTAGTGTTTTTTTAAAAGGTAAGAAAGTATAAATTTTGACTTCGAAAATTTTCCAGCTCCACAAGAAATGCTTCGACAGCATCAGCATCGCACGCCTAAAAGCGATAGCTTTTAGGCGGAGCGCCTATCCCCTCATTATGTACTCCTGCGCCATAGCTTATTCGAAGAGGTTTTTGTTCAGCTCGTCACATGTCTACAAGGAGGATGATTCGGAGAAGCAGGCAGCCTGACCAAGGCGCTTGCGTTTTTCTTTATCAAACAAAAACCGATTTCAGATTGAAATCGGCTGTTCTTAGCTAAAATGTTTCCTGATCACTTCAAAAACATCGCTTGCAATGATTTCTTTTCCATATTCTTGAATCCGATGAATCGTTAACTGTGTTTCATACCCGTACTCAAGTAAAATACTTAAGATATCATCAATATCATCTTCAGCGAATAACTCTTCAGGGAATTCTGTATATAGGTAGTATTTTCCCTCAAAATAATATAGTTTTGTTACTAAATGGTCCAAGCCTTCACGTTTAGAGAGACTGATCACATCCTCAAAATCTTTAAACGCAAGAATAAATTCCAGACCTTCTTCCGGCAATAATTCATCTTCATCATAGTCCGAATTAAAATGCTGGTCTAAAAGATCTTCAATTTTCTCATCCACAGGCAGATCTTTCATTTTGTCAACCGGAATAGGAAGTTCAAACTTTTGGCCATCCTTTGACAACTGGGCTTTCGTGATAAGAATCTCTAGCCCCTTATCAAGAGCCTGGACTTGAATCCATAAAGGACCTTCAGCAATAAACTCTTCCTCTTCATGAACCTCATCCATCATTTCCCAAAAAAGTTCTTCACTCCGCTCCCGGTTATACCAGATTTCTTCACGGTCGAAGCCTCTTTCTTCTATATCAACATAAGAAATATAAAATTTAATTGTATTTTCATTTATGCGTTCAATATCCATTATACTCTCTCCCTTCCATTATCCATATTGAAGGGACAAAATACCCCCAAGCAGATTATGCCTTTTAGTATTTATCCTTTTATTAGGGATAAAATGAAGTACTTTTGTACTTTCATTTTATGATAAAAGCAATAATAAGGGAAATAAAAAATCTAAAAATCGGAAAAACCATTATAATGCCTAGTTTCTCCAAATTTCACTTGAAATTACCCCTAAGGTTAATCAATTTTATAACATTTTATTTTATAAGGCAATACCAATTTATCCCCAATAATATACAAAAAAGACCTCCGATCAAGAGGCCTTATGTTTTTAATTAACCATCCGCTGTGCTTCCCTCAGTTGGTATGTTCTGACCTTTCTAGGCAAGAAACGGCGAATTTCATCTTCATTATACCCAACTTGAAGCCGCTTTTCATCAATAATGATTGGGCGGCGCAGCAAACCCGGATTCTCTTTAATTAATTTAAATAAATCTTGAAGCGGCATCGTGTCCAAGTTCACGTCCAGCTTTTGAAATGTTTTCGATCTTGTTGAAATAATTTCGTCTGTTCCATCTTCAGTCATACGAAGGATTTCTTTGATCTCCTCCATTGTTAAAGGTTCAGAAAAGATATTTCTTTCCTTGTATGGAATTTCGTGCTCTTCTAACCATGATTTTGCTTTCCGGCATGATGTGCAACTTGGTGAAGTGTATAATGTTACCATTTTGTCTTCACACTCCTCTTCCTTTTACAATCAATTTATTTATAATCCAATATATAGAGATAAACGCAAAGTAAAATGTAAATCATTCAATCTATAATTAAAATTATTACAAATAAGGAATTTATGTTATTTATTATACACCACGACTTCTAAAAAAGGTATCCTTTTTTCAAAAAAATATTGACCAAGCCAAACTGATGCAAAAATAAATTCATTATATAAGACGAATAAAATGAAGAAAAGTTTCAGTTATTTTTCATTTTTACATCTTGATGCTCACAAAAAAAATTTTCATTTTCACTCACATTTTTTGGTCAATGTAATCTTTACATTCTCATATATTCTTACTATCAACCATTTGAATTTAATGTTTAAACGAAAACGTATTCATTATTTTTTTATTTTCCTTTCTTTAATGAAATGCATCTTTTAAAATAAAGATATAGGATCTTTATGAATGGAGGGGTTTTGATGGGAACTTATATAGCAGATTTAGGGGTTGTGGCTGTGTTGATCATTGGGATTACAGCTGTAATGGGTGTTCTGGTAAATAGTTTAGGTGAAAAAGTATTTGGCGGAAAACACCGCAATAAATATGTTCATCAAAACGCCAAATTCCAAGCCGGCTGGAAGGCCGTAGGCGGTAAAAGACAGTAATAAGAAAAGCGCAAGCGCCTTGATCAGCCTT
>NZ_BCUZ01000030.1 GCF_001591485.1 Neobacillus fumarioli NBRC 102428 | reverse complement strand
ATTTTATATCCGACTAAACTAAAAAATTTATTTTTTGTTTCAGATCCTATCAAAAATTTGGATTTACCGAGAGTTTTTAGACTATAAGGCTACATATGAAGAAAAAAACCAATTTCTCAGTTTGCATTACTGAGAAATTGGTTTTTTTATGTTGAGATTTCCTTAACGTTATTAATCCCTTCTACAAAACCACCTATAAGAACTACGAAATGCTCCCAATTATTTTTCTACGTTTATTTCTTCGTGTCAGCCCAATAGTTGTATATGATTTCTTTAAACATTTCATTTAAATATTTCTTCTTTTGATTTTTCAGCCATTCTACCTGATCAATCGGCAATTTTAATTTTAATGTAATAGCTTCATCAGGCATCTCGACTTTTCGAATTTCTTCTAATGTGATCCCTTCCTCAATCGCTGGAAACCAGGAATCATGCTCGTTCACTATGTTAATCCCTTCATATTCTTTCAAATCATCAAGTTCACAAAATAAATGCAATTGCGGCAGACGTCCTGGCAAGACGGTGACATGCATGATAGAATTGATGATTCTCCCATCTTCTAATTCAATTTCTACAATAAGACTGTCTTCTTTTTGATACCTTTTCAAGACAACCTCGGTAACAATTAGGTCTACTTCCAGCGTAACCCCTGAACTAGAATCAAAGATATAAATGGCGCTTTTAAATACATAAATATCCTCACCATCAAATTTGACTGATTTTACTACAGCCATCTCCCGTTCCCCCATCATTTTAAAAGGCACATTCTGCAAAAAAGAAACTTAAACGATCGTCATTTCAAACTAACTTTAAAGCGCACTTTTTTAACATTATAACGCTTATGTAATGATTCAAAAAGAAAAACGCCATTCAGGAAGAATGACGTTAACTTTCTAAACCCAATTATCATCCCCATTATCCCAGCCGCTGCCGTCATCTTGATCTTGATAATCGTATTGGTCATTGTCATCTTGAGTGCCTCGATCTCCGTCCCAATTCCTGTAATCGTCCCCTTGATTGTGATGGAGCTCCTCCTGCAATTGATCAATCTCATGCTCCTGAATGATATTTTGATCTAATAATTCCCTCATGATTTCATGATCCTCAAGGTTTTGCAATGCATTGAACTGATCAAAGCCAATTCTGCCCTGTTCAAATAAATAGGTCAAGAGTGCCCCTGCAGCGAATCCGCCCGCAAACGTGCCAAACCGGCCTAGTCCACCGGGCTCTGGCCCGTAATAGTCTGGTCCTCGGTCATAATAGCCTCTCCTTGGATCAAAGATTTGCGGCCGGTTCCGATTCGTAAGCGGCCGAATGATAAGAAAATAAATTAAGACGATAATTAAAATGATACTGACTAAAATCATTCCATTCGCCTCCTCATCAAATTGTACTTAAAACTTTAATATCCTATCCCTAAAATTATAACGTAAACAGCGGAAGAATAAAAAGAAGCCTCTTTCTTATGGGACTTAGTATTTATAGTTTACATAATATTATTATAACAAAGTATAAACCATAATTAAAATTAATTTGACGGACTAGAGCAGCAATCCTATAAATAGGCTTATTTTTACACTTTGTCGTATTTTGTCAGAATATTTCCATCCTTTTTAGTTGAATACTAGTTTTTAAAAATGATATATTAATTTTGGAATTGACAATACTATCAATTCCAAATCTTCCAATTACATAAAAGGAGGAAGTATATTGAGCCAATTAGCAGTCAATGTAAATGAAAAGGTGGAAAAGTTTTTAACTGGTAAGAAGAAGCTGTTTATTGATGGACAATTTGTTGAAAGTCTTTCGCACAAAACATTTGATACGTACAATCCAGCTACAGGTGAAGTGCTTGCCGCTGTATATGAAGCAGGTCCGGAAGATATCGACCGAGCTGTCAAAGCTGCAAGAAAAGCTTTTGATCAAGGTCCATGGTCCAAAATGGGGACAGCCGAGCGAAGCCGCTTGATGTATAAACTAGCTGATTTGATAGAAGAACACCGTGAAGAACTGGCTCAATTAGAAACTCTCGATAACGGAAAACCTATTCGTGAAACTTCTGCCGCGGATATTCCGCTTTCAATTGAACATATGCGCTATTATGCTGGATGGGCAACTAAGATTGTCGGCCAGACGATACCGGTTAATGGACCGTTCTTTAACTATACCCGTCATGAAGCCGTTGGGGTTGTCGGGCAAATTATTCCGTGGAACTTCCCGTTATTAATGGCCATGTGGAAACTTGGTGCTGCTCTGGCAACAGGCTGTACGGTTGTCTTAAAGCCTGCAGAACAAACACCGCTGACTGCCTTATATTTAGCTGAATTAATTCAAGAAGCCGGGTTCCCTCCAGGGGTTGTGAATATTGTTCCAGGATTCGGTGAAACTGCCGGTCAGCCGCTCGTGGATCATCCGCTTGTAGATAAAATTGCTTTTACCGGTTCTACTGAAGTCGGAAAATTAATTATGGAACGTGCAGCTAAAACCTTAAAGCGGGTTACGCTCGAGCTTGGCGGCAAGTCACCTAACATCATTTTACCGGATGCCGATCTTACAAAAGCAATTCCTGGCGCCCTAAATGGGGTAATGTTCAATCAAGGCCAAGTATGCTGTGCCGGTTCAAGGGTATTTATTCAGAAGAAACAATTTGACAATGTTGTCTCTGACATGGTCAGCCATGCGCAAAAGATTAAGCAAGGAGCCGGTTGGCATGCTGATACGGAAATGGGCCCGCTGGTGTCAGTTGAACAGCAGAAACGTGTGCTGGGTTATATCGAAAAAGGCCTAAATGAAGGAGCGGAATTGCTGGTCGGCGGTGAAAAACCGTTTGAACAAGGGTATTTTGTTTCCCCAACCATCTTTGCAAACGTTCGGGATGAAATGACGATTGCCAAGGAAGAAATCTTCGGTCCTGTTATTACGGCCCTTCCATATGAGGATCTCGATGAACTGATTGATCGAGCAAACAATACCGAGTATGGCTTGGCTGCGGGGGTTTGGACGAAAGATGTGTCCAAGGCACACTACATTGCCAGCCGTCTGCGTGCTGGCACAGTATGGGTCAACTGCTACAACGCCTTTGATGCTGCTTCACCATTCGGCGGCTATAAACAATCTGGAATCGGACGTGAAATGGGCTCCTATGCCTTGAATAATTATACCGAAGTGAAAAGTGTGTGGATTTCGGTAAAACAATAAGACGAAAAGACCATTTGACGGTAGGGTGTCCTGCTCTCAAATGGTCTTTTTTTCTTAAATTAAATTTCTTTTTGCTTCATCATCTGCATCCGCTTATTAAACAAAGCTGGATAGGATAAAAATCCAATCATGATGCTGGTAACAACCGCTGTCGTTAATAATAAGAACAAAATAAGAAGTTGAAACTGCACCGCCTGAACGGGATCGGCACCCGCAATAATTTGTCCGCTCATCATTCCGGGCAGCTGCACGAGCCCGATTGTTTTCTGACTCTCAATGGTAGGAATCGTACTTGCCTTAATAGAAGAAATAAGCGATGCTTGGATGGCCTGTTTCGGTGTTCCCCCAAGTGATAAAATCAGTTCGGTTTCATCTTGGCGTGCCTCTACTTCGGCTGTGAATCGATTTAAAAAAAGAATCGCAAGCACCATGGAATTTCCAACGACCATTCCGCTAATCGGAATAATATATTGAGCAGTTGGACGTATGATGTGAAATCCGATCAAAATAGACTGGGTCAGCACTTCAACTGCGACAAACGTTACAACCAGCTTCCATGTCATGCCTTTAATGGCTTTCCCTTTTTTCCTGGCATTTTGCGTTGCCGCACTAATCATCAACAGCAGCATGAGCACGATAAAGATAAAGCTTTTAGAGGTAAATACGAATTTTAAAATCATCCCTACAATTAGTAATTGAACAATGGAGCGAATCGTAGCGATGATCGTATCCTTTTCAAGTCCCAACTTTAAAGTTTTTGATAAAAGAATCGGGATCAGTACAAAGACAAGGGATAAAGCTAAAGTTGCATAACTCATTCTATATCCCCCTTCACAAACTGCTGTACACTTTCATTTTTTGAATATAGCAGCCTGCTGCTTTCCACAATTTCGATCAGTTCTCCACCCATCATGACCCATGAATAATCCCCGATCGATATGGCCTGCTCCAAGTTATGTGTAATCCAGATAATCGTGGTGAATGATTCTTTATTGATTCTGACAATTAGTGCTTCAATTTCCTGTTGGGACACCCGATCAAGTGAAGAGGTGATTTCATCGAGTAAAAGTACTTTTGGCTGATTGACAAGCGTCCGGGCAATGGATACTTTTTGTCGCTGACCGCCGGATAAATCCTTCACATTTTGGTTTAGGAATTTTTCTTCCAGACCGACCAGCTTTAACAGTTCTTTTGCTTTTTTCTCTTGTAATTGCTTTCCTTGTAGTGTCAATGGGAGCGATAAATTTTCCCACACACTGCCGCTGATCATCGTGGGACTTTGTAAGGCAATTCCTACATTCCGGCGCAATTCAGTTGGTTCATATGTATCAATCCTTTTGCCATTGAAGAAAATGTCGCCTGAAGCTGGAGAAATTAACCCATTGCATAATTTAAACAGTGTCGTCTTTCCTGCCCCCGATGGCCCGACGATTGTGGTGATTTTTCCTTTCAGAAATGAGCCGGTTATGTCTTTTAAAATAGAAACGTTCCCATCAGCATAATATACATGTGATAATGTTATGACTTCTTGGTTCTCGGTCATTGAAGCTCCCCTTTAAATCCTTTTATCTTCTCATGATTGATTATACCAAAATAAGGATTTAAAGGGGAATATCGTTTAGTAGGAACGGTTAAACTTGTGGGACAGTGTTGTTATTGCATGGGGTTCAACCGGTTTACTGATCAAATACCCTTGCGCAAAATCACATGAATGATCGGAAAGAAAATGCAATTGTTCTTCTGTTTCAACCCCCTCTGCCACGACTTGTAAGTTTAAATGATGAGCTAAGGAAATAACGGCAGAGGTAATCGCAGCATTTGCATCGTCCTTTTCTAAATTCATAATAAAGAACTTATCAATTTTGAGCGTATTGATCGGGAATACGATCAAATAGCTTAATGATGAAAAGCCTTTGCCGAAATCATCGATGGATATTTTGATCCCTAAGTCTTGTAATTTTTTTAAAACGAGCGCTGCGTTATCCGGTTGTTTCATGACCATTCCTTCGGTCAATTCTAATTCCAGAGAACCTGGAGACAGGCCTGTCTGGGCAAGTGCATCTATGATTACTTCTTCCAGATCTTGTTGTTCAAATTGGATGGGGGATAAATTGACACTTACAGATAGATGATGCAACCCTGCTTCATGCCATTCTTTACATTGCCTGCAGGCCTCGCGAATCACCCATTCACCGATCTGGATGATCAGACCTGTTTCTTCTGCATTTGGAATAAAGGAATCTGGGAACAGAAGATGATTCTCTCTTCTCCATCTGATTAATGCCTCTGCTCCGTCAATTTGGCCAGTCTGTATATTCAGTTTCGGCTGGTAATGAAGGACAAATTCATTTTGATCAATTGCCTTCTTCAATAAATGTTCCATGTCCATCCGTTCAATCTGATGGAAGCATTGCTGAAGGAAAGAGCTAGGAAGCTTGACCAAGGCATCATGATGGGTCATCTGTTCAATTAGTGCTTGAGCTTGCCTAGAAAGTTGCTGGTAAATTCTTTCTAATTCTTTAATTTGGGCAAACAGCCTTTCGATCTCATCATTTAAATGATCATGACAAAGTGCATTCATTTCAAACCTCCTGTTTTATATCAGACTTACTGACGTAAACAAGCATGCATGGTTGTTGACTAGGTGTTCGGGTATTATCATTTGTTTGGGAATCGTTGGTACACTCATGATTAAACTAGCGGGATCATTCATTGTATTTGCTATTTGTGGTAGTAAATCGATGGGGTATTCGGAGAAAAGATACACGAATGAAACGTTCAAACAAGGAATGGGTAACCTTTACTGCTAAAAATCCAAACAATGGACATGATTTATAAGGACTCCCGGAAAGGGAGCCCTCCTCATGTGGAAAGCTTCAGCTGATTTTAATCGTTACTTTCTGTGGTATGATTAGTGACATCTTCAGGACTTTCGCCTGCTTTGTTGCCTACCGCACCCCCGGCAACGGCTCCTGCAATCGTTCCAAGCGGTCCTAATACAGAACCTATGGCTGCCCCGGCAACGGCTCCAACACCAGTACCAACTGCCTCACTTGTATCAAAGTCATCACGGTTACGTTCATTTTTTTCAGCCATTCATTTTCACCCCCTCGAATATATTGGGAAATGCCATAATACTAGCATAATCCCTTAACATACTTTGCCCGAGGCATATAAATTTACTCAAAGGAAATGAAAGGTCTGATTTACAGCCTGCCAACAAACCATTTTTTATTACTTCGACATCGATTGCAATTTCCCTTTCTTTTTTTTAAAAAAATTTAGCGTCAAAAAAGATTCCTCATGGCTCATAAGCATGCTTGTCCGAAATTAGGCATTATTTAATTTCGACATTCTTTTTGTTTTCTTCTCAACTAACGTGATGCCTGCAAACAGAACTGCAATGGTTATTCCGCATGCAATGACAAAACCACCGCCATGAATGAGAATCGCTGCAATCCACATGAGGCTTAAGCAGAAGTGTGCGATACGCAATGTTTTTTTCTTTTTCCGCTTTAATATAAAACCGTAAACTGCCAAGGAGAGTAAAATGAAAAATGCTGCCGCTCCAGTCAAATTATTTTTATTTTTAAAATCTGTTATGAGAAAATAACCGCCGTGAATGGCAATCAGGATCAACGCAGCCCATCCCGCATAGGTATGAATATGATATGCTTTCTTTGCTGCTATTTTAATGATAAGATACGGCGACTTTAGTTTCTTTTTAAATAAGTACCAGGAAAAACTTAATGCCCCGACTAAAACAGCACCATTTCCCAATAATTTAAAAAGCCCCCTGCCCTCTTTTCTGACTGGCCTTTTGTCTGATATCTTCCCGAAATCGGGATGATGATGCACTGGATGGTAATATAAAGATACTATGATGAATGTGATACTGATTGAGGCAGTTATTATAACAGGAAAATAAACGCGAATAATCTTCGTCATTGGATCCTCCAATAAAATTTCTTATTTTCTAACATAATAATGGAATTATCTTAATTTCCTCTTAAATTTTCCTTAATAATATGGAACATAATAAGCGGGAACATAATTTGACTCGAGGAAGGCGGTAAAGGTGGAATACATCAATCGTTGCCAGATTCATGCCAATTCAAAAAGGGGCTTTGTTTTAGCAAGCCCCTTTGCCATTTGATAACAAATGCATCTCTCATAGCGGCTGATTGTTGATCATCTAAGCCCATCATGGTGCCCTTACCCTAATTGGCGTTTGAATGCTTTTCTGGCAAAGAAATAAGCGACGACCATAATGCCGACACACCAGGCAAGCGCGATCCAGATACCGTTGCCGATAGGCTCTCCATATAAGAGAGCACGAATCATATTCACGATTGATGTCACGGGCTGGTTCTCAGCGAAAGCACGGACGATTTTAGGCATGGTTTCCGTAGGGACAAAGGCCGAACTGATAAACGGCAGAAAAATCAACGGGTACGAGTAGGCTGTCGCCCCTTCCATCGATTTTGCTGTCAATCCGGGAATGACCGCCAGCCATGTCAGCGCCAGTGTAAAGAGACCGAGGATCCCAGCTACTGCGAGCCAATGCAGGATATCAGCGCTGGAACGAAAGCCTATCAAGAGCGCAATGAGAATCACGACCACGACGGTAAGAGCATTGGAAATAAGCGAGGTTAATACGTGAGCCCACAATATCGACGAGCGCTTGATGGGCATCGTAATGAAACGCGTCATCAGCCCGCTCTTTACATCATTAAACAGCCGCATGGAAGTGTAAGCAACACCGGTGAGAACAGCCATCAGCAAAATTCCCGGCAATGTGCTTACTGTTGCGGCTCTCCTTGTGGTGATGGACAATTTTCGAAGTTAAAATTTTAATAGCTCAGTAAGGAATCATTGAGGAGCCAGATCCCTTTCCTGCACTATTTAGTCTGACTGATATTCTGTATGACTTAGTACTATACCAAAAATATAACCGAATAGCAAAGGTGACAATTCACATTTGTAACCAGCTAATCAGTTGAAAGATCCATTGCAATTATTTTTTTCCTAATCGCTTCATGATACTCTGATTCAAATCTTCACGATATTTGGCAACATAGGTTTTGGCGTTTGCCACTAGTTCGTCGGCAAAGGATGCGACATCATCCCCGGTTATTTCCAGTACTTGTCTTCCATCTGCCGCACCAGCTTCGAACAAGTCAATTAGTTCATATTGTATGTGCAGCATATCCATCCCGTTGCCCGCTGTAAAATGCCACATGTAGTTTTGAATTTTCTTAAATACAAACTGATAGTCCTCTGGCAGGGCTTCAACCCGTGCCATCATCATCTTGTATTCTTTTTTATCACCAATTAATTTTTTGAATATATCAAGCATATTTTTCCTCCTTTTTGATCAGACACTTCAACACTATCTTATGAAGCTAGTTTGACTTTAGCGCAATGATTTTTGATGATACAAAATCCCATTTTTTCCAAAAAAATTCAAGCTCCCGACGGCCAGCCTCATTTAGTGAGTAAAACTTGCGGGGCGGTCCCATATCGGATGGTTTTCTTTCTATGTTCACAAGTTTTTTCTTTTCTAATCGCACGAGGATAGTGTAGACCGTCCCTTCCACGACTTCAGTAAATCCAAGCTCATTTAGTCGGCGGGTAATTTCGTAGCCATAGGTTTCATGGCGGCTGATGATTTCCAGCACGCAGCCTTCCAGTAAGCCCTTCAGCATTTCAGTTAAATTTTCCATGTTCGGAGCCTCCACTATTTCGTCCCTCCTCTATTTAGTCTGACTTATATTCAGTATCACATAGTACCAAGGAGAATTTTACTTAACAGCCTTTTCGCTATTAAGTATTGCTTATTACATGTATATTGTAACACTGAGTAGTAAGGGGTGTCAACTGGATTTTTTACCTATTTCTAAATCCAGTTATCCTCGTTGGAAACAGCCGATTATCTGTTAGTCTCTTTGTTGTTTTATATTTTACGACAGAGACATTCAAGAGATACCGGCTTTCCCTGCAGCATCCGTACGATTCATCCCTTGTTCCAAAAGATACAAGGCATAATGAACCTTTTCCTCATCGGTTTTCCAGGATGTTTTGCTCGTTTCCTTGCAGCCTGAACTCCTTCCTTGTCCGTTTAGAAGTTACATATTTTTGTTACAGCTTCTATGCAAGTTTACTAGGTTAAAGGCATATCACGAATCTGCGTAACAAAAACAGCCGTTATTGTTACACTAAACGAAATGAATAGATATAATTATTATATCAAAAAAAATTGATTTATAATTTGCATAATGACTAGATATTTATATATACTGTAAACATCAAAAAAAATTGATGAATGGAGGATTTCGTTTGAGTACGATGTCTCAACTGTTTGAACAGTACGAAAAGAAGTTTAAAGCTTTGGCTGATCAGAAACGGTTAGAGATTATACATGAATTATGCCACAGAGGAAAAACATGTGTATGTGATTTAACTGAAATATTTGAGATGCCACAGTCTAAGCTATCTTACCACTTAAAGATTTTATTGGATGCAGGATTGATCGTAAAAGAGACAAAGGGTACTTGGAGTTACTATGATTTAAATGACAGTGAAGTAAACAATTTATTGTCAGAAGAACTTTGTTGTGTATTTAGAAAGACAGGAAGAGGAAGTTGCTGTTAATTTTTATAGTTTATTAATCAAATTTTTTTGATTTAAATTGAATCAGGGAGGAATTTGATATGAAATATGTTCATGTGGGAATTAACGTCACAAATTTAGAGAAATCCATTGAGTTTTACCAAAAAGTATTTGGTGTAGCACCAGTGAAAGTAAAATTTAATTATGCTAAGTTTTTGTTGGAAACGCCCGGTCTTAACTTTACACTGAATGTTCGAGATGAAGTGAGTGGGAATCAAGTGAGCCACTTTGGATTCCAAGTGGAAACAGCCGAAGAAATCAAAATTCATAAAGAAAGATTAGAAAAAGAGGGCTTCTTCGCACGTGAGGAAATGGATACGGTCTGCTGTTATGCTGTACAAGATAAGTTTTGGGTAACGGATCCAGATGGAAACGAGTGGGAGTTTTTTTATACAAAGGCAGACAGTGAAGTTCACAAGATACAAAATACATCTTCCTTCCCCACTTCAACTGGATCCCAACCCAACTCTTGTTGTTAATGTGTAAAAGGAGAAAAGAATGAAACGTTTATCTTTTTTAGACCGGTATTTAACACTTTGGATTTTTCTCGCAATGGCAATTGGGATCGGCTTAGGATTCGTCTTTCCGGGATTTGTAGACGGATTAAATAGGTTGCAGGTGGGAACCACATCTATTCCAATTGCAATTGGCTTAATTTTAATGATGTATCCACCTTTAGCTAAAGTTCGTTATGAAGAAATTGGACGCGTCTTTAAAGATGTGAAAGTGCTTGTTTTATCGCTGATACAAAACTGGATTATTGGACCGATTCTTATGTTTTTGTTGGCTATTATTTTTCTTCCAGATAAGCCTGAGTATATGGTTGGTCTGATCATAATTGGTTTGGCTCGTTGCATTGCGATGGTTATTGTGTGGAATGATCTTGCAAAAGGAGATACAGAATATGCAGCTGGATTAGTCGCATTCAATTCCATTTTTCAAATGCTATTCTTCTCTGTGTATGCCTATGTATTTGTAACCATTGTTCCCGAATGGCTCGGAATTCATGGAGCCGTTGTAAACATAACGATTCTCGAAGTAGCTAAATCTGTTTTTATCTATCTTGGTATTCCATTTATAGGTGGAATGCTCACACGCTTTATATTGGTTAAAGCAAAAGGTATCCAATGGTATGAGAAAGTATTTATTCCTAAGATTAGTCCTATTACCTTGATCGCGCTTTTATTTACGATTATCATCATGTTCTCGCTTAAAGGAGACGTAATCGTAAGCTTGCCACTAGATGTAGTACGTGTTGCTATTCCGTTGTTAATTTACTTTATTTTGATGTTCTTCGTTTCCTTCTTCTTAGGAAAGAAAATAGGAGCCAATTATCCAGTCACCACAACCCTTGCTTTTACGGCTGGAAGTAATAACTTTGAGTTAGCCATTGCTGTAGCTGTTGGTGTATTTGGAATTCATTCAGGTGCAGCATTTGCGGCTGTCATTGGACCATTTGTGGAAGTTCCTGTCATGATTGCGCTCGTCAACGTAGCATTATGGTTTAAACAAAGGTATTTTAAAGGGCATATAGCCTGAAAACTAATAATGAAGGTGGAATTCAATATGGAAAAAAACAAAAAAACCATTTACTTTTTATGTACAGGTAATTCTTGCCGAAGCCAAATGGCAGAAGGATGGGCAAAAAAATATTTAGGTGATGATTGGGTGGTAAAAAGTGCTGGACTTCAAGCACATGGATTGAACCCAAATGCCGTAAAAGCAATGAAAGAAGTCGGAATTGATATTTCAACTCAAACATCTGATGTAATCAACCCTGAAATTCTAAATAACGCAGATTTAGTTGTGACGTTATGCGGACATGCAGCAGAACACTGTCCTGTAACTCCTTCATATGTAAAACGTGTTCACTGGGGCTTTGATGACCCAGCAAAAGCAGAAGGAACCGAAGAAGAAAAATGGGCGTTTTTTCAACGTGTACGTGATGAAATTGGAGCAAGGATCAAGAGTTTTACTGAAACAGGAAAATAAAAAGTACTATATAAGATCCAAAAAAATATAAATAGGAGTTTAGAAACGATTCGAGGGTTGAGAGGTCACCTGGGAAAATGCCAATTTGAAAGCTAATGTTAAATACGATATTAATTACATTGCAATTAATGCTGCTAATAGAGCTAATATTAACTTTTGTAAGCTATATAAATAACTGGATTCCAAGTTTATAACAAGAACACCTGCTCAACGACTGGGTTTTACGATAAAGTTTTCACTATAAAAGAATACACAAAAAGAGCGTCAACTTGACGCTCTTATAGGTTTGTAAAAAACCTCAATATTTTATTTTTTTAATTCCAAAAGTTGGTTAACAGTAATTAAATTTATACCATTCTTCTGATAATGATTTTAATATCCCCTTAATTACTTCTAATTCCCGAGAGATTTGTGACAAGAAACCGCATTTTTGTTAAACAGATCTAATAAAGACAGCCAAAGCATCATCAAACCGTTAATGATCACGGTTCACAACGTAATTCAAAAACTGCTTTAGAAAAACAGTCTTCCTCACTTTTTGCAATGCGTCCAGGGCAGAGCAGTAATGATCCCACATCGCTTTTCTTGCATCATCAGCACCTAGAATAGAGACAAAGGTGGTACACTTATTTTCCTCATCTTTGCCCGTGGGTTTTCCGAGTATATTTACATCTCCCTCTACATCCAACAGGTCATCCTTTATTTGAAAGGCGATGCCAGCATGATGTGCAAAGATCTTCAAGGCTGTAATGTCGGAAGTCTCGGCTTGAGCAAGGATGGCCGGCATGATAAGGGAAGCCTCGAAAGCAATTCCTGTCTTATAGGAATATAGCAAGCTCAATTGTTCCAACGTCAATCGTTTCCCTTTGGACTCCAAATCCATCGCTTGCCCCTGACACATAGACTGCGTCACTTGAGCCGTATATTGAATCAAGCGCAGCACTGTTTTGGCATCGAACTGTTCAAGTGATGCCTGTTCTTCCATCGCCTTCTGCGTAAGAAATAAAGCGGTTAATTCCGCAATTGCTATATTATAAACCTGGTGCAGGGTTGGCTTCCCTCTTCTGATGGGGGAATTATCTTGAGACGGCAAATCATCAAAAATAAGAGATGCAATATGCATGTATTCCAATGATCTTAATAATGGTACGATGGCTGACGGTTGTAAACCATATGCCTCCACCCCCATCATCCAGGTTATGATCGGACGCAATCGTTTTCCGCCGCTTTCGAGACTGTAATTGGCTGCAGTAATGATTAGATCTTGCAGCAATGAACCGTTAACAGAACTGGTAATGGGGAGATTGTCATTGATTTGCTGTCTTACTGTCTCAATCTTTTTAAAAAATTCCTCCTGTTCTTGCCTTTGATTTTTTAGCACCATTAATATCTGATCCCGAAGCAGCTTATCAAAAAACTCTACATCGGCTGCCTTTTGGACCATTCTTTGAATAACATGATCAAATTCCACATTTCCAGTTGCAAACAGCAGCATGACTTCGCGGTAGTTTGGCGGCCCCATTCGCTCTTTAAAACGCTTCAGTCCGTTTATCGCGCGATCTAGTAGGATTTCAATTGTCTTGGGATCTGAGTGATAGACATGATGAATCAAATGGGCGATGACCGCCCAGTATAATTCAAACGGATTGATGAGATCATGGCGTATGCTATGGTATTTCAGAAAATAGGTATAAGGGGTAACTGCTCCGTCTTTTAGGTCATCAAACAAATCAGCCAACTGATTGTAGATACCGTAATAGAATGTGCTGCTTTCAAACCCCTCATCTCGCGAAGCACTAATGACGGAACGGGCGATTAATCTAGATGACGAGGATTTTAAGATGATCGGCAAGTATAATTCTTCGTTAGAGTAATGGGCATTGGAGAGATCCTTGGTGCGATCAGCTTCCTGATAATGGAAAAATAAATAAACTTGCTCGAAAAAGGTATTTGTTGCCTCAGGCCGCTGATAGGTCTGGATATATTCAAAGGCATCCCAAAGTTCTGAATGAATGTAGTGAATAAGATTTAGATTGGGACCCGCAAAGTCTAATTCCGGCACTATCCCGCTTATAAGAGTTTTCCGGATCAAATCAGAAAACCGTTTCTTCTAGTCAGCAGTTAGGATATCGGCATCGAGTAGATCATCGATAAAAGGATAGGTTAGGCCATAGGAATAACCTAATCTAAAAGCTTCATCCAATTTTTTTGAACGCTCTTTGGGAGATATGTGGGGATCCATCTCATCCATCACGTGCATGAGAACGCCAGCCATTATTTTTATCAATTTTCGCTGGGCATGATCTGCATCCATCCCCTCCGGAATGTTGGCAGATACCGACTTGAGTTTGTCGAACAACCAGATCATGGTGGATTCAATGTCTTCCTTTTGGGTCCAACGGTACAACCGGGCCAGTCGGAGGGCATTCGTTTTTCCAAAAGAGTCGAAATTTGTCAAGTGATGTTTTAAACGCTCGACTGTATTTCGGATTCTTCTCTGTGTTTCAGGTGATTCTAGGGATTTTCCTAAGTCCCGTAGAAAGAGATAGGAAACACTTCGATCCAGATAGGAATCAAGTTTTCCTGTATATTGCAGCCATTGGATGTAAGTGTGATAATCCTTGGAACGGGGTTTTCTTTGTTGGTGAAAAAATGTATAGAATGACGGAATATGGCTTCGTTTCCAAGATCGAAAATCTTTCATTAAGAGAGGAACATAAGACTTCTTTGAAACCGATTCACAAAGGGTTTGAAAATAATGCGCAGCCTTCTCCTCTGCCACCTGATAGCATTGATCGGCATTTTTGATTAGCTCTTCATTCATATGATTCAACCTTTACATTAAGTTCAAACGAAGCCGCAGATATAAAATATATTTATATATAATCCAAACTGAACAATAATATGACAATTCTGATAAAAAGGAGGAATGTAGACACTTTTTAAAGAATAGTTAAGCGAGGTGATGAAAATGGCAACTAGCAAAGAATTGCTGGAAATAAGGAAGCTTCAAGAGATTTGCGAACAAGAGGAAAGCATTCAACTGAAACTGAATTTTGAAATGCTCCAAAATCGTAAGGAACAAGAAGACTTTCTTCATTATGAAAACGATAGGCTTGTCGGTTTTCTAGGGTATTATGACTTTGGAAGTAAAGTGGAACTTTGCGGAATGGTGCACCCTGATTACCGAAGAAAAGGCATATTTTCAAGATTGCTGAAAATGGGACTTGATCAAGCGAAGCAGCGGAATACCAGAACTTGTTTATTAAATGCACTAAGCGGATCCCAATCGGCCAAAGCGTTTTTAAAGACCATCCCATGTGAATTTGCCGTTGCTGAATACCAGATGAAATGGCAGGAAACCGAGCTTTCGGATGATCCGTCCGTTACAATAAGACCAGCTTATTCCAAAGAAGATATGGAAGCACATATACAACTCGACCTCTTATGCTTTGGTTTTTTGGAAAAGGAAGCCCGCGAGTATACCGAAAGAAACTGGCATCAACAAATGGAACAAAATCTAATCATTGAATCAGCAGGCCAAACAGCTGGGAAAATGCGCGTTTCCGAAAAGGATGGCGGAGCGTGGATTTATGGATTTGCCGTTTTTCCTGCACTTCAAGGGAAAGGGATTGGACGAAAAGCTTTATCAAAAGTAGTAAAAAAGGAACATCAAAAAGGATTCTCCATTTTTCTTGAAGTAGAAGCCAAGAACACTCATGCATTAAAACTCTACGAATCGTGTGGTTTCCGAATCTATCATTCGCAAGATTACTATCGATATCTTAATTCATGATGAGAAACTTCAAAAAGAAAACAGCCATCAAACTGATAGCTGTTTTTTAAATATATGGTTATACTTCGAACAAAGGACTCACGGCTTTTTCATTATGAATCCGATCAATTGCCTCTGCAAGTAATGGTGCGACAGATAGAGAAGTTGTTTTATGGGTCAATTTTTCTTGCGGTATCTCAATGGTGTTCGTGATGACTAATTCCTGAATAACGGAAGATTTGATCCGGCCGACAGCAGGTCCTGATAGAACAGCATGGGTGCAACAAGCATATACCGCCTTTGCGCCTGCATCCATTAACGCTTTCGCTCCAGAAGTAATTGTCCCGGCTGTATCAATTAAATCATCAATAATAATGGCGTTTTTTCCTTGAATATTGCCGACAATGTTCATAATAACCGATTCATCATGCTCTGGGCGTCTTCTATCGATTAATGCAATCGGAGCATTTAACAGGCCTGCCATTTTTCTTGCCCTTGCTACTCCACCGTTATGCGGCGCCACAATCACGATATCTTCTAATGCTTTTTTCTCAAAGTATTCGGAAAGAATTGGAATCCCGGTTAAATGATCCACTGGAATGTCAAAAAATCCTTGGGCTTGAGGAGCATGAAAGTCTAATGTAACCACCCTGGTTGCTCCAGCCTTTTGTAAAAGATTAGCGATTAACTTGGCTGTAATGGGCTCCCGCGATCTAGCCTTCCTGTCTTGGCGTGCATAGCTGTAATACGGTATAACAACATTGATCAGTTTTGCTGAAGCTCTCTTCAAGGCATCAATCATAATTAAGAGTTCCATAATATGTTCATTCGTTGGCTCTGAAGTAGACTGTACTAAAAAAACTTCACTACCGCGCACACTTTCTTCAATTGTAATTTGAATTTCACCATCACTAAAACGGTTGATCGAGCTTTTACCAAGCTCAACACCTAAAAGTTTGGCCATTTCTCCTGCCAGTACACGATTTGAATTTAATGCAAACATTTTAAAATTCTTTTGAAGTTGATAAGACACCATTTTTCCCCCATGCTGTATGAATTATTTATCATTCTTATCCATTATCTTATTGTACATGAATTCATGTACATATACCAATAAGTTTGATGGGTTTAAGATTTTCCATATTTATAATGGTATCTTTCTACATCTTTAACCGGAGGCAGGATCTATCTGCTTTGCAATTTTTTTATTAGCTGCGTTCTTTACAACCGAACCCAAGAGAAAAGCGAGATTCGGGTTTCAATTGGGAGGAATATAGCTTTCTTCCCTCTTATCGACCGAATCTCGCTATTTATAAATCATTAGGGCGTTATAAACGCTTTTTATCGACTGAATCTTTCTTTTCCGAAAACCTTCGGGCGTTATAGACACCCCTTATCAACCGAGTCCCTCATTTCTTAAAATACCGGGCGTTATATCCGTTTTTCCGTTATTTAGGTACCACAATATGTCCGATATGGAATGCCTGACGGTGCTGGCAGTGTGCAGTATTCAGCCTGTTCTTGTGAATAGGCATAAGGATTCGATAAAACATGAAGAAGGCGATTCATTACACTGTAGTCCTCTTTTTTCACTGCGGCTTCCAGTGCTTCTTCTACACGATGGTTCCGAGGGATGACCGCAGGATTGTTGTTTCGCATTAATTGATGCGTAGAGTCAGCCGATTCTTCCTGCCTTTTCAGTCGTTCCTTCCACTGATTATACCATTGGGTAAATTCCGAAGTTCCATTCAAGACGGTATCCTCCGGCTTGTCAAATGTTAAGGCACGGAACGTGTTGGTATAGTCAGCATGATACTTTTGCATAATGCTGAGAAGACTCTCAATAAGAGCTTCATCTTGTTCCTCTTCATTAAAAATTCCCAGTTTTGCCCGCATTCCCGATAGCCAGTTGCTACGATACTGGTCCGAATAATCTGAAATTGCTTCCTGTGCTATTTGAACAGCTTGTTCTTCATCCTTATGCAACAGCGGTAATAAGCTTTCTGCAAAGCGGGCCAGGTTCCACCCGCCAATATATGGCTGATTACCATAGGCGTAGCGGCCTTTCCTATCAATAGAACTAAACACCGTTGCCGGGTCATAGGTATCCATGAAAGCACACGGTCCATAATCAATGGTTTCTCCACTAATTGTCATATTATCCGTATTCATCACCCCGTGTATAAAGCCAACCAGCTGCCATTTGGCAATTAGTGCAGCTTGCCGCTTGATCACTTCTTTAAGGAAAGATAAATAACGGTTCTCGTCAGCTGCTATATCCGGATAATGCCTGTTTATCGTATAATCTGCCAGTATTCGAAGTTCCTCAATCGTACACCAATTGGCCACATATTGAAACGTGCCTACCCGTATATGACTGGAAGACACCCGTGTTAGAATTGCACCGGGCAATTCCGTTTCGCGGATGATGGTTTCACCGGTTGTAATGACAGCCAGGCTGCGGGTAGTTGGAATACCGAGTGCATGCATGGCCTCACTGATGATATATTCACGCAGCATTGGTCCAAGTGCTGCTCTGCCATCCCCTCCGCGTGAGTACGGCGTTCTGCCAGAACCTTTTAACTGAATATCAAATCGTTCTCCTTTAGTAGTAAGCTGCTCCCCAAGTAACAGCGCCCGGCCATCTCCCAGCATGGTAAAATGCCCAAATTGATGTCCGGCATAAGCCTGAGCAATTGGGGAAGCTCCTTCAGGAATTCGGTTGCCAGCAAAAACAGACGTACCCTCGTCACTTTTCAAAGAATGAACATTTAATTCCAAAGCCGTTGCTAATGGCTCATTGAAAATAATTAGCTTCGGCGAGCGTACAGGCGTTGGCTTAAGATGAGTAAAAAAAGATTCCGGCAGACAGGCATAACTATTATCAAAGTTCCAACTCGTTTCCATATTTTGATTTGTCATAATATCTTCCTTCTTCTCTTAAGAGGTATTCGTTCATGTTTTATTTTGGTAAGGACGAACATTTCTTATTTCATATATTCTTTTAGATCATAAAAAAACCTCCATACTAATTTTACTTTTTGAATCTTCTGTAATTTCAAGTCATAAAAAAACGTTTGGACCTATCCAAACGTTTCAATATTTCAGGAGCAAAAATTCAAACACCATCCGAACACATAGCAGGATCAAGTGGAAATCCTGCTATGTAAAGACGTAGTTTATGTATGGCGGAGAAGGAGGGATTTGAACCCTCGCGCCGGTTACCCGACCTACACCCTTAGCAGGGGCGCCTCTTCAGCCACTTGAGTACTTCTCCAAAATTAAAAATGGCTCCGCAGGTAGATTCGAACGTACGACAGATCCGGTTAACAGCCGATAGCTTACATTTGAGCTACTGCGGAAATAATAACGATGGGCCTAAATGGACTTGAACCATCGACCTCACGCTTATCAGGCGTGCGCTCTAACCAGCTGAGCTATAGGCCCATGTTGGAGAGGGGTGATGGGAATCGAACCCACAACATGTCATGCCTCTTCCTCTTCTAGCTTATTCGAGGATGTTACATGCGTCGAGGCAACTCGCAGCGGATTCATGTTGCTTTGCTCGTGGCTGTGGTTTTACCACTAAACTACACCCGCATATAGTTATTTGTTTTTCTAAATGAACTAACATGCTTTATAGTACTTTATGGGGCGACTGGTGGGAATCGAACCCACGAATGCCAGAGCCACAATCTGGTGCGTTCACCACTTCGCCACAGCCGCCATATTCAAAAGTTGGTATACATATCCTAATAATTGAACGACTCAAAAGTGACTTTTGTATTATAACACCAATAACTTTTATATGCAAGTCTATTTTTTAAAGGCTATTAATATCCGTTTTCCTAAACATTGCAGAATCAATCAATCGTTTGAACTCTAAATAACCAAAACTGTCAACATAATTTTACCAAAGAAATATGTTATAATGAAAAGCATGGAAAACCCATGAATGGAGGGAAATAAATGTATCCAACTATTCTAAGGCATCCTGGACCAACCCCAATTCCCCAAAAAGTGCAGCTGGCTATGGCCCAGGATATGATAAGTCATCGGACGGAAGAGTTTGTTCAATTATTTAAAGAAACAACGAATCGAGTTAAACCTATATTTGGGACCAAACAAGATATTTTGCTTTTGACTTCGGGCGGAACAGCTGCATTAGAAGCAGCAGTAGTAAATACAGTTTCTCCCGGTGAAGAGGTTGTCGTGATCACAGTTGGGGCCTTTGGGAATTATTTCGTTTCTATTTGTGAAAAAAACGGGTTTATTGTACATAAGCTGGAAAAGAATTGGGGCGAGGCTTGTTCGGAAGAAGACTTAATCGAATTCTTGAAACCTTTAACCAATATAAAAGCCGTTTTTGTCACTTATAATGAAACCTCTACTGGCATTTTAAACCCCGTCGATCAATTGGCAAAAGTAGTGCATAACCTGACAGATGCCCTCTTTATCGTTGATGGTGTGAGCTGTATCGGAGGAGCTCCGGCTGAAATGGATCAATGGGGTATCGATATTTTAGTAACGGGATCACAAAAAGCGATGATGCTTCCGCCCGGGCTTGCCTTTTTGGGCGTCAGCGACAGAGCGTGGAAAGTAATAGAGGCAAATCATACACCTGCTTATTATTTAAATTTGTTAAGCTATCGTGATTGGGCTGACAAAGGGATGACACCAAACACACCAGCCATTTCACTCATTATGGGACTTTCAGCTGTATGTGATTTAATTGATGAGGAAGGCGGGTTTTCCAAAACAGTCGAAAGACATGAAGTAATGAAGAATATGGTTCGTGAGGCGATGAAGGCCCTTTCGATCGGGTTGCTGACAAGCGATGAGTATGCATCACCAACGATTACAGCCATTCGTACCCCGGAAGGACTTGATCTTGCAAAATTTTTAGGCCACTTAAAGGAGAACTATTATCTTGATTTTGCCGGTGGACTCGGTCATTTGGAAGGAAAGATTTTCAGATTTGGGCATATGGGCTACTGCTTCCCGTCCGATATCCTGGAAGCCGTATCTCTCATCGAAGCAGGTTTGCAGGATTTCTCCTATCCTTTTGAACCCGGAGTAGGCGTAACAGCCGCTCAAAAGGTTTTCTTATCGGCTTCTAAAAAGCTTAGCTAAAAGCCTGAGTGTAATTGATTAAGATAGCATGTCAAAACATTAGGTATTGTCCTTCGGAATCCGGATGAAGGACATTTTTTTATAGCACAATCGAATTTTGCCCTTCATTACCCGGATATGCGAAATAAATTCCGTTATCCTTTAAGACTATTTTTAAAATGATCATATTCTGTTTTAACATAATGAAACACAGCTGGGCTCCCGCCATGGTCGGGATGTGTAGTTTTTAGTAACTTTTTAAATGCTGCTAAAATGTCTTTTTGCCCCGCAGTTTTTGAAAGTCCTAATTTTTGCTGATAATCGAGCGTGGCTGAAATGGGAGCTCTTTGTGTGATTTCAGCATCTCTTTTGCCACCTTTAGAAAGTTCCTCCTGCAATTTTAACAATTGTTTGCGTAGTCCAATATTATCGCTAAGCAGCCTTTTCGTTTCCTTTTGTAACGCCCCGTTCTCTGTTTCTAGTTTGCGGATTTCTTTCTGTAATTTTTCTTTTTGCTGATTTAAAGCGGTGACTGTCGATTTATGAAGTTCTTCTAACTCCTTTAGCTGCTCATCTTGCATTTTGATTCTTCCTTTTAAATCACGAATCAATTTATCCTGATCTGAAGATTTATTTAAAAACAGCTTTGTGTTTTTTTCATCTTCTATATATTCCGTAATTTGATTTCTGCTTCCTATCTTTTGGATTTTCCCTTCATACAGCCAGCGTTGTATCGCTTTAATGCCTTTGGCAGCATCAACCCCTGCATCCTTTAGAAGATCAATGGCTTGATCAGTGTCCTCCAGTATGTATCCTGTTTTGACAAACCTAACTTTTCCGCTGTATATAATCTTTCGTTCCTTTAGCCACCGCCTCACTGTTTGAATGCAAATCTCTTCAGGAACTTCTGCGGCCTTTAACAAATCAAAAGCTTGATCGGTATCCATTCTAATCCTCCCATTTCATTCACCTTATGGTTAAAAAGAATCCCATCGCCCCGAGTTTTATATTATAGAAGATAATAAATAAAGTGAATGGCTAAAAATAACTATTTGAAGTTACCAATTTTCGACAATCCACCCCTACAATTCTTTTGCTTTTCAATAGAACGGACCTTATTATATTCTTAGAGAAAATATGTAAAAAAGGAGATCGTAACATGATTCATGTATTATTTGTCTGCCTCGGGAATATTTGTCGTTCTCCAATGGCAGAAGCTTTATTCCGCGACTTATTGAAAAAAGAAGGTTTAACAGGCAAATTGGCTGTCGATTCTGCGGCTACCAGTTCATGGCATATTGGGGATCCCCCGCATCAAGGAACCCTTGCAATTTTAAAAAAATACAATATTTCATCAGAGGGTCTTGTCGGACGAAAATTAACAAAAGAAGACTTTGAAAAATTCGACTACATCATCGGTATGGACGAGACTAACACAAAGGATATTGCCAAGATCACCGGCAGGCCGAGTCATCCAAAAATTATTCGTTTGCTTGACTTAACAGAACTTAAAAAAGACGTTCCTGATCCTTATTACACCGGGGATTTCGAGGAAACCTACCGGCTTGTATCAGAAGGCTGCCGTGCATTACTTGAAAAAATACGCAAAGAACATCATTTAGTATAAAACTGGCTAAAATCCCTCTTTCAAAGAGGGATTCTTTCGTCTCATTAGTTATTTCCGACTGTTGGCTGATCAACTAAGCTCGGATCCACAACATTCGTACCACTTAAACCATTGGCTGTAATAACTGCTCCCGCGACAGAAAAACCTCCGGAGCCTCCATACGTTTTCGAAACATATTTTGGTGAGAGAACAGCTGTTCCTCCGAAATTGACGACTCCTGATCCCCCAACGGTAGCTATTTGTAATGGACCGTTAATAATGGCTGGCATTCGAATCACCCTTTATTTCAAATTTTTTATAATTTATGGTTAGATGCCCTTGCATGTTCTTTTTGAGAAGAAGTTCTTAAAAAAATCTTCCAGCTTCATATATTGGCTTACACTGAAATTTGTACATGCACATATTTTATAAAGATAAGGAGGTGTTATTTTGAAGTATAATGGCAACGGAATTTGTATTCAAACCATTTCAGGAGGGATTGTAAATTTTGGAGGCGCCTTAAAGATTGCACCGATTTCGATCACGAAAACGACAACTAGCTCCCTCCCGTCTACTTCAGGCTCATCATCAATTCCTTTATCAATATCTAGTAGTATCAGCGGGCCGCTCGGAGGGTAGTTCTTTTAGCAATCAACGGGGCCAACATCAGCCGGCCCCGTTGGTATTCTCAATTACATTTAGTTATCAAGGACTAAAGGTTGATCCACAACATTTGTATCGATTGTATTCGTTGTACTTGGACCGGTAATGCTAAATCCGATCACATGGGTATGACCGCCGCCGGCACCCGCGGCAGTCTTTGAAATATTTTTTGGTGAAAGATAAAGTGTTCCGCCAAAATTAACATTTGCATCTGCTCCGATGGTCTCGATAATAATCGGACCTCCAACAAATCCTCCCATTTTTAACATCCTTTCGTTAACCCATCATTTTGGTTATTTAATAAAGTTAGAACTTCCATCAGTTATCAAGAGCCATTGGTTGATCAAGAACATCTGTATCCAATGTATTCGTTGCACTTGGGCCCGTAAGATTAAAACTTACAACAGATGTATGGCCGGCACCGGAACCTAAGAAATTCTTTGAAACATTCTTTGGTGTAATAAAAAGAGAACCGCCGAAATTAACATTTGCATTCCCGGCAACCGTTCTTAAAATAAGTGGACCTCCAACAAATGCTCCCGGACCCCCGATAAATGCTCCCATATTCAACATCCTTTCGATTTATACCTTAATACTATTCCAGGACTTTTTCTTTGGTTACTGAAAATCTCCTAGGAGATAAGCTTGATCCTATTAAATCAGAATAAAAAAATATGAGTGGGGAGCTGCCCCACTCATAAATAGTAAATGAATTAAATCATCCTAATTGTAATCATACCGGCAATTTGAGAGAATTTGATCTTTAAGATTGAAAGCATGTCCTCATCTACCTGATTGTCAAGATCAATTAACGTATAAGCATATTCATTACGGCTTCTATTCACCATGTCCGCGATGTTCAAATTATAGCCGGAAAGAATGGACGTGATCTGGCCAACCATATTCGGAACATTTCGATGGAATGCGGACACACGATGCCTTCCTGTATAGGGAAGAGAAACATTTGGGAAATTAACCGAGTTTTTGATATTTCCTGTTTCAAGAAAATCTTTTACCTGACGTGCTGCCATCATTGCACAATTTTCCTCTGATTCTTTCGTTGAAGCTCCAAGATGTGGAAATGGGATGACATTCTTCATTTTTAACACTTGTTCATTCGGGAAGTCTGTAATATACATGCCCACTTTTCCGCTTTCTAGAGCCTCTGCCATGTCCGCTTCATTTACTAATTCACCGCGTGAGAAGTTTAAAATGTGAACCCCCTGCTTCATCATACGAAAGGCCGCTTCGTTAAACATGCCTCTTGTTTCTTCCGTCAGCGGCACATGTACCGTAATATAATCTGATTCAGCAAACAACTGTTCAATTGTCATCGCACGCTGAACGTTACGGGACAATTTCCACGCCGTGTCGACTGAGATAAACGGATCAAATCCAATCACATCCATCTCAAGCGCTAGAGCATCATTTGCAACAAGCGCGCCAATGGCCCCGAGCCCGATCACCCCAAGAGTCTTTCCCTTGATCTCCTGACCGACAAACTGTTTCTTACCTGCCTCAACAAGCTTAGGAATTTGTTCACCTTCCCCTTCTAATGACTTTGTCCATGCAGTTCCGGCAAACAAATTACGAGATGAAGCAATTAATGAAGTTAACACAAGCTCTTTTACCGCGTTGGCATTGGCACCAGGTGTATTAAAGACGACAATACCGCGTTCCGTACATTTGTCAACTGGAATATTATTCACACCAGCTCCCGCCCGGGCGATCGCCTTTAGCTGATCGCCAAATTCCATTGAATGCATGTTTGCACTGCGAACCAAAATGGCGTCAGGGTTACTTGTATCATTGTCAATTGTATACTGGTCCTGTTTGAAAATATCTAACCCGCAAGCTGCAATTTGATTTAATGTTTTAATCGTTTTTACTTTCTCTAAAGTGATGGTGCTCATTTTCGTCTTCTCCTTTTTTTGAAAATGCAATTCTTAGCCGGTTTTTAGATTTAACTACTATTTTGTTAAACTATCTCCCCCTTGAAATTATAAAGAGGTAAGGGATATACTCCCTTACCTCTGCCCAGGCGAACGGCATTTTCAACCTATGTGCTCCCTCACGGTGATCCGTGTTTCGCCAGTCACACACAGCTTTTTCGTTTCTTATATCTTATCAAATTTTCTCAAAATTTCAACTGAAATTTTCAACTTTCATTCTTTTTTATTCTTTCACCCGAGGCTTAGCAGGGTCACAGTTTGGCGGTGCTAGATTGGCCGATTCAGCTAATTTCATTAAATAATAACATTCTTCCCGATACATATGGTCTGCCATTAAAGGTGCAAATGTTCCTAATGCTTGGTTACTTAGCCTGAGCTCTTCTATTTCATGGAGGAAATTTTGGAATAATTTTATTTCTAGCTGACTGTCTTCATTCATTTTTGTCAGAGCAGGAAAACTAGTTAAATTGGTTCTTAAGTAACCTGCAAGTTCTACTGCTTTTAAGTAAAAAGCTTCGAAATTCTTGGTAAACGCATCACTTTTCTCTTTTATTTTCTTTTCGGCACCATCCAAATTGGCAGAAATCGCTCCAGAATGACCTGCTGCATCCAATAACCATAACAAATGATGGTGCAGTTCATGGTAAATAGGCGGGACTTCTCCGTTTTTTAAATGTGATAAGATCCGTGAATATTTTCCAATTCATTGACCATATGATTAAGAAACGAGGGTGAAAGATGAATTTTGATTTTCCCAATAAGGTGTTTTCTGATCAATTCAAATTTAAATTCCCGTAATTTTTTCGCCTCTTGTTCAGCTCGAACGGTTAATGGTTGTAAATCTGTGAAATTTGCTTGCTCGAGAAGGGTATCGAAGATTTGGATAAAATTTGCAGCCGCTTCAATCTCTGCTTTTTGAACCGGTGCTAACGCTTCGTGTATAAACCTAGAATGATCGCCTAATATCTGAAGCCAAAACCGGTGTTCAAATCTTGCTGTCTGGTCAAATACACCATTCATGTTCTTTCCTCCTACGCGCGCATTTTTGTTTATTCTCCTTTTTATGAAAAAGAATGAAAATTTATTCGGAAAGAAAAAAATCCACCTAATCGAAGGTGGATGACAAAAAATTATCTCCCGCAGCATTTTTTATATTTCTTCCCGCTGCCACAAGGACATGGGTCATTTCTGCCGATTTTCTTCTTTATGGAAAATTGTTCAATCTCTTTTCGATCTGGCAATTTCAAAAATGCCTTCTGTTCACGTGCAAATAACTCTTGGGATGAATAGCCTTTGAGGAACCATTGCCTTGTATGATTCATTAAGTTTGTCACTTTAACCATGCAAGCTTGCACTGAATCAAAACTTGGAAATTCGAGCCTTGTTCCTAGAAAATCAAGAATGTTTTTAAGGGGCTCTCCAATGTTTATGGCATACACACATTCTTCTGCCATACGATCTGCCTCTTGCTTCGTGATTTCATAGTGTTGCATTAAATAGCGGACCAATTCCAAAAAGCTATTGTTCCGTTCGATATAATCAGGCTCTCCGGCTTTAAGCAGTTGTTCTTTTGAGAATGGGAAAAAATCCACATCATCTCTCATTAGATGTTCCCGTTTTACCTGTTCTGGATCAAATACCCTTATATGGGAAAAACCGATATCATCCATATGAATCTGTTCGTAATAGGTCCTTGCCTGGTCAATTACTGTTAAAAATTCGGACATATCAATAGGTTTATTTACGTATTTCTTTAATAAATCGGTTATTTCTGTAATGGTCAGAGTTCCATAATAATACAGTAATCCTTGTGTAAGCTTGATCCATTCAGTATTCCTGCGGCAAATGGCTGTTAATTGCTTGTCATTCTCTTGAAAATAAGGATTTTTAAGTATTTCTTCCGGCATTGCTAAAATCCTTTTTCCTTCATACGTTCCAGTAAAGATCATGCAGCATTCACGGAAATAGTCTAATTTAGGTTCGGCTAATTTAGGGTCTTCAATAAACCCTCCGTTACGGATGATTTTTTGGATGAAGCTGTACCGCTCTAGATCCATATTCATGACTATTTTCTCAAGTAAAAGCGGAATCTTTGAACTTAATAGGTCGATTAATTCTCCTTTTTTTAAATGACTGGCACCTTTTATCTCCAAACGCTTGCGAATGGGATTTAATTCATCTTTTGAAAGCCTATTAAGTGCATTCTTCATTGTAAGGGGAATTGAAAGATCGCTCCACATTTTCAATTCTTTTTTCTGCTGAATTCGCCGTGTCGTTTCCTTCACTGCTTCTAAAGCTTCAAGTACCTTTTCATACGAATCGGTATCTATGCTGCTATGATTCAAGATGATCACCTCTGTATATTGCTATAAGCCAAGGCTTATTATAGCAGAAAAAGAACTGCATCCCCTTATTTTCTGAATTAACGGAATTAGGCTTTCTCAAATACGATAATTTTTGCAATTCTTAACCGTTAAACCTGCTTATGATGCAAGCATTTCCAGCTCGGAAATTGCGCATTTTAAATTCTACTATCATTTACTATAGCTCTTTACACATGATATTACTCACCTGTTACTACTTCGGACACTGTTCATGTTTTTGTGTCTATGGATGTCCAAAGCTAAGAGAACTTTGGACACCATTTATATATCCGTGGCGCAAACTGTCCGAACCTGTTCCCACTTCGGACACTGTTCATGTTTTTGTGTCAAAGGTTGTCCAAGCCTAAGGAATTTTCGGACACCATTTATGTGTCCTTGACCGTAGCTGTCTAATGC
>NZ_BCUZ01000029.1 GCF_001591485.1 Neobacillus fumarioli NBRC 102428 | reverse complement strand
TTAATTCTTCTATCATTTTTTCTCTTCTTCTAAATAAACTGATATAAGAGGAATTGATAAGGGGTTATTAGAATGAAAATAAATGAGTATTACCGTAATGCAGCATATATCAATTTGAACGGCAGTCTTGCGGCTTTATTCCCCGCAGCCACGATCATGTTAGCGAACCTCTTCATGTTTAAAAATCAAAAAATTATGTTTTTGACTATACCATTTTTTCTTTATAGTTTTTTTTGTTTTCAACTTTATCTTTTTAAAATGAAACAGTCGATTTTGATTAGTAGGAATATGTGCAGCAGAAAGGAAGGCAATGGTCATCATTCATTGTTTGCTGCGAGAGAATTGTTGGTGTTTTTTGTTAATACAAGTTCACCTAAAGTATTGTTTTACTTTCCTGACGGTTATTTGGCAGGCAGTATCAGTAAGTATAAAGGGGAGCGGAACTTTGATAGAAAAACTTTTGTGTTGCAAAATTGCCATGAAAAGGTATTAGGATTTTTTCGCGTAAGAAGGAAACAAAACATTATTATTGAAGTTTTTGACGAAAAGAAAAATTATTTGGGCTATTTTGAGAAGCAACGGAAAAGGTTTAGAAAATCGAAAAAAGAATTATTGGATCCCGCAGGAAGGTATATTGGCGCTGTAGAAGGTTCCTCTATTTTCATGGATGAAAAAGTTTTCACACAGGAAAACCGGCCCATCGGTAGGCTTCGGAGAGGATGGATGCCTCTGGAATGGAGCGAATTATTTCCAGAACCGAATACGCCGGTACTTTCATTTACAGAAGTGATGTCTGAAAAGGACAAGCTGCTTAGAATGTCATTCATCGTAAATGAATACTTTATTGAAAGATAGTTCCCCTTATGCGAATAATTTGATAAGATAAAGTATAATTTTATACTTGGGGGTTTAGGCTGTGCAAATAGAGTTGTTGAAAGGCCATGGTTCGGGTAATGATTTTCTAATAATTGATGAAATTACCAATCACTATACGTTTTCAGAAAAAGATAGGGTAAATCTTGCGAAGCTCTTATGTAACCGGGAAACGGAACTCGGCGCGGACGGAATTCTTTTTGTCATGAACAGTGATCATGCTGACGCAAAGATGAGGGTGTTTAATGCTGACGGTTCTGAAGCTTCAATGTGCGGCAACGGACTACGTTTAGTAGCGCGGTTCATATGTGAACTGCAAGAAAAAAATGAAGCAGTGATCGAAACAATGAAGGCAGATCTTAAAGTAGGCAAGCGAGATGAGATTTTTCCAAATATTCATACGTACCAAGTGGAAATCTCGCCGGTACTGTTTGATGTAAAGGCGCTGCCCCTCAATTGGACTAAACCAGTATTAGTAAATGAAGAAATTCCAGGAATATCAGATGAGCTAAAGTTTACGGCGTTAGCTGTACCCAACCCTCATTTAATCGCAATCGTTGAAACGGAACAATTAAATAGCGATTTGCAAAAAGAACTCAGTGAAGAATTGAACAGACCTAATGACATATGTCCAGATGGTGTCAATGTGAGCTTTGTTAAACCGCTCGGATTCGGGGCAATTTATGTAAGGACATTTGAGCGAGGGGTGGGCTTTACAAATGCATGCGGCACGGCAATGTCTGCTTCATCTCTTGTTACATGCCTGCAAGGATTAAATGAATATGAATCAGTGATTCAAGTATATAACAATGGCGGTAAAGTCCAATGCGTTGTTCATCATCAAGCCGGAGACTACAATATTGATTTAATCGGTAATGCCACATATCTTTATCGTGCTGCAGTGACCATTGACATCAAAAAAGAAGCATTTACTGTAACGTCCAAACAGGAATTGTCGGAGCAGCAGTCATATGAAAAACTTCAGACAGAAGTCCAGCGATTGTTGAAAGAAAAAATGTAAGGATAAGGGAATCTCCTCCTTATCCTTTTTTTAGTATATTTAAAACAGGTGCAAATGGTTGAATTTTTTTTGTGTCAAAATATTCCTTAAACGGATCACTGCCATTGCGAATTCTTGTTAAGACTGTTTTCAAGGTGAAGTTTTTCGGGTCAAGATTTTCGTTGACCTCTTCCCAATAGAGCGGGGTGGCAACGCCGGCATAGTCATTGCCGCGTATTGAATAGGGAGCGACAATCGTTTTTCCTTCGCTATGCTGGACATAGTCAATATACAGCCGGTTTCCGCGCTTTTTCTTCATTCTTTCTATCGTAAAAGAATCGGGATCCTGCGAAACTAAATAATCCGCTATAAAGCTGGTAAACAGCCTTGTATCTTCAAAGGAAAATTCCCCTTCCGGCAGTGGCAGATACACTTGTAGCCCCTTATTGCCGGAGGTTTTAATATAGCTGATTAATTGGAGTTGGTCGAGCACTTCTTTAATCAATAAAGCAGCCTTAATCGCTAAATGAAAGGCATCCCTAGAAGGTGGATCTAAGTCAAACACAATTTCACTCGGACCTTTGCTGTTAATTGTTTGAAACGGAACATGAAATTCTATGGCCAATTGATTTCCGAGCCAAAGGAATGTCTTAAGATGATTGCATAGGATATAGTTAATTCCCTCTGCTAAATGGGTTTCCACAAATTCCGGAGCATAATCGGGGCAATTTTTTTGGAAAAAAGCTTCACCGAACATTCCGTGAGGATAGCGAATCACCGTTAACAAGCGGTTTTGTAAAAATGGCAGCATATAGGGAGAGATCTCTCTTAAATAAAGGATATAATCCATTTTTTTGAGCTGCTGCCTGTCCCAAAGCAGTTTATCGGGATGGGTGATTTCAAGTCCTTTAGGCAGATTTTTTTGAGCAAAGATAAACTGTTCATACGTACAATCGCTGGGCTTTAGATCGAAACGAAACCGGTTAAAATGGGGTTCGCGCAGCTGATTGTCGTAAAGTTCCAGATATTTTATTTCAAGACAGATGGCCGGTTCAACGTAAATAAATTGGGAATCTTCCCTATGGCTATTTTGCTTAATAATTTGCACAAGCGCTTGTTTTTGCTCAGGATTGAAGCCGAACAGCACTTGACCGATTCCATATATTTGCTCATCCTGAAAAACACCCACATAAAAATAGCCGCTGTTTTTATCGAATGCTGTGACAAAGCAGTTGACATATTTCCAATTTTTATACTTTAGCCACTTCATTGAACGTTTTCCTTCTTCCCATCCGCTTGTTATTTGCTTTGCTACAATGCCTTCACCATCATATAAGATCACGTTTTCCCACAAATTTTCAAAGTCTTCGTGATGAAGGACTGGCTGGAGCAGCTGCAAGTTTCCGGGATCTGCTGTTAACTTAAAGCCAATCGCATGGAATAACTGAAGTAATTCCTTTTTCCTCTCTAATAATGGAACCTCAATAAGTGATCTGCCCTTTAGCATAAGTAAGTCAAACACCATCAAACGGCAAGGTTGAATTTTTGCTTGTTCATTTATTTTTTTCAAAGCTTTTAAACGCCCGCGAACTTGAATCGCCGCAAAGTTGGCTTTAAACGGGTTTTCCAGCTGAACCAATTCTCCGTCTAGTGTTAATGGCAAAAAGCGCGCAAATTCTTTTTCATGTTCCATTAAAAAGGTTTGGATTTCCGGAAATTGCGGGAGCAGTGATTTTCCATTTCGGCTGATTAAGGTGATTCCTTTCGAGTTCCATTCTAAAATAGCGCGAAAACCGTCATACTTCACTTCATACACCCATCCAGCTTGATTGGGACAATCAAAAGTTAAGGTTGGCAGCATTGGTTTCATTCCAATTTCCCCTTTTTTCTTTATTTTGTTTAATACAATTTAAAATCATCCTTTTCCAGTTGTTTTTTGGAATGCTAAAGATGAGGATTCACAAACTAACAGAAAAAGAATGGAGAATCAAGATGCATACAATGTGGAAAGGCAGTATCAGCTTCGGGCTCGTGAATATTCCAATTAAGCTTCATGCAGCAACAGAGGATAAGGATATTAAGTTGCGTACTTTACATGAAAAATGTCATGCACCGATTAAATATGAAAAGGTTTGTTCCGTATGCGGGGAAGAAGTTAAACCAGAAGAAATTGTCAAGGCTTACGAGTATACAAAGGGTAAATATGTTGTTCTTGATGAAGAGGATTTGGAAAAACTGCGGAAAGAAAATGAAGAGAAAGCGGTCGAAATTATTGATTTTGTCAAAATCGAGGAAATTGATCCGATTTATTTTAACCGCAGCTATTATATGTCTCCGAATGAAGGCGGGGGAAAGGCCTATACACTCTTAAGGAAGGCGCTTTTGGAATCCCAAAAGGTGGGACTGGCTAAAATCGTAATCCGTTCTAAAGAACAGCTGGCGGTGATTCGTGTATATGAAAATACACTCGTAATGGAAACGATTCATTATCCTGATGAAGTAAGGAAAGCGATAGACGTACCAAATGTTCCGTCAGATGACAAAGTGACAAAGAAAGAACTAGACACCGCGATTTTATTAATTGACCAATTAACCTCTAAATTTGAGCCGGAGAAATATACCGATGACTATCGAACCGCCTTGCTTGAATTAATTGAAGCCAAACGAAATGGCAAAGAAACAGTAACGGCTGCTGCGAAGGAAGCTCCAAACAATGTGACAGATTTGATGGCAGCATTGCAGGCGTCCATTGATCGGACAAAGCCAAAAAAGAGCGCAGCAACAAAGAAAAAGGCGGCAGCAAAAGTAAAGAAACAAGCATAGAAAGCAGCCTGGGATTCCAGCTGCTTTTATATATGTTCTTTGCAATAGTTTAATACTAATTCTTTTTCATCTTCTTCAAGATCAAAATCAAGAACTTTTTCAGAATCCTTTTCGTAGAAGTGATAGGAAGCAATTTTGGTTTCATGTTCATCGACCACGAAGATGACTTTTAAACCTGTCCCTTTTTCAGAATAAAGTTCATCCTCTTCGTCCACTTCAAGGTCTAAGAAAAATTCATAACGGTCACCCGATAATAATCCAAACGGGTCTTCAAGTTTTTCCACTGTATGGCCAATAATATTCAAATAGATCATCCTTTACAATTAATTGTTCCATTTTATTATGCCTATTTTGATCCCACAGGAATCGTCAGAATCACAGCATGATAAAAAACGCCAGATTCTTCTGGCGTTTGCTTCCTTATGTATGGCGGAGAAGGTGAGATTCGAACTCACGCGACGGTTGCCCGCCCTAACGCATTTCGAGTGCGCCCCCTTATAACCACTTGGGTACTTCTCCACTATAAATGAAAGCGGGTGAGGGGAATCGAACCCCCGCCGTCAGCTTGGGAAGCTGAAATTCTACCATTAAACCACACCCGCTTAATTACTGTAGATTGGAACGCTATTAATTATAGCATATGAAAATTAAAAATGGTAGTGGGAAATTTATTTTTTGCTTCAGGTGGAAATAGCCCTGATTGGAGCTCGAGGTTTCACTCATTTTTTACCTAAGATATGAACGGTGTTTTTGGAAAACAATCAAAAATAGTCAAAAATGTGAATGTTTTTGAAAGAAAATGATTGATTTTTGCAATCGGTTACAGTAAGATGTAGTCATGAAAGCAATGTAAAGGCGGTGAGGATATGTTAACACCCCGAACGTCATAGGATTATTCTTCAATTATTAAAAGAACAAGGAATTGTAAAAATTCATGAGCTTATGGAGCTGACAAACTCGTCTGAATCAACGATTCGAAGAGATTTATCTCAATTGGAAGAACAAAAGTTTTTAAAGCGGATCCATGGTGGTGCACAAAAATTACAGGGTAAACTGCAAGAACCTAGCATGATTGAGAAATCTTCCAAAAACCTTCATGAAAAAAGGCTAATTGCTAAATATGCTGCAGGATTGGTAGAAGATGGTGATTGCATCTATTTGGATGCTGGTTCGACAATTTTCGAGATCATTGAATGGTTGAATGCCAAGGATATCGTCGTAGTCACAAATGGTCTTATGCATATACCTCCGCTAATGAATAAAGGAATTGCCACATATTTAACCGGAGGATTTGTCAAACCGAAAACCAATGCGTTCATTGGCCGAGGAGCATTGGCAAGTCTTGATTTATACCGATTTGATAAATGTTTCTTGGGGGTTAATGGTATTCATCCTCAATTTGGCTTTACGACTCCCGACCAAGAGGAAGCAATGGTTAAGCAAAAGGCCATGACCTTATCAAGAGAGAGTTATGTACTAGCTGACAGTAGCAAATTTTCCGAAATTGCTTTTGCCAAAATTGCAGATATTCATGAAGCTTCTATTATTACGAATGCGCTGGAGGACGATCTAGCAGAGTTGTATGAAAATAAAACAAATATAAAGGTAGTGACAATGTGATATATACATTAACGTTGAACCCATCAGTCGATTACATTGTCAAGCTTGAAGATTTTCAACTTGGTCAATTAAACCGATCGATGAATGAAACAAAGTACCCCGGAGGAAAAGGAATCAATGTTTCCAGGGTGTTAAATCAGTTTGGAATTAAAAGCAAAGCACTGGGATTTGTCGGCGGATTTACAGGAGGCTATATTGAACAATATTTAGCAAAAGAGCAAATAGCATCTGACTTTATAAAAGTAACTGATGATACGAGAATTAATGTCAAGCTAAAAACAGGTCAGGAGACCGAAATAAATGCGAATGGACCTATTATTTCTGAAGAGAATTTGCAAAAGTTGATAGAACAAATTAAGAACCTAGGAAATAATGATCTGCTTGTGTTAGCGGGAAGTATTCCGGCAACATTACCGGAAACCGTCTATGAAGAACTTGTAAAAATATGCAAGAAGACTGGAACAGAATTTATTGTCGATGCTGAAGGGGACCTATTAACAAAGGTTCTTCCCTATCGCCCGTTTTTAATTAAGCCCAACCATTATGAGCTTGGAGAGTTGTTTGATCAGGTAATTTCAACTCCGGAGGAAGTAATTCCTTATGGAAGAAAATTAATTGAAATGGGTGCGCAAAATGTCATTGTTTCGCTAGCTGACCAGGGAGCTGTGTTCCTAAATGAAACAACCGCTTTAATAGCAACAGTACCACATGGGGAGGTGAGAAACTCCGTTGGTGCGGGTGACTCAATGGTAGCGGGTTTTTTAGCTGAGTATTTGAAAACAGGCGATTTTTCCAGTGCTTTTCGTTTCAGTGTAGCATCTGGCAGTGCAACGGCATTTTCGATGGGCCTATGTACAAGAGAAAAAGTAAATGAACTCATTCCACAGGTTCAAATAAAAGAAATAATATAAGGGAGAGACAGGAATGAAAATTACCGAATTATTATCAAAAGACACGATTCTCCTTCATATGACCGGCAGCCAAAAAGAAGAGGCCATCAACCAACTTGTTGATGTCCTCTACAAGGCTGAAAAGATCACTGATCGTGACGCATTTAAGACAGAAATTGAAAAACGTGAAAACCTAAGTACAACTGGCATTGGCGATGGCATTGCCATCCCGCATGCGAAAACAAAAGCGGTAAAGGAAGCCGCTATTGCTTTCGGTAAATCGGTTTCCGGCATCGATTATGAAGCATTGGATGGGAAACCTTCTCATTTATTTTTCATGATTGCTGCACCTGAAGGGGCGAATAACACTCACTTGGAGGCATTGGCACGCCTTTCCGGAATGCTGATGAAAGTTGAAGTGCGTTATCAGCTTTTAACAGCTGCTACCCCTGATGAAATTTTAGACATTATTAATAAATATGACAAAGAAGAAACGCAAGAACCTGCTGCAGGAGACAGGAGTAACTTTATTGTTGCGGTTACCGGCTGTCCAACAGGGATTGCTCACACATACATGGCGGCGGATTCTTTAAAGGCAAAGGCAGCTGAAATGGGAGTTGAGATTAAGGTTGAAACAAATGGATCAGGCGGAGCAAAAAACGTCTTGACTGAAGTTGAAATTGAAAACGCTATAGCAGTAATCGTAGCGGCAGATATTAATGTCGATATGGAACGCTTTAAAGGTAAGCATGTGATTCAAGCAGCGGTTGCCGATGGTATTAGACGACCGGAACATTTAATTAACCGGGCTTTAAACCAAGATGCACCAATTTATAGTGGAACTGGAAGTACAGCCAAGAGGTCAACAGAAAAAGCCCAAAGAAAAGGGTTTTATAAGCACCTAATGAACGGTGTATCCAATATGCTCCCTTTTGTCGTCGGGGGAGGTATATTAATTGCCATCAGCTTTATGTTCGGCTATAACTCAGCTAATCCGCATGATCCGACTTATAACCCTTTTGCAGCTGTTTTAAAAACAATTGGTGGTGGGAATGCATTTGCTCTAATCGTACCGGTTCTTGCCGGATTTATTGCGCTCAGTATTGCGGACCGTCCGGGTTTTGCACCGGGAATGGTCGGAGGAATGATGGCTGCAAGCGGTGGAGCGGGTTTCCTTGGTGGTCTGATTGCCGGATTTCTTGCAGGTTACATCGTGCTTCTCCTTAAAAAAGTATTTATCGGCCTTCCGAAATCATTAGAAGGTATAAAAAGCATTTTAATCTATCCATTGTTGGGGATTTTAATCACCGGTCTATTAATGAATTATGTCATTGATACGCCAGTAGCATGGCTAAATGGAGAAATTACACAATGGCTCAAAGGTATTGGACAGGGAAATGCCATTTTGTTAGGTGTTCTATTGGGATTAATGATGGCTTTTGATATGGGGGGACCCGTGAATAAAGCAGCATATGTATTTGGTACCGGTCTATTGGCAAACGGAGTGTTTCAGCCGATGGCTGCAATTATGGCAGCTGGAATGGTTCCGCCATTGGCTCTCGCCATCGCTACTACTATTTTTCGAAATAAATTTACACAAGAAGACAAAGACGCTGGAAAAGCGTGTTACGTTATGGGATTATCATTTATTACTGAAGGTGCAATACCTTTTGCCGCAGCGGATCCTTTCCGGGTAATTCCATGTAATATGATAGGAGCTGCCATAGCCGGAGCCTTGTCAATGGCATTCGGCATTGGACTAAGAGCACCGCATGGAGGTATATTTGTAGTACCATTAGTGCAAGGTGGCGCCCTTAAATATGCTTTTGCTATTCTAATCGGTTCTATCGTATCCGCCCTATTAATCGGGATTCTTAAAAAACCAGTTAACGCTGGAAAATAAATAATAAAGACCGAAACGGAGCTGAGTGACGCTGCACTCAGCTCTTTTCTAACTGTTCTTTCTTGCTTGGTTTTATCGCGATGAAGGCAACAATCGCAGCTAGAAGGCTAAGAATGCTCAAAAGGATAAAAATCCAATGATTGGAATATTTCATTAACAGAGCAATGATTGGAGGACCTGCTGCGACTCCGATAAATCGCATTGAACTATATATCGATGTAATGGTTCCCCGTTCGTTCTTTTTCACCCCTTCAGTAATGAGAGCATCCAAACTGGGGAGACCGGCTCCAATCCCAATTCCGCAGATTAAAAACATTGTAATCATATACCACAGCTTAATCGATAACCATAAAGCTGCTATGGATAAAGCCGAAGCAAGGATTCCTCCAACGGTTATCCATTTCATTAAAACTTTATTTTTCTTTATCATTTTTCCTGTTATGAAGGATGATAAACATAATGCCCCGAGAGGCAAGGCAAGAAAGAACCCTTTTTTAATGTCTTTAATCCCGTATTCTCTTTCGAATAATTCCGAAAGATAGAACAAGATCCCAAATAAGATCAGCATAAGAATGCCGCCAATAAAAAAGATGGCATAAAGCCAGCGCCCTTTCTCTGTAAAAGTTTTTTTTACATTATTAAAAAATTGTTGAAAGGGAATGGTGTTTACCTCTCTTTTAGGACTTTTGACGAGGAAGATCATTAATAAAACTGAGATGATACAAAATACTGGAAAAGCAAAAAAAGGCAAAAACCAGATAAATCCTGCTAAGCTTGCCCCTAATATCGGACTGAGAACTTTACCGAACGTATTGGACGTTTCAATCAATCCTAAGCAGCTGCTGACATCACCTTCATTTTTGAACATATCCCCCACTAATGGAAGAACAATCGGTGCGGCACCAGCAGCTCCTACCCCTTGAAGGCCCCTGCCAAGTAAAATAAGCCAAAAGGCTTGGTCAAATTTCCAGGCAGCCCACCCGGAAACAGCTCCGCCAATCCCGGCAATAATCAGGCTCGGGATAATCACTTTTTTTCGGCCGATATGATCGGATAAATAACCTGCCAAAGGAATTAAAATAATCGCCACAATGGAATAGACAGTAATTACCATGCTGGATTGAAACGAGGAAATATGCAATTTCTTTTCCATGGATGGCAGCACTGGGATCAACATAGAATTTCCTAAAGTCATGACCAAAGGAATGGATGAAAGGGAGAGAATTGCCCACTTTTGTTTGGCAATCCCGGAACTTTTTTGCCCTTCCTGTGAAGTCTTCTGTTTAATCGGCTGAGTTTTTTGCCGAAATTGATTTATATGCTCCATTTAACCTTCAATCCTGCTTTCTTTTAATGGTAATGTTAATATGGTCTATTTTTCATAAAAAAATTAGATAGGAAACAATCCTTTTAATGGAAGCCAAAAAACTTGTTTTTAGAAAATTTTTATAAAAATACGCTTGACATTTTCTATAAACATTCATAACATAATAATCAATAAAATAAGTTTGGCGATGACGAAGAGGAGTAACTTTTACGGATTCTAAAGAGAGCTGATGGATGGTGCAAATCAGTGATGAAGTATTTGTGAATGGACTTCCGAGCTTCCAAACCGAACCATTGCAAAATGCAGTAGGCTTTGGCGAACGACTCATCGTTACATGAGGCAGGTATTAAGTGTTATTCGATACCGGTAAAGTGAGCTATTAATTTAGCTAATGAAGGTGGCACCACGGGTCTCCCGTCCTTTTCGGACGCGGGACCCTTTTTATTTCAGAAATTAGACTATTTTGATCGATGTCAATCAACAATCAAGTTTTGGCGATTTAAAAGTAAATATCGAAAATCGTTGAACGAGAAGAGTACACATATTTATTTCTTTAGAAGAGAGCCGGGGGAGGTGAGAGCCGGTAAGAAAGGATTTGTGGAATGGGCTTGTGAGAGGCATTCTGAACATAAGTAGGAATGCACGGGATTCCGCCGTTAAAAGGATAGGATATCGAACGTAAGTTTCTGTATCCGAATAAGGAAGCAAACCCGTTGCTTCGAAAAGAGGTGGCACCACGGTTCCCAAAAATCGTCCTCTATATGCCAGACCATGATCAGGCATATAGGGGACTTTTTTATTTGAAAGGAGCAGAAAAATGAAAATAAACACAAAGTTTATATTGAAAGAGATTAGCGGCGACACATTGACCCCTATTTCGATCTTACAAAAGCTTAGCGGGTCGAAAAAATTTCTATTAGAAAGTTCTCATAAATATAATGACTCAGGCAGGTATTCCTTTATTGGTGCCGATCCAAATTTAGAGCTGATTTCCAGAGGAAAGAGAAATGAACTGATTGAAAGTAATGGTGAAAAAAAGATTATAGAAGGAAATCCATTAGATATTTTAAAACAGCTGATGCCGCAAGATTTATCCGGCGAATTCCCATTTCCATTCATTGGGGGAGCCGTCGGCTTCGTAGGGTATGACATTATCCGACAATTTGAAGAGATAGGAGAAGAGTTTCCGAATGGTTTGGAAATGCCGGATGTTCATTTAATGTTTTACGAAGTCATCATTATTTTTGACCATTTGGAGGAGAAAGTATTTATTTGCGGAATCCCGTTATCGGAGAAAAGCAGCCATGTTGATATTGAAAGAAAGATTACACAAAGAATCATTGAATTAAAAACTGCGAATGTTTTTCAGGAAGAAACTTCTTTTCACTTTTCCGGATTTGAATCAGATACAACGAAGGATACGTTTATAAGGAATGTGGAAACAGCCAAGAAGCATATTGTGGAGGGAGATATCTTTCAGGTTGTGCTTTCAAGAAGATTGAAGTCAACCTTTCAAGGTTCATCTTTAGATCTTTACCGAAAGCACCGGGCCCATAACCCTACTCCCTACATGTTTTATGTTGATTTTCTCGATTATACAGTCATTGGATCCTCACCGGAAAGCTTAATTCAAACAAGGGGAAGAACCGTTATTGCTAATCCTATTGCCGGCACAAGAAAAAGAGGGAAAAACGAAGCGGAAGATGAGTTTTTGAAAAAGGAACTATGTCATGATGAAAAAGAGCTTGCCGAGCATAAAATGCTAGTTGATCTTAGCAGAAATGATTTAGGAAAAGTATGTGAGTTTAGTTCTGTTGGTGTAAGAAAGTACATGGCAGTTGAAAAGTTCCGTCACGTCATGCACCTTGTTTCAGAGATTAGCGGGCTGTTAAGAGCAGATAAAACGTCGTTGGACGCTTTAGCTGCTTGCCTGCCAGCCGGAACTGTATCTGGGGCGCCGAAGGTGAGGGCGATGGAAATTATTAACGATCTGGAGAAATCAAAGCGAGGTCTTTACGCAGGTGCTATCGGCTATATTTCGGCAAACGGAAATATCGATTTTGCCCTGGCAATCAGAACGATGATTTTAAAACAAGGAACGGCTTATATTCAAGCAGGGGCCGGTATTGTTCATGATTCAAATCCAGAATCGGAGTATGAGGAAACGGTTAATAAATTAAAATCTTTTTTGGAAGGAGAACCTCAAAAGTGATCTTGCTAATTGATAACTTTGATTCTTTTACCTATAACCTTTATCAATACTTAGGTGAATTAGGAGAGGACATAATCGTATATCGCAACAACCAAATAGGACTTGAGGAAATTAAAAAATTAAATCCTAAAGCGATTATTCTTTCACCAGGTCCGGGTAAACCAGAGGATGCCGGAATCTGCATTGAATTGATTAAAGCCTATTACCGCCAAATTCCGATTTTAGGAATCTGTCTTGGTCATCAGGCGATCGGAGCAGCATTTGGATGTGAAATCAGGAAAGCACATGTCATCAAACATGGGAAAACTTCCTTGATTACACATAATGGTAAAGGCGTCTTTTCCTATTTGCCATCTCCGTTAGAAGTGATGCGTTATCATTCTTTAACAATTGAAAGAACTAGCCTGCCTAAAGAACTAGAATTCACTGCCATAGCCATGGATGATGGTGAAATAATGGGAATAAATCATCGTGATTATCCAGTATATGGCCTTCAATTTCATCCCGAGTCGATCGGAACTCCCACTGGGAAGCAAATGCTTAAAAACTTTTTATTAGAAATCGAAAGGAAGGATCAAAATGAAACAATATTTACTCCAATTAGCTGAGCGGCAATCTTTTTCAGAATCGCAAATGAAGGAGGCTGTTGACTTTATTCTTGGGGAGGAAGTTTCTGAATCGGAAATTGCTGCATTTTTAATGGGCTTGAAATCAAAAGGTGAAACTGTAGACGAAATTGTTGGGATTGTTAAAGCATTAAAAGGTAATACACTAAAGTTCGATAAGAAAATTCCTAATGTTCTGGATAATTGTGGTACGGGTGGCGATGGTTCCTCAAGTTTTAATGTCAGTACGACATCAGCATTTGTGATTGCCGCTGCCGGAATCCCCGTTGCCAAGCACGGCAATAGAAGTATCTCCAGCAAAACCGGCAGTGCGGATGTTCTTGAATACTTAGGGGTTAATTTGAATTTGCCGTCAGAAAGTATAGAAGAAATTCTTGAAGAAATCGGCATAGCCTTTTTATTTGCTCCGCATGTTCATCCGAAATTAAAAAAGATCATGACTGTTAGAAAACAACTTAAAATACCAACCATTTTTAATTTTATCGGACCGCTGACAAACCCGATTGAGCTGGATTATCAGTTTATTGGCATATATCGAAGGGACTTATTAAAAGTATATGCCGAAGTATTAAAACAGCTGGGCAGGAAAAAAGCAGTGGTCGTAAATGGCGCAGGTTTTATGGATGAAGCATCCTTAATGGGAGAAAATCATCTGACCATTTTGGAAAATGGCCGCGTCTCTACACTTACCTTTGTTCCGGAAGAAGTAAATCTTCCGGTATACGATAACAGCTCGATCAAGGGAGGAGATGCTAAGGAAAATGCGGAAATTTTAATCAATGTTTTAAAAGGGCAAAAGGGAGCTTATCGTGATACGGTGTTACTAAATGCCGGAATTGGGATTTTTGCTGCGGGCAAGGCGGATACCATTCAAAAAGGCATTTTAATTGCAAAAGAAATGATTGATTCCGGTGCAGCCTATGAAAAATTAACTTCCGTGATTGAAAAGTCAAGTTCAGTGCAAAGAGAGGCGATCTAAATGGAAACGATCTTGGATAAGATTATCGCTCAGAAAAAGAAAGAGGTTGAAGTACTGCGGGAAAACAAGCAAGACATCCCAAACAATCCTCCGCCAAAAAAATCGTTCATTAAAAAACTGGAAACAGCCGGTGAACTGGCGATCATCGCTGAATTCAAGCGGGCCTCACCGTCAAAAGGAATGATTAATAATCAGCTGGAACCCGCTGAACAGGCTGCTAATTATGAAAATTATGGTGCCAGTGCGATTTCTGTTTTAACGGATTCGGTTTTTTTCCAAGGTTTATTTCACGACTTAAAGTCTGTCCGTGAAGCAGTTGATTTGCCAATTCTTTGTAAGGATTTCATTATAGATCCCCTTCAAATTGATCTTGCCTCTTCGTGCGGTGCCGATTTAATTCTGCTAATTGTTGCGGCTTTGGAAGAAAAAACATTAAATGACCTGTTTCGCTATGCAAAGGATAAAGGTTTGGAAGTTCTTGTTGAAGTTCATAACCATAAAGAGTTAGAAACAGCCATTAATACCGGCGCCAAATTAATTGGCGTTAATAACCGCAACTTAAAAACGTTCGACGTATCGCTTGAAGTTACGGAAGATCTGGCGCAAGCGGTAAAAGCTTCCGGTGCTTTTTTAATCAGCGAGAGCGGAATCCATAAACAGGAGGATGTAAAACGGGTTCGGAACGCGGGAGCCAATGGGATTTTAGTCGGTGAAGCATTCATGAAAAGCCCGAACATAAAGCAGTGCTTTTTAGATTTTCGCTTACCGTTAACAGAAGGTGCAAAGCCTTGAAAGTGAAAATTTGCGGCATTACAGATATTGAGACGGGAAAGAAGGCTGTAGAATACGGTGCGGATGCCGTTGGATTTGTTTTTGCGGAAAGCAAGCGGAAAGTTCCTGCGGAATTGGCAAAGGAAATTATTTCACATTTACCAAAAGATGTGTGGAAGGTTGGCGTATTTGTTAATGAAACTAAAGAAGCAATTGAAAGAATTGCAGAAGTTGCCGGCCTTACTCATCTTCAGCTTCATGGGGATGAATCAGCTGCATTTGCTGTCTCTCTTTCCTTACCGGTGATTAAAGCCATTAGTTTTCAAGATAACAAAACGTTAGAGGTGTTTCATCAGTTTCCGTGTGACTATTTACTGCTTGATGGACCTAAAGGCAAATACAGGGGTGGCAACGGTTCAGCGTTTAACTGGCAGGAGGTTAACATCGATCTTCTGAATCAGAAACATGTTATTCTTGCCGGCGGGCTTGATCCGGAAAATGTTGCAACAGCGATCAACATCATCAAGCCATATATGGTGGATGTAAGTTCAGGAGTGGAAACTGAAGGGCGAAAGGATTTTAGAAAAATAAAACAATTTATAGAAAAAGCAAAAGGAATTATTTAGGAGGGAAGTTCATGTCAACCTATACATTACCGAATGAAAAAGGTCATTTCGGCATTTTTGGTGGAAGATATGTGCCGGAAACATTGATGAAAGCAGTGGTGGAATTAGAAACAGCTTATAAAGAAGCAAAGGACGATCCTGATTTTCAGTCGGAATTTCGCAGATTATTAACGGAATATGCCGGCCGGGAAACTCCTTTATATTTTGCGCAGAATCTTACCAAATATGCGGGCGGAGCGAATATCTATTTGAAAAGAGAAGATTTAAACCATACAGGTGCTCATAAAATCAATAATGCAATTGGTCAGGCTCTGCTTGCCGTCCGCATGGGGAAAAAGAAAATTGTCGCTGAAACGGGGGCAGGACAGCACGGGGTAGCTACTGCAACAGTCTCTGCTTTATTAAATCTGGACTGTATTATTTTTATGGGTGAGGAAGATATAAAACGCCAGGCACTAAATGTGTTTCGTATGGAACTGTTAGGAGCAAAGGTGGTGAGTGTTACATCAGGAAGCGCCACATTAAAGGATGCAGTCAACGAAGCACTTCGATATTGGGTGGCAAATGTGGATGATACTCATTATCTGCTCGGATCTGTTATGGGACCCCATCCATTCCCAATGATTGTTAGAGATTTCCAAAGTGTCATTGGCCAGGAAACAAGAGATCAATTTAAAGCAGCAAAAGGCAGACTTCCGGATGCGCTTGTAGCCTGCATTGGCGGCGGCAGTAATTCGATAGGAATGTTCTATCCGTTTATTGAAGAGGAAGCGGTTCGTCTGTACGGAATCGAAGCCGCAGGAAAAGGCATTGATACGCCGTTTCATGCCGCTTCACTAACAAAAGGGAAACCAGGTGTGCTGCATGGTGCATTGATGTATTTGCTGCAAGATCAGGATGGCCAAATTCAGGAAGCCCATTCCTTATCTGCAGGTCTTGATTATCCGGGAGTTGGACCGGAACATAGCTATTTAAAAGAAATTGGCCGGGCAGAGTATCATTCCATTACTGACCAAGAGGCACTTGAAGCTTTCCAGCTGTTATCGAAGCATGAGGGAATCATTCCGGCCTTGGAAAGCGCTCATGCTGTTGCGTTCGCTGTTCAGCTTGCTGCAAAAATGAATGCAGACCAAAATATCGTCGTCTGCTTGTCAGGCCGTGGTGATAAAGATGTAGATGCTGTGAAAGCAAGATTAGAAAGGGGACTGGAATCATGAATCGAATTGAACAAACTTTTCAATTATTAACAAAAACAGGCCGTAAAGCATTTGTTCCCTATCTGATGGCTGGGGACGGCGGGTTGGATTGTCTGGCAGACCGGCTGACACTATTGGAAAAGTTCGGGGCTAGTGCCATTGAAGTTGGGGTTCCTTTTTCAGATCCGGTGGCAGACGGTTCGGCGATTCAAATGGCAGGAATACGAGCACTTAAAAATGGGACCACTTTAAGAGGAATTATAAAAAAAATAGCTGAAGCAAGAAAACAAATCCATGTGCCGATTATTCTTATGACCTATTTAAACCCTGTTTATGCATACGGTATTGATGCATTCATCTTTGATATTCAGGAAGCTGGGATCGACGGGTGCATTATTCCTGATTTGCCTATGGAAGAAGAAGATATCATTGCACCAAAACTTCATGAAGTTAATATAGAATTTATTCGGCTGGCAACTCCGACCACACCACTTGACAGAATTAAACAAATTGCAGGTAAGGGCAGGGGGTTTTTGTATACTGTTACTGTTAAAGGCATCACAGGGGAAAGAAGCGAATTTGCTCATGATCTGTACGCATTTTTGAAACAGGTAAAGGAAGTAAGTTCCATTCCGGTATTAGCCGGTTTTGGAATATCTAATCAAGAGCAAATTGCTGAAATTGTTGAATACTGTGATGGAGTTGTAGTTGGCAGCAAAATCGTTGATTTATTCGCGAGCAGCCGTCTTAGGGAATTGGAGCAGCTTGTATCCATTTTTCATTCAAAGTCTAATCCGTTCTAATTTTTTAAATCTTATTTTGTGAACCGCTGTATATCGGGATTCTTGAAAGAATAGGACATTTTGATTATAATAAAGACAGACGATAATCAGTTTAATTTTTAACATGTAAGAACATGGAATCATAAACTTTTGGAAACTTCCCTGCGCGGAAGTTTTGTTTGTTGTTATAGAAATTATTCTAGGAGCATTACAAAAATGAAGGAAATAACTATTGAGGAATTCTTCTCGTTAAAGGATCCAATTGTCATTGATATACGCTCTCCGATTGAATTTAAAGATGGCGCTGTACCCGGAGCTATTAATGTTCCTTTATTTACAGACAAAGAGCGTCAGGAAGTTGGAACAATTTATAAACAAGAAGGACCGGCTGCAGCCAAGTGGAGGGCGATGGAACTTGTCTCGCCGAAATTACCGGCTATGCTTGGGACTATTAAAGCCTATTATGAATGTGGTGAATTAGTAATATATTGCTGGCGTGGCGGGATGCGCAGCAAAGCAGTGGTAACTTTTTTAGAATTTGCCGGTATTTATGCTTGGCGTTTATCCGGAGGTTATAAATCATACCGTCAATACATCCTTGAGCGAATACCAGAAATGTTTCCGAAAAAAGCTGTTGTCTTGCATGGAATGACCGGTGTTGGCAAAACTGTTATACTCAAGATGTTAAAGCAGCAAGGTTATCCTGTACTTGATCTGGAGGAAATGGCAGGTCACAGGGGATCGATTTTTGGAACGATTGGCCTTGGAGAAGGACATAATCAAAAAACATTTGATTCCCTTTTATTCAAGGGGCTTGAGGACATACAAGGTGCTGATTATTTTCTTGTCGAGGCGGAAAGCAAACGGATCGGAAAAGCGGTGCAGCCTGAAGAATTAATGGAGCTCAAACTTAATGGGGTTCATTTCTATATTCATTCACCGCTCGAGCAACGAGTAAAACAGCTGGTGTCTGAATATGTTCTTCCATATGAAAAGGAAACATGGTATCACGAAAAAATCACAATAGGAATTGAAAGTATTTTAAGACGTATGAAAAATTTAGATGTAAAAAAACAGCTGGCAGAATTGCTACATGAACGAAAATATTCAGAACTAATCCCCATTTTACTTGAAAACTATTATGATACGCGTTATAATCACGCAAAACAAGAATATGTGGGAAAATTTATAGACATCTATGTCGAAAACCCTGCCGAGGCAGCGGCAAAAATTGTCGGTAAATTAAATGAATTATCATTACTGCCAACTATAGCATGCTAAAGGTGTTCAGCACACGGATTTTAACGTGTGCTGTTTTCGTAATATATTATTAATCATGTATTTATTAGAATAATTTCATTCGTTTCTCATCGTACTTTCCTTTTCTGGAGGTAAAATCATGTAAAACATTTCCAACATCACTAAGCCAGTGTAGAGATGCTGGAACTGGACAAAAAGGAGGAATATGATATGTGGATTCGCCTTGTAATTGTTGGTTTCTTTTCTCTCACTGCTTTTTCACTAATGTCCTTCCAATCCATTGAAATAGTGCATGCAATCATGGACTTTTTACAAAATAAGAATCACATTAAATAAACGAGTGTGACAAAGTATGCAAAGAATTTTAATTATAGAAGATGAAAAGAATTTAGCAAGGTTCATCGAATTAGAACTAAATTATGAAGGATATGAAACGAAAACTTGTGCGGATGGCCGCAATGGCTTGCAAATGGCACTAAATGAAACATGGGATGCAGTTTTGCTTGATTTAATGCTTCCGGAACTGAATGGACTTGAGGTCTGCCGTCGAATAAGACAGGCGAATAAGACCATCCCTATTATTATGATAACGGCAAGGGACAGTGTACTTGATCGTGTTTCCGGTCTGGATAGCGGGGCAGATGACTATATTGTCAAACCGTTCGCCATTGAAGAATTATTAGCAAGACTAAGGTCGTTGTTCCGCAGGGTTGAAGCACTGGGTGCTGCTGAAGTCACTACCCTCACATATAAAGATCTCTCAGTTGAACTGGAATCATGTGTTGTGAGAAGGGGTAATGACATCATCTCGCTTACAAAGCGGGAATTTGACCTTCTCGTTGTATTTATGAGTAATATCAATATTGTTTTGACCAGAGAAGTCTTATTAAACAAAGTTTGGGGCTATACAACGGGTGTTGAAACAAATGTTGTTGATGTTTACGTACGATATTTACGAAATAAGATCGATAGCAAAAATGATACAAGTTACATTCAAACAGTTCGTGGTATAGGATATGTAATGAGATGAAACATAAATTAACGAGCTTAGTTAAAACACTTCCATGGCAGACAAAACTGGTACTAAGCGGTTCTGCAGCCATTTTTTTAACCTTTTTTTTATTTAGTTTTATAGAGTATCATATGGTCTCGAAGTGGATGTTGCAGCGTGAGGAAAGCGCCGTCAATAAAACCCTGACCGATATCACAACCTTTTATAAACAAAATAATTCCTTGGCAGCAAAAGATATTCGAAAAAGCGTTGGCTTTTTAAAGAAAATGAATACAAAAGACCAATTAATCAGGGTGTATGATCAAAAAGGAGTTATTCTGGCTGCCGATAAAAATGGTGAATTTTCAGTACTGGAGCCTACTCCAACAATAAAGCAGGCCATTGAAAGTGTTTCAATTGAAGGAAATGAAGCGATTGTGGGCAGAACCCCTTTGGTCAGTAAGCAATTTAGAGGAACTGTTGAGGTTGTCCGTCAATTAAATGACTATCATAAATTAATGAATAATCTTTTTTGGGGGATGACAATTTTTGGCATTTGGGCAATTCTGTTAAGTGCCATTAGCGGTTATTTTATTGCACAGCAGCTGTTAAAGCCTGTAAGGGAATTGGCAGATGCGATGAAGCGCATAAAGAAAAACGGTTTTCAAGAAAGGATGGAAATTCATCCGGAAAGAAAAGATGAATTATCTGATTTAACGAATGTTTTCAATGAAATGATGGATGAATTGGAAAGATCGTTTTTACAACAAAAACAATTTGTTGAGGATGCCTCACATGAACTCAGGACTCCAGTTTCCATCCTGGAAGGCCATCTTTCTCTCTTAAACCGGTGGGGAAAAAAGGACCCAGCTATCCTTGACGAATCATTGACCGCTTCGCTTGGGGAATTATCGCGCTTAAAGAAATTAATAAACGACCTTTTAAGTCTAACCCGAGCGGAAAATTACGCATTATTGCGGGAGGATAAAGCGGATATTCAAACTATATTACATTCATTAATTAAGAATTTGAAAATTGTTCATCCAGATTTTCAGTTTCATTTGGAGGTAGAGGAGAAACTTCCTTTAATTGCAATTTCAGAACAACATTTAGAGCAAATTTTGATTATTTTGCTGGATAATGCGATAAAATATTCTCCGGTCCATAAAACAATTAATGTTTCAGCCAAAGTACAAGATGATAAAGTCTTAGTCTCCGTTACAGATAAAGGGATCGGGATCCCAAAAGAACATTTACAAAATGTCTTTAACCGATTTTACCGGATTGATAGAGCACGTGCCAGAGTTAGCGGAGGAACAGGATTAGGGCTTTCGATTGCCAAAAGATTAATTGAGGTATACAATGGGGATATATCAATTGATAGCAAAGAAACACAAGGAACAACAGTAAATTTACTGATTCCAATTTCAAGGAGAAAATTTTCTTAAGGACCAATGCAAGGTCCTTTTTGTACGAAATCCTTTTTTACAAAGTATTCTTATAAATTAGGATATTTTTTGTACACTTATGACACACACTACATTAAAGGCATCAATCAATATTCCATGATTTTGCTTTAAGAGAGGGATTGTTAAATGACCAGGTTAAATGCAGAAAAAGCAGCTTTTCTTAACAAGTTTTCAGGACCAAATCTGGGCTATTTACTTGAGCAATATGAAAGGTATAAAAATGACCCGGATTCGGTTGAACCTGAAATGAGATCGGTATTTGCCGATATAAATGAAACCGATTTTTTAAGTTTTATTGAACCCATACGTGAAACTTCAGCTCCAATTTCACTAAGCAGCGAGAAATTAATAGCAGCTGCCAAGCTTGGCGAAAATATTCGCACATATGGCCATCTGGCTGCAAATATCTATCCGTTAAGAAATGTCGAGCCTGATGTCTCACATCTTGAGTTAAGTAGTTACGGTCTTAGCGAAATGGATTTAGCTCAGCTGCCTGCCGACATTATCACGAAGAATGCTCCGGCTTCGGTTCGTTCAGCGTTAGAGGCATATCATTATTTAAAAGATGTTTATACGAAATCGATTGCTTATGAATTTGATCATGTTCATGACATTAAGGAGAGAAATTGGCTAATCGAGCGGATCGAAGACAGCAAGTATCATCCGAAATTTTCGTCCGAAAAACGGAAACTTTTATTAAAAAGATTGATTCAAGTGGAAGGATTTGAGAAATTTCTACATAAAACGTTCGTCGGTCAAAAGCGGTTTTCCATTGAAGGATTGGACATGCTCGTACCGCTGATCGATGAAACAATTTCAGAGGCAGCTAAGGATGGCGCTTCGGTCATTAACATAGGAATGGCGCACAGAGGACGATTAAATGTACTTGCACATGTCCTTAGAAAACCATATGAAATGATTTTTGCAGAATTTCAACATGCTCCAAATAAAGAGCTTGTTCCTTCCGAAGGTTCTTTTGGCATCAATTTTGGATGGACAGGTGATGTTAAATATCATTTAGGTTTGAACAGTCAAATGGATGTTGAAAATGCTGCAAAGGTTAAAGTAACACTGGCCAATAATCCGAGCCATCTTGAATACGTCAATGCTGTCGTTGAAGGTTATACGAGAGCAGCCCAGGATGATCGAAGAAATCCAGGCTATCCAAAAGAAAACTTTAAATCAGCACTGGCCATTATCATTCATGGTGATGCTGCTTTTCCGGGTGAAGGAATCGTTGCGGAAACACTGAATTTGAGCAGATTAAAGGGATACCGCACGGGAGGCACCATTCATATCATTGCCAATAATACAATCGGCTTTACAACAGAATCGAGAGATTCCCGGTCAACCCGCTATGCAAGTGATTTAGCAAAAGGGTTTGAAATACCAATTGTTCATGTTAATGCGGATGATCCGGAAAGCTGTTTGGAAGCAGCAATCTTAGCTGCGGAATATCGGTCTGTTTTCCAAAAAGATTTCTTGATAGATTTAATTGGATACCGCAGATTCGGTCATAATGAAATGGATGAACCGCGGACAACGAACCCGCAAATGTATACGCTTGTTGATAAACAATTAACGGTGAAAGAATTGTATGCCAAGGCCCTTTTAAAAGAAGGCATTATAACAAATGAAGAATTAACGAAAATGGAGCAAGAAAATCTCGAGAAACTTAATAAAGCATATGAATTGGTTTCAAAGCTTAAAAAAGAAGATGTTCATGTTCCGGAACCTCCAAAATATACGAAAGAGCAAGAACATGTAGTCACAAAAGTTCCGATGGAATCGCTTCAAAAATTAAATGAGGAATTACTGCAATGGCCCGCAGGTTTTAAGGTGTTCAGCAAGCTTGAAAGAATTTTAAAAAGACGGGCGGATGCGTTTTCGGAAAATGGAAGAATCGATTGGGCTCATGCTGAGGCACTGGCATTTGCTTCGATATTAAAGGATGGCACTCCGATCCGGTTAACAGGGCAGGATTCAGAGCGGGGAACATTTGCCCAAAGAAATCTCGTCCTTCATGATGAGAAAACAGGTGAAACTTTCTCACCGCTGCACCAATTTGCTACTGCAAATGCTTCTTTCGCCATTTATAACAGTCCGCTGACAGAAGCAGCAGTGGTTGGATTTGAATATGGCTATAATGTGTTTTCCCCAGAAACATTAGTCCTCTGGGAAGCGCAATACGGTGATTTTGCCAATGCAGCCCAAGTAATGTTTGATCAGTTCATTGCTGCAGGTCGGGCAAAATGGGGACAAAAATCCGGGCTTGTAATGCTGTTGCCGCATGGATATGAAGGGCAGGGTCCGGAACATTCGAGTGGAAGAATTGAACGGTTTTTACAGTTGGCTGCAGAAAAGAACTGGTCAATTGTGAACCTTTCATCTGCTGCGCAATATTTCCATTTATTAAGACGCCAAGCTGCCATGCTAATGAAAAATGAAGTTAGGCCGCTTGTTGTAATGTCACCAAAAAGTCTGCTGAGGAATCCGCTTGTTTCTTCTGCTCCAACAGAACTTTCTGAAGGAGAATTTAAACCGGTAATGGAGCATTATGAATCGATCGATGAAGCAGCTGTTGAAAGAATTGTGCTTGGTACAGGAAAAATTACGATTGATATTGCTGAACATTTGAAAGACCGGACAGATGAACATTGGTTACAAGTCATAAGGGTGGAAGAAATTTATCCATTCCCAACTGATAAATTGAAAGCAGTTATTGCTAAATACAAAAATGTGAAAGAAGTATTTTGGATTCAAGAAGAACCAAAAAATATGGGTGCTTGGTATTTTGTTGAACCGCGAATCAATGAAATTTTACCAAATGGATTGAAGGTAAATTATATTGGACGCAGGCGCCGGTCAAGCCCAGCTGAAGGCGACCCAATGGTTCATAAACTAGGACAATCAAATATTATTCAAGCTGCCATTACAAAAGAATAAGAGGAGGAAATTAAAATGGCTGAAGTAAAAGTTCCAGAATTAGCAGAATCTATAACAGAGGGTACCATTGCGAAATGGCTTAAGAGTGTAGGCGATTATGTTGAAAAAGGCGATTACCTTGTCGAATTGGAAACAGACAAAGTAAATGTTGAAATTATCTCCGACTATTCAGGTGTTCTAACAGAACAAAAATTTGAAGAAGGAGATACCGTTAAAGTTGGCGAAGCAATTGCATCTGTGGATGAAGCAGCACAAGGCGCTCAATCTCAAGATACGCAAAAACAGGAAACACCTAATGTAGATGCAGTGAAGGCTGAACCAGCAGCTCCAAAACCTGTCGAAAGTACAACAGCTCGGCAGGAAGAAGGAACTGAAGGAAAAGGTCAGAGACCAATTGCTTCTCCTGCTGCCCGAAAGTTAGCGAGAGAAAAAGGAATCGACCTAACTGAGATTCCGGCATCCGATCCATTAGGAAGAATTCGGAAGCAGGATGTTTCATCATTTCAACCTGAAAAAAGTCATGTGGCACCTTCAGCTCCGGCCGAAAAAGCGACAGTCGCAGCACAAGATCCTGCTAAGCCGGTTGTTATAGAGCGTATGTCTCGCCGCCGTCAAACCATTGCGAATCGGCTTTTAGAAGTAAAACAATCAACTGCTATGCTGACAACATTTAATGAAATCGATATGTCTGCCGTTATGAACCTAAGAAAACGGAGAAAGGATAGCTTTTTCAAGGAACATGATGTCCGCCTTGGCTTTATGTCTTTCTTTACGAAAGCAGTAGTGGGAGCATTGAAGAAATATCCTTATTTAAATGCAGAGATCCAAGGCGATCAGCTGTTAGTGAAAAAGTTTTATGATATCGGTATTGCAGTTGCCACAGAGGAAGGGCTTGTTGTTCCTATCGTTCGTGATGCAGACCGGAAATCATTTGCTGAAATTGAACGTGATATCATGGAGATGGCCGAAAAAGCAAGGACGAAAAAATTATCATTAAGTGATTTACAAGGCGGTACTTTTACCATTACAAACGGGGGAGTATTCGGTTCATTGTTCTCAACTCCGATCTTAAATGGCCCGCAAGTGGGGATACTTGGTATGCATAGTATTCAAAAGCGTCCGGTAGTCGTTGATGATGATAAAATAGAGATTAGGCCAATGATGTATGTGGCTCTTTCCTATGACCATCGAATCGTCGATGGAAAAGAGGCTGTCAGCTTCCTAAGCAAAATTAAAGCCATGCTCGAAGACCCTGAGAATCTGCTCTTGGAAGGGTAATTTCATTAAAACCGCTGAACTGTTCAGCGGTTTTTCCTTTTTATCTAACGCCGTTTAAAAGGTTTTAACCCTCGTCTCTGTATCTCTTCTTTCAAAATCTTAATCCATTCTTTTTCCTTTCCAGATTTCAATGCATCCCGATACGAAACAACTAACTGCTCGTTACTCATAATTTTCAATTCAAGAATGCCTCCTTTGGAAATGGATAAATATTAAGCTTTTTATTATTGTAACGGGTTACAGGATATTTGAGAAGACCTAATTTTTAAATTTTAGAAATTATTAATAAATTATTTAGTTAGGAATGATATTAATTCAAAATATATTGAATATTCTCACCAATGTGGTAATATTCATTTGAATACAATTTGTTGAATTGGTTCACTTGTATGCCTTAAGGAGGAATAGATGGATGTCGAATTTATTAAATGTTACGATTGGTAGATTAATAGAGGATCAAGCAGTGATACATCCAGATCATGAGGCTGTAGTTTATTCTGATCGCAACTTAAGATGGACATACAAGGAATTTAATGAAATTTGTCGGCAGGCTGCAAAAGGACTTATGAAGCTTGGAATTGAAAAAGGGGAGCATTTAGCGGTATGGTCCACAAACACTCCGGAATGGTTGATTACACAATTTGCAACCGGGAAGATTGGAGCAGTTCTTGTTACTGTTAATACCAATTATCGGACCTCAGAACTTGAATATTTATTAAAGCAGTCGGATTCCACTACGATCGTTTTAATGGACGCATGGAAAGACTCTGCTTATATGGAAATGCTTTATGAAATAGCACCGGAACTCAAAATATCCGAACCTGGCCAGTTAAATAGCAGTCGGCTTCCTTATTTAAAAAATGTGATTGTCTTGGGAGATAAAAAGTACCCGGGGACCTATTCATGGGATGACATTATTGAACTTGGTCAATTTGTATCTGATGAAGAATTAGATAGGAGGTTAAGGTCACTTGATCCGGATGATGTCATTAATATGCAGTACACATCCGGTACTACGGGATTTCCCAAAGGAGTTATGCTGACACATAATAATATCGTTAATAACGCTTTAAATATTGCATCTTGCATGAAACTATCGAATTGCGACCGGTTATGTATTCCGGTTCCATTTTTTCATTGCTTCGGCTGTGTATTAGGCACAATGGCATGTGTGACTGTTGGTGCCACAATGGTTCCGGTCCAGGAATTTAGTCCAAAACGAGTGCTACAAACGGTTCAGGATGAACGATGTACCGGACTTCATGGGGTTCCAACTATGTTTATAGCCGAGCTGAATGATCCGGAGTTTGATAAATATGATCTATCTTCATTAAGAACTGGGATTATGGCTGGCTCAAACTGCCCAATTGAAGTCATGAAAGGCGTGATCGAGCGAATGGGGGTAAAAGAAATTACGATTGCCTATGGACAAACTGAATCTTCACCAGTGATTACCCAAACAAGGACCGATGATCCAATTGAATTACGGGTGGAAACAGTCGGAAAAGCTTTGCCAAATGTCGAAGTGAAGATTGTTAAGCCGGGAACAAACACGGAAGTTCCCCGTAATGTGCAAGGGGAGCTGTGTACAAGAGGGTACCATGTAATGAAGGGATATTATAAAAATCTGGAAGCAACTAGAGAAGCCATTGATGACGATGGTTGGCTTCACACTGGAGATTTAGCGGTGATGGATAAAAACGGCTATTGCAAAATTACTGGCCGGTTAAAAGATATGATCATCCGCGGGGGTGAAAATATTTATCCGAGGGAAATTGAAGAGTTTCTATATTCCCACCCGAAAATATTAGATGTTCAAGTGATTGGTGTCCCAGATGAAGTATATGGCGAAGAAGTACTGGCCTGGATTATTTTGAAAGACGGTGTATCGGCAACTGTCGATGAGATTAAAGAATTTTGTCGGGGGAAAATATCGAAACATAAAATCCCGCGCTATATTGAATTTACCAATGCCTATCCGATGACGGCATCGGGAAAGATTCAGAAGTTTCGCTTGCGAGAAAAAGCCATAGCAACAATCAAAAAAACGAATGCCATAAAATAAGCCTTTCGATTTAGTTGCCGCTGCCTAAACTATTGATTATACTATTAACTGTATAAAATCAATGAGGATGGTGGCATATTTGATTCATTTATCATGGCATGATACGAAAACAATCAAGAAAGTGAAATGTGTTCATACGAATGCCAAGAAATATATGGTCAATAATGTTTTAACAGTGGGAAAAATATATGAAATGAAAAATGAAACAGATGAGTTTTATTTTGTGATCGATGACAGCGGAAAAGTTGGCGGCTTCTACAAAGAATATTTTGAGGAAATTTAAAAAAGATGCCTGGCAAAAAGCCAGTCATCTTTTTATTATTTCGCTTCCGGGAATATTCTGCGGATTGTATCTGTGAATTGGTAAAAGAATCCGGAAATTGGTTTACCATTACGGATATCCTGAGCATACGTATTCATGCGGTCATAAAAATCTGGGTTTGTTGAAACATAGACATTATCGATATTTCTGTCAACTGATTTTACTGCTTTTGCGATTTTGTTTTTTACATCTGTTGATAATCTGTTGCCAGCTCCAGGCTCCAATTTAGCCGCAACATATGCATTATTGTAACTTACAATAACATTCGCACTATCTACTTCCTTCAGATCGGTTACTTTATCAGCAGCTCGGTCAGCTACCCGCATTCTGGAAGTATCCGTCCCAACATCATTTGGGGTATAGCGGACATCATTTTGATCGGTATCACGGTAAATCCTAGTATCATTCATATCTGTTCTTGTAACCCCAGGACGGTTTGGTGCAGGTGCTGGTGTTTGATAATCGACTCTTGCCCGATTGGTGTCCCTATTGACAAGGTCACTTCTGGTGTCATTTCTAGCGCAACCGGTTAAATATAAACTAAAAATAAGGGTTGCAGTAAGTACAATGCTTTTCTTCATGCAGGAAAACACTCCTTTATTTAAGTTGTACACAATTATGATTCCATATTTAAATCAGAATATCCTTAAGAGAAATATGAAAAAATTTGGAAATAAAAAGGGGCTG
>NZ_BCUZ01000028.1 GCF_001591485.1 Neobacillus fumarioli NBRC 102428 | reverse complement strand
GGAGGATTATTCCGAGAAGAAGGCAGACTGACCAAGGTGCTTGCGCTTTTTGTTCAAGAAATTGAAAACAAGAGAGGTATTATGCTAGACTTATTTCAAAAGTGGATGTGTTGAAGGGGAAAATTATGTTTGTTCAAAGACAAGGAATTGTAGTTTGGCTGTACTCATTAAAACAAGCAAAAATGCTTAGGCGGTTTGGCAATGTCCATTATATTTCAAAAAAGCTGAAATATGTTGTATTGTATTGTAATCAAGAAGAAGTTGAAAATATTATGGAGAAGTTAAGCTCGTTTTCCTTTGTGAAAAAAGTAGAACCATCGTATAAACCATTTTTGAAAATGGAATACGAGAACTCCTCTCCTGATAAGGCCAAAGAATACGACTATAAGATGGGAATTTAATGAGATGAGGCAAGCCCTCATCTTTTTATTTATATGAAAAAGAAAAAACCCTGCAGAACACCTGCAGGGTCCTTCTACATCCTACTTTTTAGGATAGAAGGCAAAGGGAGAGGAGAAACCGGAGGAAGAACTTATGGGGAAACGTAAGTCTTCTCCGCGGTTGGCAACAACATCCTCGAATTGATGTTGTTACTATCATTATTTCCACAATGAAAATGCTTATACATTTTTTAATAAATTTTCCAATCGATAAAAGACCAGAGACAAATTTCGTCATTTTTTTATGATATTCTGCTTTTGATTTGTCTGTTTTTTGTCATTTATGATAGGATATGATCAAGAAATTGGATTTTGAGTGATGTGGTGATCGTTTCGTGAGAGTCGTTTCAGGCAGTTGCAAAGGAAGACCGTTGAAAGCGGTTCCTGGAAAAACAACAAGGCCTACAACTGATAAGGTAAAAGAAGCAATTTTCAACATGATTGGCCCCTATTTTGATGGGGGGAATGGTTTAGATCTTTTTGCTGGAAGTGGCGGGTTAGGCATTGAGGCACTTAGCAGAGGGTTGGAAAAAATGATATTCATTGATCATGATCCAAAAGCGATTCAAGTGATTCGCGAGAATATTAAAGCGTGTCAATTTGAAGAGAAAGCAGAGGTCTATCGGAATGATGCTGACCGAGCTTTACGGGCCTTGATCAAAAGAGGAATCCGATTTGATTATCTCTTTTTGGACCCGCCATATAAACAGCAGCAGCTCGTCACCCTTATGGAGAAAATGGACAGGCAGGATTTAATCAACAATAACGGAAACGTTGTCTGCGAACACAGTTCCAATGTGGAACTGCCGCTGGCTGTAGGGCGGTTTCAGCAAATAAAACATGAGAAATACGGGATTATTGCCGTAACGATTTATTCGATGGAAACGAAGGAATAGGGGGAGTTAATGTGGCAAGCATAGCCGTTTGTCCGGGAAGTTTTGACCCAATTACATATGGCCATCTAGATATTATTCGCAGAGGAGCGAAGGTGTTTGATAAAGTATATGTTGTAGTATTAAACAATTCTGCAAAAAATCCGCTGTTTACAGTCCAGGAAAGAATCAGTTTGATTCAGGAAGTAACAAAAGATATACCAAATGTGCTGGTGGATCAATTTTCCGGACTTTTGGTCGATTATGCAAAAAGTGTGAATGCCACTGCTATATTACGGGGCTTGAGAGCAGTTTCCGATTTTGAATATGAAATGCAAATTACTTCTATGAATCGTTTTTTAAATGACCATGTTGAAACCTTTTTTATGATGACAAATAATCAATACTCATTTTTAAGTTCAAGCATTGTGAAAGAGGCAGCAAAATACCATGGGAATATTAAAGAACTTGTTCCGCCAGTTGTAGAAAAAGAATTATTAAGAAAATATAATGAAAATAAATGAACTAGGCATTGCCTAGTTCTTTTGTGTTTTAATTTGAAATGACAAAAAGAGAACATATAACGAAAGCGAGAAAATGGTAATGAAAGGACCTGCTTCGATTACGTTTTGATAAAAGTGATTCATTTGGCCTCCGGTTAACAAACTTGCGGGTAGGGCATTGGATGGCTGTTCCATATTAAACTGAATATATAACGGCTTCCAAAGTATCAGAGTGAATATACTGGCAAACACCCCTTGAAAAATTCTTGCAATAAAAAATGGTTTAAACCGAATATCAGTTTGTGCTAAAATACTTGCCACTTGTGCCTGAACACTAAACCCGCTAAATCCCAAGATAAAGCTGGTAACCATTACTTTCTCCAGAAGATCGGCATTCTCCACGGAACTTGACAACTGACTGCCTAATGTAATTTCAAATAGCCCCGAGATAAATGGAATGCTTAATGCATCCGGAAAATCAATAGACGATAAGACGATTTCAACGGCCTTTGCCAACATGGCTGTAATATGTAAATGATAAAGCAGCTTATTAATAACAGAAAATAAAATAATAAATCCGCCTACCATTAATAATGTCTGAAATGATGAATTGACTGCATCTCCGAGGAGTTTTCCGATGGGGCGTTTATCGTTTATTCTTGTTTGGTGCAGCGTAGACAGTGCTTCCCGAAATATTGATTTTCCCTTGATTTTGCCTATTTTATCCGGAGACTCTTTTCCATAAAAGCGCATCATTAAACCTACGCAAATATTGCCTAAGTAATGTGCTGCTGCCAAAATGATCCCTAAGCGGGGATTATGGAAAAAACCTACTGAAACGGCGCCAAAAATAAATAAAGGATTGGAGGAATTCGTGAAGGAAACTAGGCGCTCCGCTTCGATTTGCGTTAACTGCCCCTCCTGGCGCAATCTTGCCGTGAATTTTGCTCCAGCAGGAAAACCGGAGGCTAGCCCCATAGCCCAAACAAATCCCCCTACACCAGGTACTTTAAACAGGGGCCTCATCAGCGGCTCCAGTAAAACACCAATAAATTTGACAACCCCAAAACCAATTAACATCTCTGATACAATGAAAAAGGGCAGCAACGAGGGGAAGACAATTTCCCACCACATTTTAAGTCCGCGTTGTGAAGCCTCCAATGACTCTTGTGGAAAAGAAATAAGTGAAACCGCCAATATTGTAACGGAAACGGATAAGAAGACCGTCTTTAATTTTGAACGATGCAAGTGGAACCCCCCTAAGAGTCTTGCTATACTGTGAAATCTTTTGGGTGCATGATAAAATAAGATCAACTTACAAATTTACTTGTCCTGCTATAAAAGAAATATACTCATAGAACGTTTTTTTAGACCATAAGATTGAACGAGTATTTGTTTAGATAAACTCTAAATCGTTTTTAGGGAGGTCAGTTTATGGAGCACCCGAAAGTAGGCTTGGCACTTGGTTCCGGAGGTGCGCGTGGGTTTGCACATTTAGGTGTACTTAAGGTATTAAAAGAAGCTGGAATCCCTATTCATTTAATTGCCGGCAGCAGTATGGGTGCTCTTGTTGCCAGTTTATATGCTGCTGGTATTGATATTGACCGGCTATATAAATTATCCTCTGCTTTTAAAAGAAAATATTTTTTAGATTTTACAGTGCCCAAAATGGGATTCATAGCTGGCAAAAAAGTAAAGGAATTTGTTAAATTATTTACACGCGGGAAAAATATTGAGGAGTTACAGATTCCGATTGGTATTGTTGCGACAGATTTATTAACAGGTGAAAAGGTTGTGTTTAAAACTGGTTCTATTGCAAATGCTGTTCGGGCAAGCATTTCCATTCCGGGAATTTTTGTTCCGGAAAAATATAATGGAAGAATACTGGTCGATGGTGGTGTGACTGACCGTGTGCCCGTGACTGTTGCAAGAGAAATGGGAGCAGATATTGTCATTGCTGTCGATGTTTCAACAATCAAGCGGAATGCCGAAATTACTTCTATTTACGATGTTATCATGCAAAGCATTGATATTATGCAGACAGAAATTATCAACAGCAGGGAACCCTCTTCTGCAATTATGATTCGTCCGCCCGTTGAAAGATATAGTTCTCGTGCATTCACTTACACTGAAGAAATTATAAAACTCGGAGAAGAAGAAGCTAGAAAGCATATCAAACAGATTGAGGAAGAAATTAGAAAGTGGAAGGAGACGTAAAGTTTGTGCAAAAAAATATATACGGGGATCTTTGTCCTAATGATTGTTCTCCTGATTGGCGGCATGTTCATTACACTCCCTTATTATATAACAGAGCCCGGAATGGCAAAGAAGCTTGCTCCAATTATTAAAGTTGAAAATGGTTATAAAGAAAAGGGCAATTTTATGCTGACAACTGTGAGAATGGGCAAAGCAAATATTTACTCTTATTTGGAAGCAAAAATGAGTAAGTATGATGAAATCTATCCGCAGGATGAAATTTTAGGGAAGAAAGAAACAGAAGAAGAGTATAATCTCATTCAGCTTCAGATGATGGCCGGAGCAAAACTGAATGCCATTGATGTGGCATACCGTAAAGCGGGAATTCCGGTTCATTATAAATATAAAGGAATTTATGTTATGGATGTACTGCCTGGTATGCCGGCTGACGGAACATTAAAACCCGGCGATCGGATTTTTAAAGTGGATGGTAATTCCTTTACTTCTTCTAAAGAATTTATTGATTATGTAGGGAAAAAACATGCAGGAGATCCAGTGACATTTACGTTCTTAAGAAATAAGCAAGAGAAAACGGCTACGTTAAAATTAAAACCATTTAAAGAGTCTCCAAACCGGGTAGGAATCGGAATTTCATTAGTGGATGATAAAGATATTGTTGTGGATCCAAAGGTAAAAATCAATACGGCTGATATTGGAGGATCATCAGCGGGTCTGATGTTTTCATTGGAAATTTATAATCAGTTGACAAAAGAAGATTTAACAAAAGGATATCAAATTGCTGGTACAGGCACTATCGATGTAGATGGTACGGTTGGTCCGATCGGCGGAATTGAACAAAAAATCGTTGCTGCAGACAAGGCGGGGGCAGAAATCTTCTTTGCTCCGAATGAAAAGGGTGCGCAAAACTCTAATTACCGAGCAGCTGTAAAAACAGCACATGACATCCATTCAAAAATGAAAATAGTTCCTGTCAATAACTTTGACGAGGCAGTCAATTATTTGGAAAAATTGCCCGAAAAATAAAAAGATGGTGCAACACTGCATCATCTTTTTTGCTCTACATATATTGGTGGCTGCTGAAATTCTTGCTTTAATAATTGTACTTTATAAGGTTCTGGAAGGCCCATTGCATATATTCTCGCTGCCTTAATATCAAGATCAATTTCGTTACCTTTAAAGGAGGAAGCTTTTGACACGAGCGGTAAACTGAAATTTTTCTTCATCTGATTCAAATAAGTTTGTCCCGCAGTCGTCATACCTAAGAGCCTTAGATAAGAAGCTCTTGCTGTTGGCTTCATTCTATCTTTTTTCGCGTTTGTCAGGATATGAACACACAGCCGCTGAAGTCTTGTCCATGTGTAACGCTTTGTTTTAATTGCTTGCATAAACTCATGAAAATGATTAGACTCGGTGGCAGCAGAGATTAACCGGTTTTCCAGCCCCTCCTCTGCTTCGTAAATTTCTTTAAGATCTTCAGGATCTGACTGAATGAGACGGTATTGAAGAAAGTCCCAATACCGTTCCCAATGATGAAAACACCCATATTGTTCATAATATTGTGCTAATAATTGTTTTGTCGGCTGTGGAACATATTTACTTATGTCAGTTTCTTCTGGTGAAAAAATTGCTTTCCTGATACTTGTAGCACTGGCAATTGTTTCGGAAGAAAAATGTTCATCGTGATACCCGGCATTTTTTCTCTTGATTGTCAAAGGTTTCATCCTGCTCTTCTGCTCTTTGATAGCCTTTATGTATTGAAAACCAAGAATATTGTTCGGCTGGGATAAATCTAGAAATTGATCAGACCCGGTTAGCTTTTGATAAGAAAGTGCCAGTGCTTTTGGGTAACTGACACCTTTATGAATATAATGCTTGATATTTGCTGCAAATGCCTCTTTCTGTCCATTTAAGTATTCAATGGTTTCAAGAAAAGAAGAAATATCGCCGCTTTCACTACCAAAGCACAAGAATTCACATCCGGCAGCGGCTAAAATGGAAACAGCTCCATTTGCAAATGTTTCTGCCTGTTGTACCGCAAATTGATAAGGAAGTTCAAAAACGAGATCTACTCCATTTAATAAAGCCATTTTTGTCCGATACCATTTGGATACAAGGGCTGGTTCGCCTCTTTGCAGAAAATTCCCGCTCATGACGGCAATCACAATATCGGCATCCGCCTTTTTTTTAGCTGCTTGTAAATGAAAAAGATGTCCATTATGAAAAGGATTATATTCCACAACCACTCCAACGGCTTTCAAATTTTAACACCTCCAAAAATTACTAAATATTATAACAAATGATTCACCAGCAGTTAAGAACGTTTCGTATCAAACTTTAATGGATAAACTAATATAGGAAAAAACATTTATACAAATAAATGATCCCCTGCTTAATGTGTAAAGAAAAAATATTGACAAAAATTTTATCGAAGGCTATAATTACCTTTGTTGCCTTGGGGTGATTCATATGAAATGGACATTAGTTCAACTGCAAAAATATCGAAACAAGGACTTTTTGATAGATGACATCATTCGGGTTGATGAAATTAAACAGATTGACCCAACGATCCGGGATGTATCACCTATACATATTACCGGACGTGGTGATGTTGATGCAACGAAGGTGACCTTTCATTTAAAGATTGAAGGTTTCTTCATTCTGCCTTGTTCTCGAACGTTAGTAGATGTGAAGTTTCCAATCAGTGTTGAAACTACGGAAACATTCCTTCTGCAAGAGTCTGGTTATCAAACCGGAGAAGAGGTCCATCAAGTTAAGGGTGAAATGATTGATTTAAAACCAATTATTCAGGAAATTCTTTTACTTGAGGTACCAATGCAAGTCTTTTGTGATTCGAGCGATTCAGAGGATGCAGCCCCACAGTCCGGAAATGATTGGGAGGTCGTACAAGAGGAAGAAAATTCCGCAAAGATTGACCCAAGACTAGCAGGACTTGCAAAGTTTTTTGATCATGATAAATCTTCTTCCGAATCATAATCGGCAAAAAGATGTTACAAAATGAAGCATTCACTTCGAGCTTCATTTTTGAAACCTAAAACTAGCTTCAGGCGTCATCGGCTAAATTTCAAGCCATCTCATGAAGGTTAAAACTTTCATAGTCTTGTGCTTTTTGGCCTTTACGCTTTTCTTATAAGGAGGTGTGAAGAATGGCTGTACCTTTCAGAAGAACTTCTAAAACTGTCAAAAGAAAGCGCCGCACTCATTTTAAATTAAGTGTTCCTGGTATGGTAGAATGCCCGAACTGTGGTGAAATGAAACTCGCTCACCGCGTTTGCAAGGCCTGCGGAACATACAAAGGAAAAGATGTAGTGAACGACTAATTTCAAATTGTATTTAAAGCACAAGAGCTTCCATATAGTTCTTGTGCTTTTGTTTTTTCCAAAAAAATAATTCATATAGAGTAAAACAGCAGGCTTGCTTAAGTCTATCTTTTCTAGTAGACGCATATGTATTAGTAAAACACTACTAGGGGGGATGATGATGTCACCAACTCGGCAGGATGCCTGGACACAAGACGAGGATTTGCTCCTTGCGGAAGTTGTTCTCCGGCATATTCGTGAAGGCGGGACACAACTGCAGGCATTTGAAGAAGTAGGAAAGCGGTTGACACGTACTTCAGCAGCCTGTGGTTTTCGCTGGAACTCTTTTGTACGAAAACAATATAAATCTGGAATTGAGCTTGCTAAGAAGCAAAGGAAGGAACTAAAAAAACAAACGGCCGCGAATTCAGGAGAACACCTAAAAGAATCTGTCGAGCCCAATGTTGATCCCGTTCAGCGGAAGGATGAACAAGGGTTAACCTTAGCAGACGTGATTCGCTTTTTAGAGGAACTGCAAAAGAAGACAGGGGTTACGATCAAATATGAAGAGGAGAAAAAAAAGTATCTTGAACAAATAGAAGAATTGGAGAAAAAAAATGACGCTCTGGCAGTGGAAAATGAAAGACTTTCCAAAAATCTTAAGGTTATGGAAGAGGATTATCGTTCACTGTTAGAAATTATGGAACGTGCAAGAAAAATGGTAGTGCTGCAAGATGAAGACAAGCAACAAAAAGTAACATTCCAGATGGATAAAAACGGTAATATAGAGAGAGTGGAAAAGTAAAAGCGGACATTTTTGTCCGCTTTTACTTTTCTTGAGCCTCTACACCTTCCGGATACCAGACTAATGGGTTTTCCCCGCGATCTCGTTCCATATCGTATTCTACTGGTGTAAAGCCCATTTTTTCCCAAAAGTCACGAGATTGCATTCTTGGATTCGTCTTAATTGGCAGTTTGAAACTTTTAGCGAATTCAACCAGCTGCCTGCCATATCCCTTCCCCTGATAATCTGGAAGAACCTCTAGTTTCCATAACTCAAGATAATTTTGTGGTGGATAGAAATAACGGTCAAACTTTGCATCAATCTGATATAAACTCATTCGGGCAATCAGCTTGTCACCGAAATAAATTCCGTAAAATGGTGAGTCACTATTATTATCTACAATATTTGCCTCCAGATCTTCAAGCATAGAAAGCTCCTGGAGACCGTATTCTTTAAATTTTTTAAATTCCTCTAGTGTTTTGAAATTTATTTTTAGTCTTACTACCTTTGTTTCCATTTTGTTAACCTCCTTATCATAGGTACACAATTCCATTTTTGTATAAATGTAATGTTTAGCAAATAACATGAAGTAAATAATTTTTTTATTATTCAAAATGAATCAACTACATTATATATCATAAATAGAAAAATTACCTCTTAAATTACTTTAGGAAGCGTTTTCACATTTTGCAGGAAAAATAGGAAATGATGTAGAAAAATAGTATTGTATCTTGTTTTAGAAAGGAGAAAAAAGGTGCAAAAAATTTTAATTGCTAATAGGGGAGAAATTGCGCTAAGGATTATCAAGACCTGTCAAGCCATGGGGATCGAAACAATCGCTGTTTACTCCGAAGCGGACCAAAACATGCCGTTTGTTAAAGCTGCGTCCAAGGCTGTATGTATTGGAGAGAGTCCTGTTAACAAGTCCTATTTGCAGACGGAAAAAATATTAAAAACAGCCTTAAGTGAAAAAGTGGATGCCATTCATCCCGGTTATGGATTCTTATCGGAAAATGCGGATTTTGCAAGAAAAGTAATGGAAGCAGGACTCATTTTTATTGGCCCAAAACCTGAAACCATTGAATTAATGGGTGATAAAATTGCTTCCCGTCAAACAATGGAAAAAGCCGGGGTACCAGTTGTGCCGGGGACTAGCACAGGACTTAAGTCGGTTGAAGAGGCATGTAAGTTTGCTGATTCCATCGGTTATCCGGTGATGTTAAAGGCGAGCGGAGGCGGCGGCGGTATTGGCATGGTTCTTTGTGAAAATGAGCAAGCGCTCGTTAAGTCATTTTCCTCCACTAAGGCAAGAGCGATGAGCTATTTTGGTTCTGAAGAGGTTTTTATTGAAAAATATATTCGCGAAGCCAGGCATGTGGAAGTTCAAGTGTTCGGAGATGATTTTGGGAATATCATCCATTTATTTGAGCGCGACTGTTCCATTCAACGCCGTCATCAAAAAGTGGTAGAAGAATCACCTTCACCATTTGTATCAAACCAGGTTCGTCAAAAAATGTATGAAACGGCTGTAAAAGCCGCACGGGCAGTGAATTATACCAATGCCGGAACTATTGAATTCATTGTTGATGAGGCAGAAAATTTCTATTTTCTTGAAATGAATACAAGGCTTCAGGTAGAGCATCCAGTGACAGAACTGATCACTGGTCTTGATTTAGTGAAATGGCAGATTCTCGTTGCTAAAGGAGAGCCGTTGCCACTTTTGCAATCTGAGATCAAATCGAGTGGGCACGCCATTGAATTTCGCCTTTATGCAGAGGATCCTGTCCGCTTTTTGCCATCACCAGGAAACATACGAACCTTAAATTGGGGCAAAAGTAAGGAAGGAGTGCGGATTGATTCTGGTTATGGGGAGGGCGGAACGGTAACTCCTTTTTATGATCCGCTGATTGCCAAATGTATCTTCTATGGTCATACAAGGAAACAAGCGTTGGAATCAGCTAGGAATTTTTTCGAAAATGTAGAGATTGAAGGAATTAAAACAAATGTACCGCTGTTTTTAAACATACTTAATGATACGGACTTTCAAAACGGCCGGTACACAACAAGCTTTCTAACTAAAAAACTAGTTAACTAAGGAGTGCAAAATACAATGAAAAAAATTACAGCTTCAATGGCGGGAACAGTGTTAAATATATTTGCGGCAGTTGGTGACCAAGTAAACGTAGGTCAAGAAGTACTAATACTTGAGTCGATGAAAATGGAGATCCCGATTGAAAGCGGCGTCGAAGGGACAGTGCTGGAAGTGAAGGTCAATGTTGGTGATTTTGTGAATGAAGATGATGTTTTGCTAGTTTTAGAATAGCCATTGTAGGAGGAATTTCATGATAGGCACAGATCAATTAAATGAGCGGTTAAATGAAAATCGAAAAATAATCGAGGCGGGTGGCCATCCCAAGTATCATGAAAAGGCGAAACAGCAGAATAAACTGTTTGTCCGTGATCGTCTTGCTTTGTTATTTGATGATGGGAAATATGAAGAGGATGGTAAATTTGCCAATTTTGCGGCTGGTGATTTGCCGGCAGATGGAGTTGTTACGGCGATAGGAAAAGTGAATGGCCAGACTGTCTGCGTAATGGCCAACGATTCGACCATCAAAGCGGGTTCATGGGGTGCTCGTACAGTTGAAAAAATTATTCGGATTCAGGAAACTGCTGAAAAATTAAAAGTTCCGATTTTGTACCTTGTTGATTCTGCGGGTGCAAGGATAACGGATCAATTAGAAATGTTTCCAAATCGCCGCGGAGCCGGAAGGATTTTTTATAATCAGGTAAAGTTGTCGGGCATGGTTCCACAAATTTGTATTTTGTTCGGCCCTTCAGCTGCCGGGGGGGCCTATATACCGGCATTTTGTGATAATGTCATCATGGTTGATAAGAATGCGTCGATGTATTTGGGATCGCCAAGAATGGCCGAAAAGGTAATCGGTGAAAAGGTCAGTCTGGAGGAAATGGGCGGAGCAAGAATGCACTGCTCTGTAAGCGGGTGTGGGGATGTCCTTGCGAATAATGAAGAAGAAGCAATTGAATCAGCAAAGAAATATCTCGAGTTTTTTCCAGCCAATTTTAAAGAAAAACCGAAAGTACACCCGGGGCGACCGGCAAAAGAAGGCCGCGATTTGGAAACCATCATTCCAGTTAATCAAAATGCGCCTTTTGATATGTATGAATGCATCGATCGGATTATTGATGAGGCAAGTTTTTATGAGATCAAAAAATTGTTTGCGCCAGAAATTATTACTGGACTTGCCCGTATTGACGGTCGAGTGGTTGGTATTATCGCTAATCAGCCAAAGGTAAAAGGGGGTGTCCTGTTTGTTGATTCCGCTGATAAAGCGGCAAAATTTATTCAGCTTTGCGATGCCTTCCATATTCCTCTATTATTCTTGGCTGATGTACCGGGCTTTATGATCGGCACAAAGGTTGAAAGGGCAGGCATTATTCGACACGGTGCAAAACTGATTGCAGCGATAAGTTCTGCAACAGTTCCGAAAATATCGGTGATTGTCCGGAAGGCATATGGTGCAGGTCTATATGCAATGGCAGGTCCGGCATTTGAGCCCGACTGCTGTATTGCCCTTCCGACAGCGCAAATTGCTGTAATGGGGCCAGAAGCGGCAGTAAATGCTGTTTATTCAAATAAAATTAATGAAATTGCAGATCCGAAAGAGCGATTGGAATTTGTTAAAAATAAGCAGCAGGAATATAAAGAACATATCGATATTTATAAGCTAGCTTCAGAGCTGATTGTCGATGAAATTGTTGCACCGTCTGAACTAAGAAATGTTCTGATTCAGCGGTTTGCCTTGTATGAAACGAAAGAATTAAAATTTAGTGTACGTAAACACCCGGTGTATCCGGTATAGGAGTGAAAGAGGTTGTCTAAAAAAGACTTCCTCTTTTTTCAATTTGTGCAAATTTGTTAAAATACAGGTGAATATGATATATGAAGGGATCTTAAAAATGAAAATTGGAATTATTGGTGCAGGGTCTATCGGACTTTTATTTGCCGCCCATCTTAGCAGAAGTCATGAAGTTACTTTATATACGAGAACAATAGAACAGGCAGCAGATATAAATAATCATGGAATTGTTATGAATAGTGCTGGAACAATCTCCGTTTCATATGTCTCAGCAAAGCCGCTAACGTCATGGACTGGAACGGAAGATATCGCTATCGTTGCTGTTAAACAGTACCATCTTCTCGCTGTTTTCGAGTATATGTATAAACTTTCGCAGGTACCTGCTACTATATTATTTCTCCAGAATGGAATGGGGCATTTGAAACTGCTGGAAACACTTGATTCTGCCCATATTTTTGTCGGTACTGTTGAACACGGTGCGTTAAAAGAAAACAGTTATACCGTCAAGGTTAATGGCCTTGGCGTGACGAATGTAGCAGTTTATAAAGGTGACATAGAGAAACTAAATAGTTTTATTCATTCCGCTCCAAATGCTTTTCCCTTTTTGGTAAGGCCGAATTACTTTGAGATGCTGTTGGATAAATTAGTGGTAAATGCAGTGATCAATCCGCTGACAGCCATTCTTGGGGTTAAAAATGGTGCTTTGATTGAAAATCAATTTTATTATCTATTATTAATGCGGCTATTTGCGGAAATTTCTTCTGTTTTAAGGCTTAGAGATCAAGAAAAGTATTTACAGGCAGTGATTAGCATTTGCAAGAAAACAGCTGACAACCGCTCTTCGATGCTGAAAGATATTGAAGCGAACAGAATGACAGAAGTTGAAGCAATTTTAGGGTTTGTATTGGATGAAGCGAAAAAGCAAAGGATCGATGCACCGCTGACTGAAGCTTTATATTTTGCGATTAAAGGGAAAGAAGAGAGCTTATGAAAATTTTAAAGCAAAGTCTTTTTTAAAACAGGATGACGAATGATATACTTCTAGAAGAAGATTTTAGGATGACCAGAAAGGGAGTACTTGAATGGAGATTTTAAATCTCTCGTTACCGGCGACAAACCGATTTGCTTCTGGATATTTACAGCAATCAGCTGAAATTATGCCTTTTTTTCATTATCGTTTTAATGATTTAAACGCAGATACAGAAAGATTAGCGGAATTAGGCGGGCGAAAATTTAAACGGACAGAATTAGCAGAGTATATTGAAAGTTTTATGGAGCGGTTTGCATCGTCAGAAGCCGTCAAAAATTCCATTCATAAGTTGAAACAAACTAACAGCGCAGTAGTGATTGGTGGGCAGCAGGCAGGAATTTTGACGGGGCCGCTGTATACCATACATAAAATCATCTCATGTTTGAAATTGGCTGAACAAAAGGAAAGGAAATTGGGAATACCGGTTGTCCCAGTGTTTTGGATTGCCGGGGAAGATCACGACTTTCAAGAAGTAAACCATGTGTTTGTGCCAGTCCATCAAAAACTCGATAAATGGACATATCCGGAAAAAGTCCTGGAAAAGAAAATGGTGTCCGATATCCAAATTGATCAGGATCTCTGTTTAGCGTGGGTGGAAAACATAATAGAAAATTTTGGTGAGACGGAATATACAAATCAACTATTAACCTTTGTTACGGAACAAATTAATAAATCAACGACTTTTGTTGATTTCTTTGCTAATATCATCATGGAATTATTCAAGGATTACGGGCTATTAATTGTTGATTCAGGCGATCACGCTTTTCGAAAGCTTCAAAAGGAACTTCTTGCTGAACAGATTGAGCAGCATGAAGGGATTACTCATGCACTTCTTGCACAGCAAGAAGAAATAGCGAAAAAGGAGTTTCCGCTGACAATCCAGGCAAACGAACAGGCAGCCAATTTATTTTATTATGATCCCAAACTAAAAGAACGTATTTTACTGGAATTTGACCGGGAAGCTGGGCGGTTTACAGGGAAACATGGTAAGGTTTCGTTTGCGAAGCAAGAATTGGTTGAGCTGGCGCATGAAAATCCTGCTATGTTAAGTAACAATGTAGTAACAAGACCATTGATGCAGGAATGGCTTTTCCCAACACTTGCTTTTATTGCCGGTCCCGGAGAGATTTCGTATTGGGCTGAGCTGAAGCTGGTGTTTGAACATTTTGGGATGAAGATGCCGCCAATTGTTCCTAGGTTAAATATTACATTCTTGGATCGATCGGTTGAAACAGACCTTGAGGAATTAAACTTACAGCTTGAAACGGTACTACAATTCGGTACAGAGCGGGATAAAGCACAATTTATCGAGAACATAATGGATAGAGAAATTGCAAACATTTTTTCAAAGGCAAAAGAACAGCTGGTAAACCAATACAAAATTATTGAGGCAAAAACCGCTCAAGTAAATCATGCATTGCTTCCGCTCTTAAAGAAAAATGAAGGGGTATTATTGAAAGAACTTGACTTCATGCAGGCAAAACTGGAAGAGGCAGTGAAGCTGAAACATGATGTTATTTTAAATAAATATGCTCGCGTTGAACTCTATTTGCGGCCGGAGGGGTCACCGCAAGAACGAATTTGGAATATTTTTTATTACTTGAATCGTTATGGCCTGAATTTTATCAACGACATTATGGCTGCTAATTTCGAATTCGACGGCCTTCATAAAGTCATGAAATTTTAGAAAAACTTCACTTTTTTGTGAAGTTTTTCTTTTTTTTTAAAGAAATTTAATACGCTTCGAAGGATTTTTCCAAGGTAGGAACGAATTTATAAAAAAATAAGTGGTGGAAAGTGGGGGATTGTGGTACAGTTTTAATAGAAAGTGGGGGTAGAGGGTATGTTCATGGGTGAATACCATCACAGCATTGATAATAAAGGCCGTGTGATTGTACCTTCCAAATTTCGTGAAGAATTGGGAGAAATGTTCATCATCACGCGAGGTTTGGATCAATGTTTGTTTGGTTACCCATTATCAGAATGGAAGGTGATAGAAGATAAGCTGAAAAGCTTGCCGCTCACCAAAAAAGATGCCCGTGCTTTTACTCGATTCTTCTTTTCCGGTGCAACAGAGAGTGAACTTGATAAACAAGGAAGGATTAATATCCCGGCACCACTTATGCAATATGCAAAACTGGAAAAAGAATGTGTGATTTTAGGTGTTTCCAATCGAATTGAAATTTGGAGCAAGCAGATTTGGGAAGACTATTTTTCACAGTCAGAAGAATCGTTTGCTGAAATAGCAGAAAATATGATTGGCTTTGATATTTAATGGACAGGTTATGAATATATTTTCTGTTTCGAAGGATTGGAAAAGGTGGTTCAAACATGTTTAAACATACAACTGTGTTATTGGAGGAAGCCGTTGAAGGCTTAAATGTTAAACCAGATGGAATTTATGTTGATTGTACATTGGGAGGTGCAGGGCATAGTGCAATGATTCTTTCCAAGCTTGGAAAGGATGGAAGGCTAATCGCTTTTGATCAGGACATAACTGCGATTGCAAATGCCCGAGAAAGATTTTCTGAATATGGTGATCGGTTTATCACCATTAAGAGAAATTTTTTATTCTTGCAAGAAGAACTTCTAAGTTTAGGGATTAAGAAAGTGGATGGAGTATTATATGACCTTGGCGTTTCTTCCCCGCAATTGGATACACCTGAAAGAGGGTTCAGCTATCATCATGATGCTCCGCTGGACATGAGAATGGATCGTGATGCATCCATTACTGCTTATGATGTGATCAATCATTGGTCATACGAAGAGTTAGTCCGCATTTTCTTTCGATATGGTGAGGAAAAATTCTCAAAACAAATTGCAAGGAAGATTGAAGCTGTAAGACAAATCAAACCAGTTGAAACAACAGGTGAATTGGTGGATTTAATAAAGGAAGCCATTCCTGCTCCTGCCCGCAGAAAAGGCGGACATCCTGCCAAGCGGATTTTCCAAGCAATCAGAATTGCGGTGAATGATGAATTAGCTGTCTTTGAAAAGTCTCTTCATCAAGCAATTGAGATATTAAATCCAATGGGGAGAATAAGTGTCATTACCTTTCATTCACTAGAGGACCGAATTTGCAAAGCAGCCTTCAAGAAGGCTAGTGAAACTCCTGACCTGCCGCCAGGATTGCCAATAATCCCGGCTGAATACAAACCAACATTAAAACTTATTACACGTAAACCGATTCTTCCAACTGAACAAGAAATAGAACATAACAATCGTGCACGATCTGCAAAACTTCGAATTGCAGAGAAAATATAACAAATCAGGAGGGGAAGCAGTTTGGAGAACCTTGCCAGAAATTTGCAAGAGCAAAAGCATTTTGAGCAGCCAGTTCAAACGAATAAACAGACATTAAAAGTAAGAAAATCCTGGTTGACTCCAGGGGAAAAAATACTCGGTGTAGCATTTGCGGGAATCGTTTGCTTCGGTGCTATCCATATCATCTCGAATCAAGCAAAAATTTATGAAGTGAACAAGGATATCCAAAAAGTCGAGGATAAGATCAAGGCACAGCAGCAAGTAAACAGTGACTTACAAGCTCAAGTTAAAGGTTTAAGCAATTATCAGCGAATCTATGAAAAAGCGAAAAAAATGGGGCTACAATTAAATGAAAATAACATCAAGGTAGTGCAGGAGAAATGAATAAGAAACAACCATATATGAATTTAGGAGCAGCGATTTTGTTCGGAATCTTCGTCCTGCTCTTTTTTATATTAATTTTTAGGTATTTTTCCATTCAAATCAGCGGTGAATTCGCTGGTCAGCCACTTGCAGCAAAGGCACAACAAAAATACAGCCGAAAGGGGGTTTTACAAGCGGTCAGAGGGGACATCATGGACCGTAATGGGGAAGTAATAGCGGAAGATACAGCCTCCTACACATTAATTGCAATACTTAGTAAGAAGATGACCATAGATCCTAAACATCCGCAGCATGTAGTCGATCCAAGCAAAACGGCACAGGAACTTGCAAAATATATTAAAATGGATGAATCAGAAATTTATCGTCGTTTAACTGAAAAAGGAAAATTTCAAGTGGAATTCGGCAAAGCGGGAAGGAATTTAAGTGGGGATATAAAATCAAAAATAGAAGCATTGAAGCTACCCGGCATTACATTCATTCGGGATACGAAACGGTTCTATCCAAATGGAAAATTTGCTTCCAATGTCGTCGGATATACAAACAGTACGGAAAAAAATAATACTTATAAAACAGTTGGAGCAATGGGAATTGAACAATCCTATAATAAGCTATTGACAGGAAAGAATGGCTCCATACAATATGAAAGTGATTTATGGGGCTATATTTTGCCAAATGGCAAACAAAAGATTACACCGGCACATGATGGCGATGATGTTTATTTAACCATTGATCAAAAAATACAATCCTTTTTAGAAGATGCCATGGACAATGTAGCGAAAAAATATAAGCCGAAAAAAATCATTGCCATTGTAGCTGACCCGAAAACAGGAGATATTTTGGCAATGGGTCAGCGTCCTTCTTTCGATCCGAATACGCGTGAGGGCATCACCAACAGTTGGCATAATGAAGCGATCGAAACGTCTTATGAGCCTGGATCAACGATGAAAATTTTTACACTGGCAGCTGCTGTTCAGGAAAATGTGTTTAATCCAAATGAAACATATATGTCCGGTTCCTTCCAGGCAACGCCGAAAAGCCCTGCAATACACGACTGGAATGGGTCTGGCTGGGGAAGAATCACGTATCTGGAAGGACTTCAACGTTCATCTAACGTAGCATTTGCAACCATTGCCAGAGATAAATTGGGCTATGATAAATTAAGGGAGTATATATCAAGATTTGGATTGGATAAACCGACAGGAATTGAGCTTCCCAATGAGGCAGCAGGGAAGATTGCCTTTAAATATCCGGTGGAAAAATCGACAACGGCATATGGACAAGGAACGGCCATTACGCCAATTGAGCAAATTCAGGCAGCAACTGCTATTGCAAATAATGGAAAAATGATGCAACCACATATCGTTGAAAAAATCGTTAATCATGATACAGGGAAAGTAATCAAGGAGGAGACACCAAAGGTGGTGGGAACACCAATTTCCGCCGAAACGGCCCAAAAAGTTCGTGATTATTTGGAAACCGTAGTCACCTCGCCAAAAGGTACTGGCGGTAGTTATAAAATTGAAGGCTATAGTGTTGCAGGAAAAACGGGTACAGCCAGCATCCCAGGCCCAAATGGACGTTATTTAACAGGGGCAGATAATTATGTATTCTCATTTTTAGGGATGGCACCAAAGGATAATCCGCGGCTAATCGTCTATGTAGCAGTTCAGCAGCCTGATTTAGGCGGAACGGGCCAAGGAGCTCTCCCTGTATCAGCTATTTTTAATCCAGTAATGAAAAATAGTCTGCAATATTTAAATATCAAACCTTCTGCCCAGAAAACTCCGTCAGAAAATGAGTTGCCGGACTTTAAGGGTCAATCTGTTGAAGCAGCACTTAAAACACTAAAGGCAGATGGATTTGATGCTGTTGTGCTCGGCAAAGGAAATCAAGTAGTCAGCCAGCTGCCTAAACCAGGGACGACAAGTTTAGATGGCGAGAAAGTTATTTTGCAAACAGATGGCAATTTAACGGCACCTGATATGACAGGATGGTCGCTCCGAGATGTAATGAAAATTGTTGATATGGCCGGCTTGAAGCTCAATGTAAACGGAAAAGGGTATGTTGCCTCACAAAGTATAAAACCAAATACCCAGCTGCATAACGGTGATACCTTGACGGTTGATTTAGTTACGCCTGAGGATTTATATACAGAAGAAACAAAAAAACAAAAAGATGAACAATCCAAAAGTAAGACAGGTCAGCAATAATGAAAAATCCCGCCGCAAATGGCGGGATTTTTTTTAGGTCAAGCCATTGTTCTAAGGCGTTCTATTATCTTCATGTACAAGCATATAAATGAACGATAACGTAATCAGGTTCGAAGGAGGATCGTTCGTCTATGCGTGTATCAAATGTAACTGTCCGTAAACGGTTATTAATTGCCCTGTTCGTAGGAATCCTTATTTTTTTCATTATTGATGTCCGGCTTGGTTATGTACAATTTTTTCTGGGAGATTGGCTGACCGGCCGGGCAAAGGAATTATGGAGCCGAAATATCCCGTTTGAGCCGGAACGGGGAAAGATTCTCGACCGAAATGGAGTGGCGCTTGCAACCAATATTAGTGCACCGACTGTTTATGTAATCCCAAGGCAAGTAACAGATCCAGCACTAACGGCCCAAAAGCTTGCTTCTGTGTTAAATATGTCAAAAGAAACGGCTTACCGTGAAATTACCAAGAATGAGAATATTGTCAGAATGAAAGAGGGCAGAAGAATCTCCCACGAAAAGGCAAAAGAAGTCAGGGCCTTGGGACTCAAAGGTGTTTATATTGGTGAAGACTCTAAACGATATTATCCGTTTGGCAGTTACTTGTCCCATGTACTCGGATTTACAGGGATCGATAACCAAGGGCTGATGGGATTAGAGAAATATTATGATAAAGAATTAAGCGGAGAGCGGGGGGCCGTTAAATTTTATGCCAACGCCAAAGGAGGACGGCTGAAGGGGATCGCGGATGATTATGAACATCCAGTGAACGGACTTGATCTGAAATTAACGATTGATACTAAAATTCAAACGATTATTGAAAGAGAATTGGATATTGCAGAGGCAAAATATCATCCAGATGGAATTATTGCCATTGCCATGAATCCGAATAATGGAGAGATATTGGCGATGTCGAGCCGGCCGACGTTTGATCCGGCAAATTTCCGTAATGTACCCCAAGAAGTATATAATCGGAACTTGCCGGTATGGAGCACATATGAACCTGGGTCTACTTTTAAAATTATTACGCTTGCTGCAGCTTTAAATGAACATAAAGTGAATTTAGAAAAAGAACATTTTCATGATCCCGGTTCTGTCACTGTGGCTGGTGCCAGGTTAAAGTGCTGGAAACGAGGCGGACATGGTGATGAAACCTTTTTACAGGTTGTACAAAATTCTTGTAACCCCGGATTTATAGAATTAGGAGAGCGATTAGGAAAAGACAAGCTGTTCAAATATATCAGGGATTTTGGTTTCGGTCAAAAGACTGGTATTGACTTGCAGGGGGAAGGAACAGGAATTTTGTTTAATATGAATCGTGTCGGGCCGGTAGAGTTAGCCACTACTGCATTTGGACAAGGTGTTTCGGTTACACCAATCCAACAGGTAGCTGCAGTGTCGGCTGCCGTCAATGGGGGAATTCTTTATCAGCCGTATATCGCAAAAGAGTTGATTGATCCAGTGACAAAAGAAGTGGTCATGAGAAACTCCCCAGTAGCCAAAAGAAGGGTGATTTCCGAGGAAACATCAAAAGAAGTCCGCAATGCCCTTGAAACAGTTGTTGCACAAGGGACTGGGGGAAAGGCTTTTGTCGATTCATACCGTGTTGGCGGTAAAACGGGAACTGCCCAAAAGGCGCAAGGAGGTCGGTACTTGGAAAATAACTATATTGTTTCATTTATTGGCTTTGCCCCTGCAGATGACCCGCAAATTGTGGTGTATGTAGCAGTTGATAATCCGAAGGGTGTAACCGCGTTCGGGGGTACGATTAGTGCACCGATTGTTGGGGAGATTTTGAAGGATAGTTTAAGCGCGATGGGTGTGCCTCCTAGAAAAAATCAAGTAGAAAAAGAGATTAAATGGCCGGACAATCCACCGATCGAATTGCCTGATTTTGTCGGTATGACAAAAGAAGAACTTCCAAGTCAGCTTGTGAATTTGCAAATTGATGCGAGTGGCGAGGGGGATACAGTAGTACGGCAATCTCCTGCACCGGGTACGAAAGTAAAGGAAGGATCGAAAATTAGGCTTTACTTTGGCAAGGGAGATTAAATCATATAAAATGAAATGGGCGGCCGGAATCATTTTCCGCCGCTTTAATTTCGTAACTAAATAGCAAAATCAAATATTTTCATGTAAAATAAGATGGTACTTTTAAGTCATGCTTATTTATGCTATATAAAAAAGGCAATAAATGCAGGTAATGAGAGGATTTGAGGACAATGAAGCTTTCCAAGCTGCTAGAACATTTGCATCTGTTAATTCCATATAGTGGGGAAGATGTGGAAATTACCTCGATTGATAATGACAATCGCAAGGTGCAAAACGGGAGCTTATTTATTTGTATTAAGGGGTATACGGTAGATGGGCATGATTTTGCCGAATCCGCAGTCCAAAATGGAGCGCGGGCCGTTCTTTCCGAACGTCCGCTTCAGCTTGAAGTGCCGGTTATTATTGTGAAAGATACGGTCAGGGCAATGGCAGTCCTTGCCGATGCCTTTTATGGACATCCGACGAAGGCTTTAAGGCTAATTGGGATTACGGGGACAAACGGAAAAACTACGACCAGCCACATGATTGAAAAAATTTTTGCCGATAAAGGCGAGCGAACCGGGCTGATCGGAACAATGTATACAAAAATAGCAGATAAGACGATTGATACAAAAAATACAACTCCTGAAAGTTTAACACTACAAAAAACATTCAATCAAATGGTGCAGGATGGTGTAGAGACTGCTGTTATGGAGGTATCTTCCCATGCTTTGGATCTAGGGAGGGTTCATGGCTGCGATTTTGATGTTGCAGTTTTTACTAACTTGACGCAGGATCATCTTGATTATCATAAAACGATGGAGGAGTATAAACGGGCGAAGAGTTTATTATTTGCCCAGCTTGGCAATACCTATGACCAAACAAGGCCTAAATTTGCTGTTTTAAATGCGGATGATCCAGCATCAGAGATGTTCATGAGATCTACTGCAGCTCATGTTATTACATATGGAATTGATCACCCATCCGATTTTCGGGCGGAAAATATTGAAATAACTGCTGCCGGAACCAAATTTGATATCGTTTTTGGAAACAAGAAATATCCGATGGCAATCCAGCTAATCGGAAAATTTAGTGTTTATAATATTTTGGCGAGTACGGCAGCTGCCTATGTATCCGGAATTGATTTGCCTTCAATTATTCATTCGCTTGAAGCAATCGAAGGAGTGGCTGGCAGATTCGAACTTGTAAATGCGGGGCAGGATTTCACAGTCATTGTTGATTATGCCCATACCCCTGACAGTCTTGAAAATGTATTAAAAACCGTTCAGCAATTTGCGAGAAAAAGGGTTTTTGTTGTAGTTGGCTGCGGTGGAGACCGGGATCGGACAAAACGGCCGATCATGGCGCAAATTGCCTGTCGGTATGCAACGGATCCAATATTTACTTCAGATAATCCTAGAAGTGAAGATCCGATCGCCATTTTAAAGGAAATGGAAGAAGGGGTTCAAGGTTCTACCTATTTAACAATACCGAACCGGAAAGAGGCAATCAAAACGGCTGTAAACCAGGCGTCATCCGGTGATGTGATTCTAATTGCCGGCAAAGGCCATGAAACCTATCAAATTATTGGCGATGTTATTCATGATTTTGATGACCGGCAGGTAGCCCGGGAAGCAATTAAGGAGAGGTCATGATGGATTTGTGGGAGAACCGGAATTATATTGAAAATATGAATGGGGAAACAAATAGAAAAATGATATACTTAGTTTTTAAACATCCATATAAAAATAGCGAATTATGTGATATTGATGTGATGTCAAATACGACAACCGAGAAACAAGCAGATAAAGCTGGAGGGTGGGAATAAAATGCTGGAGCAAGTTATTTTTTTCACAATCATTATGGCGTTCCTTATTTCTGTCTTACTCTCTCCGGTTTTTATTCCTTTCTTAAGAAGGTTGAAATTTGGACAAAGCATTCGTGAAGAGGGGCCTAAGTCTCATCAGAAAAAATCAGGAACTCCGACAATGGGCGGGATTATGATTTTATTTTCCATTGTTGTCACAACAGTTGTGATGACAGGGAAATTTTCTGAGCCTACGGTAAAAACCTATCTGTTACTGTTAGTTACGATTGGTTTTGGCCTTCTTGGCTTTTTAGATGATTTTATCAAGGTCGTATTAATGCGAAATTTAGGATTAACGTCAAAGCAAAAGCTTTTAGGCCAAATTATTATTTCGGTAATTTTCTATTTTGTCTATAAACAACAAGGCTTCTCTACGGAAATTACCATTCCATATAGCGGTACTTCTATTGATTTAGGTTGGTTTTACGTATTCTTTATCATCTTCTGGCTTGTAGGTTTTTCCAATGCCGTGAACTTGACAGACGGTTTGGACGGCTTGGTGTCAGGCACTACCGCGATTGCATTTGGCGCTTTTGCAGTTCTTGCTTGGAATCAGTCTCAGATGGAATTGGCTATTTTTTCTGTCGCTGTTGTCGGCGCCGTACTTGGATTTCTTGTCTTTAATGCGCATCCCGCGAAGGTTTTTATGGGCGATACCGGATCTCTTGCGCTTGGGGGCGCGATTGCAGCCCTTGCCATTTTGACTAAACTGGAGATTTTGCTGATTTTAATTGGCGGAGTATTTGTTATTGAAACATTGTCGGTTATTTTGCAAGTGGCCTCTTTTAAGACGACCGGAAAACGAATTTTCCGTATGAGCCCGCTGCATCATCATTATGAGCTTGCCGGTTGGTCAGAATGGAGAGTCGTAGTGACGTTTTGGAGTGTAGGCTTAATTTTTGCGATACTAGGAATCTATATCGAGGTGTGGTTGTAATTGAAGCAGATTAATTCTTATCGCCATAAAAAAATATTGGTGCTTGGCCTGGCAAAAAGTGGGATATCCGCTGCCACTTTGTTACATAAACTCGGCGCGTTTGTTACGGTAAATGATCAAAAGCCATTATCCGAAAACCCTGGAGCTCAGTGTCTGTTAGAACAAGGGATTAAAGTGATATGCGGGGAGCATCCAGTTGAACTTTTGGATGAAGGCTTTGAACTGATTGTGAAAAATCCCGGAATTCCTTATAGTAACCCAATGATTCAAGGAGCCATTGAAAATGGGATTCCAGTGATCACCGAGGTTGAACTTGCCTATGAAATTTCCGAAGCCCCATTTATCGGCATTACCGGAACAAATGGAAAAACGACAACAACAACCCTTGTTTATGAAATGCTGAAACAAGGCAATAAAAACCCATTAATTGCCGGCAATATTGGCACAGTAGCATCAGGTGTAGCTGAGGAGGCTCGGAAAGACCAAACGATTGTTATTGAATTATCGTCTTTTCAGCTTATGGGGATTCAAACATTCAAACCGAGAATCGCCATTATTACGAACCTTTATGATGCCCATTTGGATTATCACGGGACACGAAAAGAATATTGGAAAGCCAAGGAGAACATCACGAAGAATCAAACAGAGCTCGAATATTTAATTATCAATGCTGATCAAGAGCAAACCCTTGAGATCGCCAGCCGTTCTAAAGCGAAAATTATTCCGTTTTCAACTAAGAAGGTATTATCGGATGGGGCATGCATTCGCGAAGGATGGATTTGTTTTAATCAAGAGAACGTGATGCCGGTTGCAGATATTGTGCTGCCAGGAGTTCACAATCTTGAAAATATCCTGTCTGCTGTGGCTGCTGCGAAACTCTCAGGGGTGGAAAATATCGCAATTCAAGCAGTACTTCGCACATTTACAGGGGTAAGACACCGGCTGCAATTTGTGACAGAGATAAATGGAAGAAAATTTTACAACGACTCTAAAGCTACAAATATTTTAGCTACAGTCAATGCCCTCGCTGCTTTCCATACACCGGTGATCTTGCTTGCGGGCGGGCTTGACCGCGGTAATGAATTCGATGAGCTTATTCCTTATTTGAAAAACGTAAAAGCACTGATTACCTTTGGCCAAACAGCACCAAAACTAGAGAGAGTTGGTAAAGAAGCTGGGATAAAAACGATTGTTCGTGTCGATAATGTTGAAAAGGCGGTGCCTGTGGCTTACCAATACTCTGAAATAGGGGATATCATCTTATTATCTCCTGCTTGTGCAAGCTGGGATCAATATAAAACTTTTGAAGTCAGGGGAGACATTTTTATCGAGGCTGTGCATAAGCTTAAGTAAGGGCTTGTGCTTGGACGCTTTGTTTTTTACCACTGATGCACTTAAGCCCTAAAACTTGCTTGTTGAGGTGTATAGTGGTGCCGACGAAGAGAACAGCTCCCGACTTTATATTAATGATTGTGACATTTACACTGCTCGCAGTGGGGCTTATTATGGTGTACAGCGCTAGTGCGGTTTGGGCTGAATATAAATTTCATGATTCATTTTTCTTTGCCAAAAGACAAAGCTTATTTGCGGGAGTCGGGGTCCTTGCCATGTTTTTTATTATGAACATTAACTACTGGACCTGGAGAACTTGGGCAAAAACCATTTTAATTGTTTGTTTCGTCCTCTTAGTTTTGGTGTTGATTCCCGGAGTCGGAAATGTTCGTAATGGATCAAGAAGTTGGATTGGGGTTGGTGCTTTTTCCATTCAGCCTTCCGAATTTATGAAATTAGCAATGATTGCTTTTTTGGCAAAATTTCTATCAGAACGGCAAAAACAGATTACCTCGTTTAAAAAAGGACTTGTCCCATCATTGGGGCTTGCTTCTATCGCTTTTGCGATGATTATGCTCCAGCCCGATTTAGGTACGGGGACTGTCATGATGGGAACTTGTATCGTGATGATTTTTATTGCAGGAGCCAGAATCAGCCATTTTATCTATCTCGGTTTAATTGGGGTCGCGGGCTTTGTCGGTTTAGTCATCTCGGCACCGTATCGGATGAAGCGGATTACTTCATTTTTAGATCCATGGTCAGATCCGCTCGGAAGCGGTTTTCAAATTATCCAATCGCTCTATGCAATTGGGCCGGGAGGTCTGTTTGGTCTGGGACTCGGGCAGAGTAGGCAAAAGTTTTTTTATCTACCTGAACCGCAGACTGACTTTATTTTTGCTATTCTTTCAGAGGAATTGGGATTTATTGGCGGATCCTTTATCCTACTTTTGTTTGCGCTTCTTTTGTGGCGGGGAATCCGTATTGCTTTGGGGGCACCAGATTTATACGGCAGCTTACTTGCAGTAGGTATTATTGCTATGGTGGCCATTCAAGTGATGATTAATATTGGTGTTGTCATTGGGCTGATGCCGGTTACAGGAATTACGCTTCCGTTTTTAAGCTACGGCGGCTCTTCTCTGACACTGATGCTTATGGCGATCGGAGTTCTTCTGAATATCAGTCGTTATTCAAGATATTAATATCTGCCCTGTTTGGTGACAGGGTTCTTTTTATGTAATAGACCGATTGATCGTTACAATTAGATAACATTCTTTTTTCATTGACTTTTATTATATAGTTTTTATAGTAGAATGTGTTTAGCAGATTTTTTGAGGTGAGAAAATGAGGATAGCAGTAAGCGGAGGGGGAACAGGAGGGCATATTTATCCTGCTCTTGCACTTATTAGAGAGATACAGAAAAAGCATACAAATGCAGAGTTTCTTTATATAGGAACGATGAATGGATTGGAAAGCAAGCTTGTCCCGAGGGAAAACGTTCCTTTTAAAGCGATTCATATTACCGGCTTCAAAAGAAAGCTTTCATTTGAAAATGTAAAAACGATCTTCCGCTTTCTAAAAGGAGTATCAGACAGCAAAAAAATTTTAAAAGATTTTAAACCGGATGTTGTAATTGGTACTGGCGGTTATGTTTGCGGACCGGTCGTATATGCAGCAGCAAAGCTTAAAATCCCAACCATTATTCACGAACAAAATAGTGTTCCAGGCCTTACTAATAAATTCTTAAGCCGATATGTCAGCAAAATTGCGATTTGTTTTGCTGAAGCAAAGGAATATTTCCCCGCAAATAAAGTTGTGTTCACGGGAAATCCTCGGGCTTCTGAGGTAATCGGCCAAGATGGAATAAAGGGCAGGCTTTCGGTCGGATTAAGTACGACTAAGCCGTCCGTATTAATCTTTGGCGGCAGCCGTGGAGCAAGACCGATTAATGAAGCTGTGATTCAAGCTTTACCTGAATTTGCTGGTAAATCATACCAAGTTCTTTATGTAACAGGGGATGTCCATTATGAAAATGTTAAAAAGGAAGTAGAATTAGTTGGAAACCCTGAGAACGTTTTGATAAAACCCTTCATTCATAACATGCCAGAGGTTCTTGCTGGTATTGATTTGGTTGTTTCAAGAGCTGGGGCTACCACATTGGCGGAGATTACATCACTTGGAATTCCGAGTATTTTAATCCCAAGCCCATATGTCACAAACAATCATCAGGAGAAAAATGCAAAATCATTAAGTGATCAGGGGGCTGCCCAAGTTTTATTAGAAAAGGATTTAACCGGCAGCAAGCTGACAGAAACCATCGATCGTATTTTATTGGATGAGAAAAATTTAAAAGAAATGAAATTAAACGCCAAAAAAATGGGGGTTCCTGATTCGGCCTTAAAGCTTTATCGACTCATGGAACAGTTAATAAGGGAAAATCAACGGTAGACCAATTGCACCAATAGCATAAACTATAATAATATCCATGTTTGGAAAGTAAGGTGATATATATGGACGAAGTTATTACGGAACTACAGTCTTTAAATATTGGAAAAGTGAAAGCAAATGAGCCTCTTGCTCATCATACGACTATTAAAATTGGCGGCCCTGCTGATTTGTTTATTGAACCATCGTCGGTTGAAAACTTAAAAAAAGTAATGGAAATCATCGAAAAAAATGCTCTGCCTTGGCGGGTAATTGGCAGAGGTTCGAATCTTCTCGTGTCCGATAAGGGGATTGAGGGAGCGGTCATCAAACTTGGGCCAGGGATTGATTCATTATCTATTGAAGGAACTGAAATAACTGTAGGAGGCGGCCATTCCCTTGTCAGTTTATCGACGATGATCAGCAAGAAAGGATTATCTGGTCTTGAATTTGCCAGCGGCATTCCCGGTTCAGTCGGCGGAGCTGTGTATATGAATGCAGGCGCACACGGTTCAGACATTAGCAGAATCTTGACAAGGGCTCATATTTTATTTGAAGATGGAACAATGGAGTGGCTATCAACCGAAGAGATGGAATTCTCCTATCGAACTTCATGTTTACAAAAAAAGCGTCCTGGAATTGTTCTTGAGGCTGTTTTTCAGCTTTCAGAAGGAGATCGGACGTCGATTGTTGCTCAAATGCAAAAAAATAAGGATTATCGGAAAGTTACACAGCCTTGGAATTATCCCTGTGCAGGCAGTATATTTAGAAATCCGCTACCAAATTATGCAGGAAAATTAATCGAATCAGCCGGACTAAAAGGGTATAGCATTGGCGGAGCAAAGATCTCTGAAATGCATGGAAATTTTATTGTTAATGCCGGAAACGCCTCTGCAGCTGATGTCCTTGCATTAATTCAACATGTAAAGGACACGATTTTCAGTTTATACGAAATAGAAATGGAAACAGAAGTAGAAATTATCGGCAGAAATTAGAATTGATTTTGTCTGTCTGAATTGTTTCATGCTTTTCTAAGAAGAAATCTATTACGAATGACAAAATTTGTGATATAATTACAGATAATATTATAGGCTGGAAATGAGAGTAAACGAATGACGGCATGACTTTTCGTGCCGTTATTCGCTTTACAAGGCAGCCCCGAGCATAAAAGGACAAGCTGCTTTTATTTGGAGGAAATGTATGGAAGATGGTAAAATCGTTGCACTTGAGGATCGTATTCCAAAGCTAAAAGAGCAAAGACGGAAGAAAGCGAATAGACGGCTTGTGTTCCTGCTTTTATTATTTTTTCTAATGATTTTAGTAGTTGCATATACCCAGTCACCATTGAGCCGGGTTAAGAATATTACGGTCACCGGGAGTGAACTTTATTCCGATCATGAGATTATCAGGGAAACCGGGCTTAGCCTCAAAACGAATATTTGGACAGTCAAATCAACTGCAATTGAAGCAAAATTAAAGCAGTTGCCTGAAGTAAAATCCGCGGCTGTTACGATTCAATGGCCTAATTCCATTTTGATTCAGATAAAAGAACATAAAAAGGCTGCCTATCTTAAACAAGGAAATTATTACTATCCTATAATGGAAAACGGGAAAATTCTTAAAAATTACAAAATGGATAAAATTACGGGGAATTCTCCTATTTTGTTTGATTTTAAAGAGGGTGCCATTCTTAATATGATGGTAAATGGCTTAAAAAACCTTCCGAATGAAATTGTAAACTCCATTTCTGAAATTCATTTTACCCCGACAAAAACCGATCCATATCATATTTCCTTATTTATGAACGATGGCTTCGAGGTAAGTGCAACATTAACAAATTTTTCTAATAAAATGGTTCATTATCCTTCCATCATTAGTCAACTGGATCCTAAAAAAAAGGGAATTATCGACTTAGAGGTTGGTTCTTATTTCAAAGCTTTTGAAGCGGAGACGAAGGGGAAAAATGATTAAGGCAAACCATTGTGCATATTCTGGTTTGCCTTATAAGCATGCGATATTGTCGGAGGAGCAGTAAAATTAGTAAAATAATCACAGTAAAAAAGTAG
>NZ_BCUZ01000027.1 GCF_001591485.1 Neobacillus fumarioli NBRC 102428 | reverse complement strand
GGGGCTAGGCCGCTTGCGCTGGACAATTTTCGAAGTCTACTTTATACTTTTTTATCTTTCAAGTAAGGACGATCAAAAATCGTCCTTTATTTGTTGATGAAATAATTTATGTTATTTTGAACTATATTTTCCATTTTCTAAAAAAACAGTATAATAGTTAATGTATGTAAAGAGATTTGCTTAAATTGCGGAGTAAAATTTAAAATTATAAATGAAACCTTTTAATGCAAAACTCGTAAATAGACTATCAACTAAAATGGAGGAATGAAAAATGGCAGTAAGTTTATCAAAAGGTCAAAAGGTCGATTTAACCAAAACAAATCCCGGATTAACAAAAGTAGTTGTAGGACTCGGCTGGGATACAAATAAATATGACGGTGGTCATGACTTTGACCTGGATGCTTCTGTATTCTTGCTTGGGGAGAACGGCAAAGTAACAACGGAAACGGATTTTGTTTTTTATAATAACCCTCAAGGCGGAAATGGATCAGTTGTACATACAGGAGATAATCGTACCGGTGCAGGTGATGGTGACGATGAACAAATCAAGATTAATTTATCGGCAGTGCCGGCCAATATTCACCGGATTGCCTTTACGATTACCATTCATGAAGCGCAAGCTCGCAACCAAAACTTTGGGCAAGTATCCAATTCATACGTCAGGATTTTTAATGAAGAATCCAATGAGGAACTTATTCGTTATGATTTAGGTGAAGATTTCTCAATTGAAACAGCAATCGTTGTCGGAGAATTATACCGCCACGGCGGAGAATGGAAATTTAGTGCCATTGGCAGCGGCTATCAAGGCGGCTTGGCAGCACTGGCAACTGATTTCGGTCTGCAAGTAGGTTAAAAAGAAAAATGAAAGAGACCCGGCTCTCTAGCTGGGTCTTTTTCAAAGTAATGACTGTATTGGAGGATTTATTTAATGTCAGTATTACAAGGAATTCTCGATACATATGCCCAATTTTTTGATTGGCATATGTGGGGAGAAGTTTTAACAAACCCGGTCAGCTGGGGGCTGATTGGCACATTAATTATTCTTGAAGGCTTGCTGTCCGCAGATAATGCGCTTGTTCTCGCGGTCATGGTCAAGCATTTGCCGAAAAACAGACGGAAAAAGGCGCTTTTTTATGGCTTAATCGGTTCCTATGTATTTCGTTTTATCGCAATTGGACTCGGCGTATTCCTCATCAAGCTTTGGTGGATCAAAGCGATTGGTGCAGCCTATCTAGCCTGGTTATCCATCAAATACTTTATTGACAAACGAAAAGGCGGCGAAGAGAAAGAAGAGGAAGCAGAAGGCATGAACCAAAATGGTGTCCTTACCCGAATATTTGGCGTTTTTTGGGGTACTGTTGTCATGGTTGAATTAATGGACATTGCTTTTTCAGTTGATAGTGTACTTGCAGCTTTCGGTGTCAGCAATGAGGTTTGGATTCTGCTCCTTGGCGGGATGCTTGGCGTATTAATGATGCGAGGGGTTGCCGGGGTATTTTTAACATTAATCGAGAAGATTCCCGAACTTGAAACAACTGCTTATATATTAATATTAATTATTTCTATTAAGATGTTCCTTGGCGTCTTCTTTCATTATGAACTGTCGGCGTTCTACTTCTTTATCATCTTGCTATTTACATTCGGAGCAACCTTTATTGTCCACTTCTTAAATAAGAAAAAAGAAAACACGCAAGAAAAACAATCATAATAAATGCAATTGAAAAAGGGAGCTGATATAAGTTGTCTCCCTTCTTTTTGCATTTATGAAAGTATGAAAGAAATTCTTCAGAAATTTTTAAATTGCAGTTGCCAAAGCTTTTTAATTCTTTCTAAACAGTCGGCTGAAAGCTGTCAGATAGATCCACGAAAAAAAACTGTATGAACAGGCAAATTGCAAGCAAGACAACGCCAGGGAATTAAATATCGGGGCTAGCAGGAAGGTGAAAATCAAGCTGAATATCAATAGATCCAAGTAAATAAAAACTTCTGCGGACATCACTTCCATCACTGTATTTAATTCATCTTGGATCAGTTCAATCTTTGGCCGTTTGATTAAAAATCTCATTCATGTCACCTGCTTCAATGTGTAAGTACTCAAATATATGCAGGTACAAGAAAAAAGGTGTAATGGAATATGGGTAGACGAATTTTTTCCTTGTCAGCTCTCTTAATATATGAAGCATTTATCGAACTGTGATATGATGGAAGCATATTACTCTCATTCGAAAAAATGCTTCTGTTTTAAAGGGGGATGATCCATGTACCCGCCATTAAATCAATTGAAGGTCAGACAAGTGCCTCTTACATATGAAAATTGGCTCGAATATTTAAAAAAACCACTGTCGGAACGTCCCTTATTTTCCATTCAACAAAATACAATCGAAATCGGGCAGGTATTGGGAGAATTCTTAGGTGTGCCGATTGATACGGATGAATACTATAATCAATTGTTTGATTATGTTCATTCAGAGGAATGGAAACTTCACTTGTTGAGTGAAGATTCTCTCGATAAATCCATTAGCAATCACTACTTTCAATCAATCCAAAAGATTATCAATATCAATCAGGAACAAAAGTTATCGATTAATCGGTTCACGGCATTTCTGGATGGGGAGCAGCTGATTATAAAATCGAAAATCCCGGTAATTCATCGGAAACTGCGGGAAACAATGATCGCCGTGCTCGAAAAGTTTGCAAAGTTTGAAGAGGACGGTTTAGGGAATATAGATCTGAGGCGTGTTCTTGTTGACCTTATAAAGTGGTCGATTAATCATCTGCAGCCTGTCTTGGAAAATGCTGACCCCGAAAAAGAAATGCCTAAGTTTATATGGTATGGGGATGTAAAGAAAAGCCATCAATATTTTTTATTTTATTTAATAAAACTTGGTTGCGATCTTGTTGTTTTTCATCCGGAAGGAAAGGATGTTTTAGCAGGTTTTATCGAGGAACCTGTTTTTATCCACCGTTTCCCGAAACAAATTCCGCCTGAACCTTTTCCGCGGGAGAAACGAAACCGAAAAACAACGGTCGCATACCGTGCTTCCAAGGAAATTGAAACAATTCTTAATCAAGAGGGCTCCGGGCTGTATAAGCCGTGGCAGCTAAGAGATTATACTCCTTCATCCCTTACATTGAAAACGACTTATGATGAATTGTTTATTATTGGAAAGGAAATCGCCATGGTGCGTCCGGAATTTACTGTCGCGAATGGAGAGGTCAAAATTCCATCGATTTTCGCCAAAGTTCAAGGAGTCAGCAAAAATCGAAAAGAATACTGGGATCGTCTTCATTCGCTCAGCGAAATGGAGCACAGTCTTTTGATTCGAAGCTTGCCATTTACATTCTATCGTACAAATGATTTTCGGTTTCATTATCGGGATGCCCTGGGAAATGACGGTCTATTAGATCCTGAAAAAATCATAAAATCCCATTATTGGCCATACTCGTTTTTATCATCGGGACTACAATCGGGAATTGCCAATGCGGTTATAAGAATTTGTGACAAGCCAATGCTAAAGCCATTGCCATCGGAGACGTTGGAAGAGCTCAAAATTTATCAGTTTACACAAGCAATGCTGATGCCGAAAAATATTATTCAACTATTGGAACGGTTTGATTATTCCCAGCACGTACCTAAATTAATTATTTTTAATAATGAAACAACAGGAACCCTTTCAAGGTCTGATGCTGCGCTAATGGTCTTACTTAATCAATTTGGCTTTGATATGATTATTTATAATCCGGCAGGCCATAATGACATCGAAAATTACCTTGAAGCTTCATTATTTGATGTTCATTGGCTGGATGATGTTGTGTTTAATATGGAATATAAAGAAACATCGATATTCAAAAAAGGATTGCTGCAAGGAATTTTTAAAAATTTGAGAGGAGAGTAGAGAATGAATCTTCCATTAAATCCATCAAATGAGCTGACACCTGCCGCCCAAGAAGACTTATTGACAGAAACAAAAGTTTCCGATATAAAGCTTGCCCTTCGCAAGGAGCCTGAAGTTCAGAATCTTGCCAAGTCGATTGATGTTCGGGACCAAATTCAAATTTTAGAGTTTGGCAAGGAACCAGCTGTCCAAATATCCCGCTTTTCTGACCAAATTCTTGGCAATATGCGCACTACAAAAGTGGAAGATTCCGGTGAGCTTTTAAAACAGTTGGGCCGGATCATGGATAAATTTGATCCAAAAGATTTCCAAAAATCAAATGACGGTTTTTTTAGCAAATTGTTCAAAAAAGGCGAAAAGATGGTCGAAAAGATATTTGGGAAATACCAGACGATGGGACAGGAAATTGATAAAGTCTATGTAGAAATCTCCAAGTACCGTCAGGAAATGGTTGATTCGACGAATATGTTGGAAAATATGTATGAACAAAACTATCAATATTATTTAACGCTTGAAAAATATATCGTTGCCGGCGAGTTGAAAGTGGAGGAATTGAAGAATCACCAGCTGCCGCAACTTGAGAGCCGGGCGCAAGCAGGTGATCAGCTGGCTTCCATGCAACTAGATTCATTACGAAATGCGATTGAACTATTGGAGCAGCGAATTTATGATTTGGAGATGGCCAAAATGGTGGCACTTCAAACTGCTCCGCAAATTCGCATGCTGCAGCGCGGCAACACCAAACTAATTGGCAAAATCAATTCAGCTTTTGTTACCACGATCCCAATTTTTAAAAATGGGCTGATCCAGGCAGTTGCCGCAAAAAGGCAGAAGCTTGTGGCAGATTCTATGAGCGAGCTTGACCGCCGGACAAATGAAATGCTGCTTAGAAATGCGCAAAATATTTCCCAGCAAAGTGCCGATATTGCAAGACTTGCAGGTTCGCCAAGCATCAAAATTGAAACGATCGAAGAATCATGGAACATTATTATCAAAGGATTACAGGAAACAAAAGCGATTGAGGATGAAAATAAACGTTTGCGCCAAGAGGGGACAAGGCGGCTTGAGGAGCTGCAAGAAAACTTTAAGAAACTGAAAACACAATACTAAACGTATTGGGAAATAAACGCTAAAAGGGGTGTTTTTAAATGGCAATTAATTTGCAAAAAGGCCAGCGTATCGATTTAACGAAGAGTAACCCAGGTTTATCAAAAATTTTAGTTGGGCTTGGCTGGGATCCGGTACAAAGCGGGGGTAGCTTTTTCAGTTCGATTTTCGGCGGCGGCAATGCTAATATCGACTGTGATGCCTCTGTCATTATGCTAGGAGAAAATGATCGGTTGAGGAATAATAAAGATGTCATTTATTTTGGCAACCTGAGAAGTGCTGATGGCAGTGTCCAGCACTCAGGTGATAACCTGACAGGTGACGGAGATGGTGATGATGAGCAAATTATGGTTGATTTAAGCCGGGTGCCTTCCTATATCCAAAAGCTTGTGTTTGTTGTAAATATTTATGATTGCGTGAAAAGAAGGCAACATTTTGGCATGATACGTAATGCTTTTATAAGAGTTGTCAATCCTAGTACTGATCAAGAATTGGTTCATTATAATTTATCTGACGATTACAGCGGCAAAACAAGCCTGATTGCCGGTGAAATTTACCGTCATGGAACTGAATGGAAGTTTGCTGCCATCGGCCATGGCACCAATGCGTCCAGCTTAAGTGAAATCGTTCGTTCTTATAGCTAAATAAGTTTTGACTAAATTTTTTGAAAATGAGGTGGAAACGAAATGAGCATCAATTTAGCTAAAGGTCAAAGAATCGATTTAACAAAAACAAATCCAGGATTAACGAAAGTCATCGTCGGACTTGGCTGGGATACAAACCGTTATCATGGTGGGTATGATTTTGATTTGGATGCATCTGCGTTTTTAGCGGATGCTAATAATCGTGTTATTCACGATGAGGATTTTATTTTCTATAATAATTTAGTTCACTCATCCGGAGCGGTTAAACATACAGGTGACAACCGTACCGGAGAAGGTGAAGGGGATGACGAACAAATTAAAATTGATTTCAGTAAAGTTCCGTCCCATGTAGAACGGATTGCCATCACTGTGACCATCCACGAAGCGGAGGCAAGAAATCAAAATTTTGGGCAAGTAAGCAATGCATTTGTCCGTGTAGTAGATGAAGAAACAAATAGGGAAATACTAAGATTTGACCTTGGCGAAGACTTTTCTGTCGAAACTGCAGTTGTTGTTTGCGAATTATACCGTCATAATGGGGATTGGAAATTCAACGCAATCGGCAGCGGTTTTGCCGGCGGACTGGCAGCATTGTGCAGAAATTTTGGTCTTGAGGTATAATGAAAAAGCTGCCGTTTAGCGGCAGCTTTTTCTAAAGTAGAGAAAATATAAATTTTGACCTCGAGAATTGTCTAGCTCCAGGCGCTAGGCGGGCGCCTTGCGCTTTTCTAACAAAGGAGGAGGTTTACATTGAAACAATACTTGGATTTATGCAAGTTTGTGCTTGAACACGGCACTATAAAGAAGGACCGCACAGGAACAGGTACAATCAGCACATTCGGTTACCAAATGAGATGTAATTTGGCGGATGGTTTCCCGCTTTTAACAACGAAGAAGCTCCATTTAAAATCAATTATCTATGAGCTCCTTTGGTTTTTAAAAGGGGATACCAATGTCCGCTATTTGCAGGAACATGGTGTCCGTATTTGGAATGAGTGGGCAGATGAGAATGGGGAATTGGGACCAGTCTACGGGCACCAATGGCGCTCATGGACAGGCGCAGATGGCAAAACGGTGGACCAAATCAGCGAACTAATTGAACAAATCAAAACCAATCCAAATTCACGGAGACTCTTGGTGAATGCCTGGAATGTGGCTGAAATTGATAAAATGGCGCTTCCTCCATGCCACTGTATGTTCCAATTTTACGTTGCGGACGGGAAGCTGTCATGCCAACTTTATCAAAGATCAGCAGATGTTTTTCTTGGGGTACCGTTTAATATTGCCTCGTATGCGCTTTTGACGATGATGATTGCCCAAGTATGCGACTTAGAGCCGGGTGAATTTATTCATACGTTCGGTGATGTCCATATCTACTTAAATCATGTGGAGCAAGTAAAGCTGCAACTGCAAAGAGAGCCGAGGCCGCTCCCGACAATAAAGATTAATCCTAATGTAAAAGATATCTTTTCTTTTCATTATGAAGATTTTACTCTGGAAAATTACAACCCGCATCCACATATCAAAGGAGTGGTCAGTGTTTGATTTCCTTCGTTGTTGCGATGGATGAAAATCGCGTGATTGGAAAAGAAAATCAGCTGCCATGGCATTTGCCGGCTGATTTAAAATTCTTTAAACAAGTTACAATGGGGCACCCAATTGTGATGGGACGAAAAACCCATGAGTCTATAGGCCGTGTGCTGCCGGGCAGGGAAAATATCGTGATTTCCAGAAATCCTGTTTATCATGCTCAAGGATGTACTATATTGAACTCTGTCGAAGAATTTTTAAAATTAAGCCGCGCCCGGGATGACGAGTTTTTCGTCATAGGAGGGGCGGAAATATTTAAGGCTGTATTCCCCTATGTAGACAGGCTTTATATTACATTGATTCATGAACGTTTTTCCGGTGATACATATTTCCCGGAGTTTACGATAAAAGATTGGGAACTTGTTTCAATTAAAAAGGGAACAAAAGATGAAAAAAACCCATATGATTTTGACTTTAGAATCTATAAACGAAAGCATTAGCTTAACTGCTAATGCTTCTTCTCGTTAACCTGATCCAAATATTTAGGTACTGGGTGCTATTGACTTCGTTTCTAGTTATTGTTAAATTCTCATTAGAGAATAAAATCCATGAATAATCGATGATTGATTGCAAATATTTTACTTACAATATACTATAATTTGAAATTAGGTTTACAACTATTGATAAGGAGGTATATCCATGTTTTCAAATATCGGAATACCTGGATTAATTTTGATTTTGGTGCTTGCCTTAATTATTTTCGGACCAAAGAAACTGCCTGAAGTAGGGAAAGCTTTTGGACAAACCTTAAGGGAATTTAAGAATTCAACACGCGGGCTAACAGAAGATGTAATGAAGGACAGCGACGAGGAGAAGAAGCTGACGAAATAGGTGCAAGAATCTTGTCTTGCACCTTTTCTTCTCAAGACAAAAGTTTGGCAGGGGTAGCAAATGGAAGATAAAGAATTAAATGTAGTGGAGCATTTGGAAGAATTGCGTAAAAGGTTGATCATTTGTATCTTGGTATTTGTCATCTTTTTTGTCATTGGATTCATTTATGTGGAGGATATCTACAAATGGTTTGTCGGGGATACGAAACTGCTTGTGCTCGGCCCTAGTGACATTATGTGGATTTATTTTATGCTGGCAACTGTTGTTGCAGCTGCCGGGACTATTCCAGTGCTTGCCTTGCAAATATGGCTTTTTGTAAGACCAGCATTAAAACCGATTGAGAGAAAAGTCACCTTAACATATGTTCCTGTTCTGTTTTTTTTATTTATTTTCGGGCTGGTATTTGGATATTTTGTGATTTTTCCAATGGTCTATCAATTTTTATTAAACCTGGGCCAAGGCATGTTTGTAACCAATTTTACCGCACAGCGTTATTTTAGCTTCCTGTTCACTATGACGATTCCATTTTGTGTGTTGTTTGAACTGCCGGTTGTTGTTATGTTCCTGACATCACTTGGCGTGATCAACCCGTTTGTACTGGCAAAAATCCGTAAATATGCTTATTTTGTTTTGATTATCATTGCAGTCGTTATGACACCGCCGGATTTTATGTCCGATTTTGTTGTTCTGCTTCCACTTTTACTTTTATATGAAATCAGTATTAATGTATCAAAGTTTGTCTATCGAAAGCGCATGCAACGGCAGCAGCAAGATGAATTAGTTGAAGCATAGAGACCTAAAGAAACCCTTTCTTTTAGGTCTTTTTTATATCATCTCTTTAGAAAAGAATTTAAAAATAATTTTCAGGACATAAGCATATTTAGACACTTTTCGAGGTACAAAGGGTGTATAATATAATCAAACGGGTAAAAAGGATTGATATTATTTGTTATTGAAAAGCCTGGAGTTCAAAAATGTTGTTGGACAGAAGGTTAAAGTCATGGATATTCCTGTATTAGAGGAAGGCAGTACTTTTAAATTTATGATCCAAGTCCGTTTGCAGACGTTTATTGCGTCCATTTATAAGGAGGTAAGCCCAAAACCTAGCTACTCCTTTCGGGATTACTTAAAGAAAGTCATGAGATGGCCTGATTATGAACAGTTGTTTAAAGCAGATGAACTGAAGAATAATGCATAACGTGATGAGGGGGCTGGTTAAACCGGCTTTCTTTTTTGTTTTATAATTAAGAATAGGATGGTTCATGAACCATCCTATTTGGCTTTCAGCAAATCAGCGCTGTCTTCAGGAACAGATAGTCCCAGACGTTTTAAATGTTTTCGTATTCCGCTTCTTTCCCAAGTTTGCATAATGGGGTTCTCTAAATGCTTTTTCGGATAGAAAATCCCAATGCTTGTAAGTTCCTTAAACGTTAATCCTTCCTTGACATATTTAGCAATCAGTTCGTCTCGTTTATCGATGATGGCTAGAAATGAATCCATTGCCTGCTTAAACTCCTGTTTGGTAAATATCCCTTTTTGATGACCTGTGATATAAGTATCCGCATCCAAAGTAAGCAGCCTCTTGCCTGATGCGATAAATTCTTCAATGTTTCCATCTGTTCCGTTATACCATGGACCAAATGATGTCATATCATAGTCCACCGTAAACACAACGCCAAGCTCAGGGAAGTATGGGCAGGCAAGACCGCTCGTGTGCCCCGGGGTATGTAGGAAAATGACTTTTACATCGCCGAATTGATATTCGGATTCATACTTATAAGATCCGGAAATTCCGTTAAGATTTTCGATCAATTCTTGTGGCATGGTTTGTTTCCATGCTTCGACACCTATAGGTCCCCATTCTTGAAAAACACCGTTGGCCATCGCAATTTTCTCAATGCTTCTTGACATTTCGTATTCAAGCGGATTCATCCATTTTGGTATATTACTGAACACATGGTTATTTCGTATATGATCTGGATGATAGTGAGTGTTAATGATTAATTCAATCCCAAACTCATGATCAATGTTTACTAATTGCTTTCGTTGGGCCCCGCTGTCAATCAGGACCTTTTCGGAACAATCAAGGTACAAACTTCGGGAATAGGGGACTTTGCTGTCATTTTTCCCTTCCAAAACGATAAGCGGTCCAATTCGATGCATCGTCATCACCTCTCAAATTTTATAAACTAAATCAATCAAGTGAATGAATACTCATTCATAATACCATATATTTCTCTATTACGAAATATTCATACACCCATTATAAACCAGGACACAATCAATAAAGAATTTTTCCTTTCTTACTATTCTAAATTTTGTTAGACTAAAATGGAAAGGATAAGAAAAAGGTTGTGAGAATGATATGAAACTACGGCTACCAATAATGCTGCTTGTCTTTGTTTCTTTATTATTAACAGCTTGCGGGCAAAAAGAAATCAAAAATTCTGTGGATGAGCCGATCAAAGATTTTTCTGCAATAACACAAGCTGGCAAGCCATTTGGTTTAAAGAATCTCAAAGGAAAGGTTTGGATTGCTGATTTCATTTTCACAAGTTGTGCAGATGTCTGCCCGCCCATGACTTCCAATATGTCCAAATTACAGAAAATGGTAAAAAATGAGGGGCTTAAAAATGTAGATTTCGTTTCTTTTAGTATCGACCCTATAGTAGATTCACAAAAAAATTTGACTCGTTTTGCGAATCAATTTAAGGCCGATTTTAGAAACTGGGAGTTTTTAACCGGATATTCCCAAGAGTTTATTGAAAATTATGCCATGAAGAATTTTAAAACGTTTGTAAAGAAACCTGAAGGACAAAGTCAGGTCATTCATCAAACCTTTATTTATTTGGTCGATCAAAACGGTCATATTCGAAAATCCTACAGTGGTTTTCAAGAGGTTCCGTATGACGAAATTATTCATGATATCAAAGCATTGCAATAGACCATTTTACGGGTCTATTTTTTTCAGGTAAAGTGTTTATACTAAAACTAAGAAACAAGGAGCCTTAATTGTATGAAAAACAAATGGAAAGTAGCCTTCTTCCTTCTTTTTGGCATTAATCTTATTGGGTTAATCATCATCTTATCGATGGTGCTTACTCCTCCGAAAAATAATATACTCAATCAAGACAAGGAACCGTTGAATGATTATGTTTCCTTTCATATAAAATCGAATAAAAAAGACGTAAATCAATTGATTAATCATTATTTACATGACGAAGCCTCAGGTTCTCCCATTGATTATCAAGTAATCTTGGGAGATGAAGTAGAGTTGTATGGAGCATTACCGATTTTTAGTGATCTATTTCATTTAAAAATAACGTTTGAGCCGGAAGCGCTGAAGAATGGTGATTTGATCTTAAAACAGAAAACCATGACCATTGGCCGTTTAAATCTTTCTGTTTCTTTTGTTCTCAATTTTATACATGATAACTATCAGCTGCCGCGCGGAGTGGAAATTCTTCCAAATAACCAGCTGATTTATATTCATATGCAGCAATTAAAGCTGAAAAGCAATATCAAAATTAAAGCCGATCAATTTAATTTAAAAACGGACGATATTGCCTTTACCCTATTAGTTCCTGTTAAATAGGTGCCGAATCCTTTCAGCAGGCACCTTAATCTTTTATACTGACAATTTGGAGTTCGGGGCTTTCATCTGCAAAACCGACAAACACAATGGTATAGCTTTCATTTGCTTTAAATTGCAGTTTCGGCATGGACAGGATGATATTTTTGCTCCCTGCTGCTCTGGCTTCAAGGTCTACGGTCATCGGGGTCAATCCAAGATAGTCAGTTGCTTGTTTGTACGTAATATTCGGAAAGATGACATCGCGGTTTTTTACTGCAATATCAAGATTGCCTGTATCTGGGGAAAGGTGGATAAAACGAACCTTTGATTCACCTGCTGGAACGTCAGGAAGATTTTCAAATATGAGCAGATTTATTCTTTTTACGTGATTGATCGTAGTTAATGTATAGGATTTTCCAGGCTCGATCGTTACCTTTTTATTCAATATGCTGTCTATCATGTTGCCCGCTGGATATATATCGACTTGGTATTTGCCAGGTGCTAACGGAAAATCTTTGCTGACATTTTTAAAGGGTAAGTTTTTGATGATTCGCTTCCCATTTAGATAGAGATCAATATTAGGTGAATCATAATAGGCATGAAGAACACGGATCACGGACTCTCTTTGCCGCAGGCCGCTTTCGGTCTGGCCTAAAGTTATTGCTTTATTCACGTATTTCAAATGTTTTAAATAATAATGTATGTGAAACGGAGGGCTGGAGTATTTATAAAATTGCGCTAATAGATCGTACATTGCTGCCTTTTTAAAGTAATCGGAAATGTTTCTTTCTTTCATCATACATTCACCTTCTCACATTCGATTACAATTTAATGTATTCATTTATTTTTGGGGAGGTGCCTAACTAGAATGGCTCGAATATTTTATTTTTTATGCATCTTTCTGTATACTCATTTAGAGATATATTTTTCTCCAGAAATAGAGGTGGAATCGTGGAAAATTATCAATTGGCAACATTTGCAGGCGGTTGTTTTTGGTGTATGGTCAAGCCGTTTGATGAACAGCCCGGTATTCTAAAGGTTGTATCCGGATATACTGGCGGGACTATAGAAAATCCAACATATGAACAAGTTTGTTCCGGCACTACCGGCCATTATGAAGCAGTGCAAATTACGTATGAACCAAATGTTTTTCCGTACGAAAAGCTTTTAGAAATTTTTTGGCAGCAAATTGACCCGACAGATCCCGGCGGCCAATTCTATGACCGGGGAAAGTCATATCAGACAGCGATTTTTTACCATAACGAAACGCAAAAACACCTTGCAGAAGAATCCAAGAAGAAATTGGAGGAAAGCGGGCGTTTTAATAAGCCGATCGTAACACCTATTTTGCCGGCTAAGCCCTTCTATCCTGCCGAGGAGTATCATCAGCATTACTACAAGAAAAACCCAGCCCATTATGAACGATATCATATTGGTTCCGGCCGTGCCGGGTTTATAAAGACACATTGGGGATGAATGGAAAGTGAAAAATAAAAATTTGGAACAATTGAGAAAAGAATTAACATCTCTGCAATTTGAAGTAACGCAAAATAATGCCACAGAACCTCCGTTTCGTAATGAATATTGGAATGAAACGCGCGATGGGATTTATGTAGACATTGTCTCAGGGAAGCCGTTGTTCAGCTCGCTCGATAAATATGATGCAGGCTGCGGCTGGCCGAGTTTCACAAGACCGATTGATCCGGAAGAAATCATAGAAAAAGCGGATTATAGTCATTTCATGATCCGTACCGAAGTACGAAGCAAGACGGCCGATTCCCATTTGGGGCATGTGTTTAATGACGGACCTGCACCGGCAGGTTTAAGATATTGCATCAACTCTGCCTCCTTACGTTTCATTCCGAAAGAAAGACTTGAAGAAGAGGGATACGGAGAATACTTGAAATTATTTGAAACTAATTAAAGCCGCAAGAAGACTGCGGTTTTTTTGTCCTGTTTATGACAAATTTTATATGCTTATTGGAAAATTAGGCGGATGCACATGCGGGTCAAGCACCTAATACATACAGTATCAGGGAAAAGTAAGAAATTTACGAGGAGTGAATTGCTAGTATGTATTACGGATATGGTTATGATGGATGCTGCGGGTACCCTGCATATGGCGGTTATGGTTACGGAGGCGTAGGATTTGGTTTCGGATTTGGAGGATTTGCGCTAATTGTCGTCTTATTTATTCTCTTGATCATCATTGGCGCAAGCTGGGCCTATTAATTAGTAAAAACGGCTGATTCTAAAAGAGTCAGCCGCTTTTTTATTGCCTTTATGAAAGAAATAAAAATTTGAATCATACAATTGCAATAAGGATTGATTTAGGATCACAAACATGAGTGCTGTATTTCCCGTTGTTTTCTCTCCATCAATGTGTAAAGGAAGTGATATTCTTTGGTCCGATCATTTTTAATAAAACCCATGCTTGATGAAGAATATCCAATGATTGATTATGGAAAAGGAGTTTATTTAGTTGCAAAAGACGGGAAGAGGTATTTAGATGCAGCATCAGGCGCTGTGACGGCTAATATTGGCCACGGTGTGACGGAAATTATAGATGCTATGAATGAACAGGCCCAAAAAGTCTCATTTGTGTACCGCTCGCAATTTACCAGTGAAGCAGCGGAAAAGCTGGCAGAGAAAATTGCGAAAATGATGCCGGGTGATTTAAATTGGAGTTTTTTTGTAAACAGCGGATCTGAGGCAACAGAAACAGCCATGAAAATGGCGATCCAGCATTGGCAGGAAAAAGGAGTGCAAACGAAAACAAAGGTGTTATCGAGGTGGGTCAGCTATCATGGAATTACGCTGGGTGCACTCTCGATGTCCGGGCATCCGCTTAGAAGAGCACGATTTATTCCGCTACTTCAGGATTTGCCCATAATCCATCCCCCATACTGTTACCGTTGTCCATTTCAGCTTGATTCCCCTTCATGTGGGCATCTTTGTGCTCAAGAATTAGAAACTGCCATTAACCGGATTGGAGCAGACAAAATCGCGGCCTTTATTGTGGAGCCGGTTATTGGAGCAGCGGGCGGAGCGATTGTGCCTCCAAAAGATTACTATAAAACGATTAAGGCAATCTGTGAAAAATACGACATCCTGTTTATCGCTGATGAAGTCATGACAGGGTCAGGAAGGACAGGAACGATGCTCGCTTGTGAGCATTGGGATGTTATTCCTGATATTGCTGTGCTCGGAAAAGGGCTGGGAGCCGGGTATGCGCCGATTGCAGCGGCTGTTGCCAGTGATCACGTAATGGAGCCGATTATGAAAGGTTCAAAATCTGTCATGAGCGGTCATACGTTAAGTGCCAATCCGTTAAGCTGTGCAGCAGCCCTTGCTGTCCTGGAATACTTGGAGAAACATGAGCTTATGAAAGAGGTAGACGGGAAGTCTGACTATTTGCGGCAGCTGCTTGAAAAGCTAAAACGTCAATTTACCTTTATTGGTGATGTCCGCGGGATCGGATTATTGTTTGGCATCGAACTTGTTCAGGACAGCTCGGCAAAAACGCCATTTCCAAGAAACACGATGGTGACACAAACAATCGTGAACATAGCGAAGGAAAAAGGCTTGCTTGTCTATCCTGCCAACGCCGGGATTGATGGGGTGAACGGTGACGCCATTATTATTTCTCCGCCATTAACCATTTCCAACAAGGAAATGGAGGAATTGGCTGATTTGTTAAAAGATACTTTTCTAGACTTTTCAAGTTTAATGGAAACTTTAGAGATGCGTGGTGATGTTTAAATGGAAAATCGCTTCGGAAAGATTACCACCATTGAAAAAGTCATGGAGCTGTTTCATGACGGGCTTGTCTTGATGTTTGGCGGATTCGGCGGAGTTGGGTCGCCGCCAGCACTCATCGATGGAATTCTTGAAAAAGGAATTCAGGGACTGACTTTGATTGGAAACGATACAGGATTTCCTCATATCGGCATTGGAAAAATCGTCAGTAATGAAAGAGCGAGTAAAGTTATTGCCTCACATATCGGTTCCAATCCGATTGCCGGAAAACTAATGCATGAAGGAAAACTGGAGGTAGAATTCTCTCCGCAGGGAATTTTAGTCGAAAGAATCCGTGCCGGCGGAGTTGGCCTGCCAGGGATATTATCAGATATCGGAATTGGCAATGAAATTGTGACAAGAAATAAACCACAGATGACACTGAACGGAAAAAATTATCTTATCGAAACGGCCTTAACAGCGGAAATATCGATTGTATATGCAAAAAAGGCGGATGAATTTGGGAATCTGGTATATGACAAAAGTGCCAGAAATACCAATCCTCTTGTGGCGATGGCGGGTGATATTACGATTGCAGAGGTAGAGGAAATGGTTCCCCTTGGCCACTTGAATCCTGAAGAAATCATTACCCCTGGTGTTTTCGTGGATTATATCATTCCAACGAAAGGAGTGAATTGGAAATGGGCTTGGGAATAGAGATCCGCAATAAAATGGCACGCCGGGCAGCGGAAGAGATACAGCACGGAATGGTGGTGAATCTCGGTATTGGCATTCCGTCACTTGTTCCGAATCACCTGCCAAAGGATCTGCTCGTGATGTTTCATGCAGAGAATGGAATTACAGGGATGGGACCAAGCCCAAAAAAAGGCGAAGAGGATGAAAATTTGTGTAATGCCGGCGGGTTTCCAGTCACATTGAATATAGGAGGTTCTTATTGCGATTCCTCGATAGCGTTTGGCATGATCCGCAGGGGAAAAGTAGATATGACGATTCTAGGTTCTCTGCAGGTAAGTGAAAGGGGAGATTTGGCAAATTGGATTGTCCCAGGCAAAAAGGTGCCTGGAATGGGCGGGGCGATGGAGCTGGCACAAAAAGCAAAAAAAGTAGTCGTTTTAATGAATCATTGTGATAAACAGGGAAATCCAAAAATCGTGAAAGAATGTACACTGCCACTAACTTCTGCTGCCTGTGTCGATCTTATTATAACAGACCTGGCTGTTTTTCAAGTAAACGAAACAGGTCTTGTATTGACGGAACTGTTTGCACCGTATGATTTGGCAGCCATTAAAGAAAAAACAGGCTGTCCATTTACCGTCAACGGTCAAGTTCGAAACATAGCTTACTAAGCTGATCCATATTCCTTAAGGAGTGGGGCAAGTGAAATCTATTGAAATGCGGATTAAAAACTGGCTAAAGGAGAATCGGGCAAAAGGGGCAAGGTTTTTACAAATATTAGTTCAGGAAAACAGTACAAGGGGAAATGAAAGCAGTGCCCAGGCTGTGATCATTGAGAAATGCCGCCAGCTTGGCCTGACATTGGATATTTGGGAAATTGGCGGAGAAGACATCAAACAGCATCCTGCTTACTGCTGTGATCGGGAAAACTTTGAAGGCAACCCGAATGTTGTCGCCGTTTTGAAAGGTACCGGCGGAGGAAAATCAATCATTCTAAACGGCCATATTGATGTTGTGCCGGTAGGTGATGAACGGAACTGGGATCGTGATCCTTTCAGCGGCCATATTGAGTGCGGCAGGCTTTATGGCAGAGGCTCCACAGACATGAAGGGCGGAACGGCAGCCATGTTAATGGCGATCGAATCGATTATAGCTTCAGGAATAAAACTAAAAGGTGATCTTATTTTTCAAAGTGTAATAGAAGAAGAAAGTGGGGGGGCTGGTACACTTGCCGCTGTTTTGCGGGGGTATCATGCAGATGGGGCCATTATCCCGGAACCAACAAATATGAAAATATTTCCTAAGCAGCAAGGGTCTATGTGGTTCAGAATAACTGTAAATGGAAAAGCTGCACATGGAGGCACAAGATACGAAGGGGTAAGTGCCATTGAAAAATCACAGTTTGTCCTAGAAAGATTACAACAGTTAGAGAAAGTTAGAAATGCCAAGATCACAGATCCCTTATATGAAAATATCCCGATTCCTATCCCCATTAATGTTGGCAAGATTTCAAGTGGCCAATGGCCATCTTCAGTGCCTGATGTGGCTATTATTGAAGGCAGAATGGGAGTAGCACCGGAAGAAACGATTCAAGAGGCCAAGCAGGAAATGGAAAATTGTTTAGCTGAGTTAAATGTGCAGGATGAATGGCTCAAGGATCATCCATTAAAGATTGAGTGGTTTGGGGGCAGGTGGCTCCCTGGCAGCCTTGAAACAGATCATCCGTTAATCCATACCCTGACAGAAAGTTTCATTGAAATTACTGGACAACAGCCAACAATCGAAGCAAGCCCGTGGGGAACCGATGGCGGTATACTTTCCACCATTGGGCACATACCAGTGGTTGTGTTTGGACCGGGAACGACCGAAGTAGCCCACGATGCGAATGAATATATTATTCTTGAAAATATGTTTGTGGCCAGTGAAATTATTGCGCTTTCACTCATCAAGTGGTGCGGGGTAGATGAGGAGACAAGTGAATGAACCAGCCCGCTCATTCCGTTCAGATCAAAGAAAGTGAGTTCTATCTTGAGGCTTACCTCGATCCGTTTAACAAAAGAATCCGTATTGACGATTACCGCGGCAATATCAATCTCATTATAGGGAAAACGGAAGAACTTTGCTGCCGGAATCAAGCGGAAAAATTAATTATCAAGGGACGTAAGGAAGATTTGTTCCAGTTTTTTGAACACGGTCTTGTCCTTGAGGCCATTGTGGACCGTTATTTTCTTGGATCTGACGCCTATTTTTTTACTAAATATTATTCTAATGACCGTAGGTGCAATGACCATTGGATTGCCGAAGACGGAATCATCCACAGCATTTTTCAATCCGATCCTTCATCACTAATCACAAAGCCGCCGCAAGACTATATCTTAAAAAAAGTGGATGAACGTGATGCCGGTGAGCTTGCCGCATTATACCGCGATGTATTTCAAATTTATCCAACCCCTCTTTTTGATGTGGAATATGTTAAAAAGACGATGGAAGAAGGAACCGTCTATTATGGTTTTTTTTATAAAGGAAAAATCGTCAGTGCAGCGAGTGCCGAAATAAATGATTTCTATAAAAATGCAGAGTTAACGGATTGCGCCACACGAAAAGAACATCGAAAATATGGATTAATGAAGCTAATCCTCCTTGAACTTGAAAGAGAATTAAAACACAGGGGAATTTTCTGTACGTATTCTATTGCGAGGTCCCTTTCATTCGGGATGAATGCTGTTTTATTCCAGCTCGGGTTTCATTACCGAGGGCGATTGATGAACAATTGTTATATTTACGATAAGCTTGAAAATATGAATATATGGGTAAAGAATCTGGCAAGCTGCTGATTTTCCGGCATTTCATGGCAAGTTTTCGGCACCCTTCAAGGGGGGCAAGTAAATTGAAATGAGTTTGTTAACTGCCTTAACTAAGGAAGTTTTGACCGCTATCCTTAAAAGTATTGATGAAGGGATCCATGTCGTCAATATGGAAGGAAAGACCATTTTCTATAATGAAGTAGCGGCAAGACATGATGGAATGAAAGTAGAGGAAGTACTTGGAAAACACATCCTCGAGGCCTTTCCTTCTTTGACAGCGGAGTCCAGCACATTGTTAAAAGTCATCCAAACGGGTAAACCCATTTATAACCAAACACAAGTTTACCTAAATTTGCATGGAGTAAGAATTGACACGATCAATACGACATTGCCAATCTTTCTTAACAATGAGATTATTGGGGCTGTTGAGATTGCCAAAGACTACTCACGAATGAAACTTCTAGCAGAAAGGCTTCTGGAATTGCAAAAAGGATTGAAACAAAACAAAAGCAAAAATACGCTTAAACAAGTGAATTATACGTTAAGCGATTTAAAAACAGTGAATGCTGATTTTATCAGGATGAAGGAAGAAGCAAAAAGAATGGCAAAATCAGATTCTCCCATTCTTGTCTATGGGGAGTCAGGTACAGGAAAAGAGTTATTTGTCCAGGGAATTCATCATGAGTCTCTTCGCAGTAATGGACCGTTTATCGCGCAAAATTGTGCTGCGATACCGGAATCTCTGCTCGAAAGTATTTTATTTGGGACAGCAAAAGGGAGCTATACAGGAGCAGTGGAACGAAAAGGGTTATTTGAACTCGCCGATGGCGGCACCCTTTTTTTGGATGAATTGCATACAATGCCAATTGAATTACAGGCAAAACTTCTCCGCGTGATTGAGGATGGAATCGTTAGGAGAGTAGGCGGTACAGAAAATACGTCGGTAAATGTCAGGGTTATCGCAGCGATGAATGTTCATCCAAGTGAAGCTCTTCAGGAACAAAAGCTCCGTTACGATCTTTATTATCGATTGAATGTTTTTACCTTCCCTCTTCTGCCGTTAAGGGACAGGAAAGAGGATATTATCATGTTAACTGACCTTTTTATTAAAGAATTCAACAGAAAATTAGGAAAACAGATTCAGGGAATCAATCAAACACTGGAATTATTTTTTCTAGACTACAAATGGCCGGGGAACGTTCGGGAATTAAAACATACACTTGAATATATGGTACATGTTTGTGATAGTGGCAAGTTAAGCTGGCATGATTTGCCGGTCATATTAAAACAGCAGTCAGGTAATTGGAATCAGGACAATAGGGGAAATGAAGGTTTATCATTAAGAAGAAATGTTGAAGAACTAGAGAAAAAATTAGTGACAGAAGCGATGAAGCAAGCGGGGGGAAATATTAATCAGGCGGCCCGTCTGCTTGAGATTCCAAGACAGACTTTACAATATAAACTGAAAAAACTAACTTAACTATGTGCCGAATTTTTGGCACTTTTTATTTAATTAAGGCTTTTTGAAATAGCAGTGGTTACAAATTGACAAAGTGAAAGGAATTAATGCAGTTTTGGCACAATTCTTGCATAATATATTGGCAAGAATTGGAGGGATGTGCAATGAAACCATTTTTATATAAACCGCAACGGCACTGGAAAGATATTGAGCTTTGGAAAGAGGTAACGGAGGAACAATGGAATGATTGGCTTTGGCAGCTTACGAATACGATCCGTACGTTAGAAGATTTAAAAAAGGTGATTAATCTGACGCCTGATGAAGAAGAAGGGGTGAGAATTTCAACCAAAACCATCCCCTTAAACATCACACCCTATTATGCTTCATTGATGAATCCAGACGATCCAAGATGCCCGATTCGTATGCAGTCTGTTCCGATATCAAAAGAAATTCATAAAACCAAATATGACCTTGAAGATCCACTGCATGAAGATGAAGATTCACCTGTACCGGGATTAACCCACCGCTATCCAGATAGAGTGTTATTTCTCGTTACAAACCAATGTTCGATGTATTGCCGCTATTGCACAAGACGAAGGTTCTCGGGACAAATTGGCATGGGGGTTCCCAAGAAGCAGCTTGATGCAGCCATTTCCTACATCCGGCAGACGCCGCAAGTTCGTGATGTGTTGATCTCCGGGGGAGATGGCCTCTTGATTAATGATCATATTTTGGAATATATTCTAAAAAATTTACGGGAAATTGATCACGTGGAAATCATTCGGATTGGTACTAGGGCACCCGTTGTGTTCCCACAAAGAATTACAGAAAATCTTTGCAATATTTTAAAAAAATATCACCCAATTTGGTTGAATACACATTTTAATACTTCGATTGAAATAACGGAAGACTCTAAAAGAGCATGTGAAATGCTGGCTGATGCCGGTGTTCCAGTTGGGAATCAGTCCGTCATTTTAGCGGGAATTAACGATAGTGTCCCGATTATGAAAAGACTGATGCATGATCTCGTCAAAATTCGGGTCCGGCCTTATTATATTTACCAATGTGATTTATCTGAAGGAATTGGTCATTTCCGAGCACCGGTGTCAAAAGGACTGGAAATTATCGAAGGGCTGCGGGGACACACTTCGGGATATGCTGTACCGACATTTGTTGTAGATGCTCCGGGCGGCGGCGGGAAGATTGCTCTTCAACCTAACTATCTAATTTCTCAAAGCCCGGAAAAAGTCATATTGCGTAATTTTGAGGGGGTCATCACCTCCTATCCCGAACCGGAAAATTATGTTCCTGGCAGGGCCGAAGATTATTTTAAAGAAATCTACCCTGAAATGGATGAGAAGAAATCAGTAACCGGGATTGCTGGCATTATGAATGATCAGGAATTTAATCTTGTTCCGGAAGGTCTTTCACGAATTAACCGCCGTAAAGAGTATTCCCAAGACCCGCAACACTCATCATTAAAGGAAAAGCGCAATAAACGGGATGAGTTGAAGGAGAAGAAATACCAAGCTCAGCAAGAGCAAAATAAAATAAAAAGCGGATCAAACGATCAAGCCGTAAGCCAAACTGGGAACGAGTAGGGGAGTCGATATGGAGTTATTATGTGATTGGTGTGGCAGCAAGGCAAATAAGGGTGAGAACACGGTCTATTGGGAATTGCCCGACGGTTCCAGAGCGATTCAAATAACTGAAACACCTGCTGTGATTTGTTCGACCTGTACAATGGTATATCAGACAGATGAAGTGACAAAACAAATTGAAGATCAATTGTTATTAGTTGATACGCAAAAGATCGGTAAATCCATAATTTATCAGAAATTGATGGAATTACCTAGACTTTTAAAAAGGAATTACTTTGATTTTTCGTAAACCAAATTCGGTCAACACGAACTACTGGACTTCGACTGGACCCTTCTATTATAGTTAATCATAAAAATACCCTATGCAAGAAAGGCGTTTTTGTATGAACAAATCGTTCTATCATTTTTTAATGAAGTATCGCCACCCGTCCCCGAAAGAGTCCATCAGCAAATTTGCCAATCATGCTTATTTGGATCACAGTTTTCCGAAGCAGTCGAATGATTATCATGAAATCAGCAATTATCTTGAATTAAACGGATATTACTTGGAATCGATGACGATCTTTGATGAAGCCTGGCAGCTATATCAGAATTCCTAAACACGCGATCATGCGAATCATTTTGTCGCCCCATTTGGAGGCGATTTTTTCATTTTCCAAAGACCATGCGCCTTTGCTTCCAGGACCGCATATACTATTGTAATCAAAATTTCACTTTGTCATTTGAGAGGATGGGAGGAAATGGCGAAGCAAAAAAAACCGAAGTTTAAAATCGGAGACACGGTCGTGATATCGATGTATGGGACAGTTGGCAAAATTACTGATGTAAAATGGCTGGACGGAAGTTACGTTTATGAAGTGAATAACAGTCATGGTCTGTTTCTCGAATCCAGTTTGGAACCTTTGGCGGAATATGATGGTGCAGTAATGGAACAGGAACAGATTGACATTGAATATAAATTCTTTATTGGTGATTTAGTACAAGTAAAAGGGTATGGTTCTGATTTATTTAAGGTGGTAGGATTTCGAACTGAAATATGGCGTTATAAAGAGGATGCCTGGGAAGATGTGATATATGAATTATCACGGGTTAACGATGGGGAATGGCTCGAAGTAGGCGAGGAGGATTTGACACTCGTCGCAGATGCCGAGAGTGCTGATACCTTTATTCAAAAGCTTGGTTTACTATACTTAGTGAATGATAAGGAAAAAACAGCCAAAAAAGATGGGTTACGAAATAAAGACAACAAAATAGATATAGGAGAAATATCCAGAAGGCAAGAAAAAAAAGAACTCATTGATCATCTGTTGGATTTATTTAATGATTACCGTATTTTATATGAATTATTTCATGATCAGGAATATTATCAAGTGATGCGGGTAGTGCTCCGAAAATTAAAAAGTTTGGTAAGTAATGATGGGAAAAGCCCAGTATAGCTACCATCTCATTACTTGTATCAATAAATAGATGACAAATGGAATACCAGCCCATTTAATCAGTAAGAACATTTTATCTGTTATCTTTTCCATCATTTTGATGGTGATCCCATTTTCCTGATTCACATCTTCTAACAACGCTTCAAGTTTTAATTGGACTTTTGACATCTTATCACCTCATGGAATATTCTTTACATCCAATCTATGCTTGTCCTATTTTAAAAATGTCCAACTTTGCCAAAAATGCTGTTAGGACAATTTTTGAATCAACTGTTTAAATCGGATAGCATGAAAAAGCCATATACTTCATACATTCAGTAGAAAAGGGGGCGATTACTTGAGAGAAATCGAAGTATTTATCGATACAGAAGAAATTGCAGAATTTTTCTTCCATGAGCTGGTCAAAAGGGGATACGTTCCCAGCGAAGAAGAGTTAGAGGAACTTGCAGATATTACTTTCGATTATTTGATCGAAAAAAGTATTATTGATGAAGAAATAGAGGATGAATCATAAAAAATTCCTTTCGTAAATATAATGGAAAGTTTCTATATACGACTAAAAACCTAAGGATGAACCTTAGGTTTATTTACTGTAAGGGTGCTTATCGCTTTCTTTCGGAGGCCTGGTTCTCTTTTGCATGTGCTTCATGTTCGGCTACGATTGCTTCTGCTGGGATATGATTATTTTTCTTCGGTGAAACGATACGGCTGCGATGTTTTTTACCCATGTGATAGTCCCCCTGTAATAAATGATTGTATGGCTTTTTGAACTCAAATTTTTGAGTCTAAAAATAGCTTCTCACTTTTAAAAAAAATCATGTTATCTATTTTTGAATTGAAGAACGTTTATGGTATATTGTCATTGATTACCTGATATTGTTAGGAGGATAAGTATGAGCGTACATATTGCTGCAAAAGAAAATGAAATTGCCGAAACGGTATTGCTGCCGGGAGATCCGCTTCGGGCAAAATATATTGCTGAGACGTTCTTAGAGGATGCGAAATGCTATAATGAAGTTCGCAATATGTTTGGATATACCGGTACATATAAAGGGAAAAGAATTTCTGTACAAGGCACTGGAATGGGTGTTCCTTCTATTTCTATTTATGTAAACGAACTAATACAGAGTTATAATGTACAAACATTAATTCGGGTCGGGACATGCGGTGCCATTCAAAAAGATGTACAAGTCCGAGATGTGATTCTTGCCATGACGAGTTCTACTGATTCAAATATTAACCGTTTAACCTTTGGCCATGTTGACTTTGCTCCATGTGCGAATTTTGATTTGCTAAAAAGGGCTTATGAAGCTGGCGTTGAAAAGGGATTGAGTTTAAAAGTCGGAAGCGTATTTACAGCAGATTCATTTTATAATGACAATGCTGAATTGGAAAAGTGGGCGCGGTATCAAATCTTGGCGGTTGAAATGGAAACAACTGCCCTCTATACATTAGCTGCTAAATTTGGCAGAAGGGCATTGTCTGTTTTAACTGTAAGCGACCACATTTTAACTGGAGAAGAAACATCAGCTGAAGAACGCCAGCTAACCTTTAATGAAATGATCGAAGTAGCATTGGAAGCAGCCATTAAGGAATAATTAAAAAAGTAACCTCTTCTCAATAGGGAAGAGGCTTTCTTTTGTGGGCAAAAAGGAAATCAGAATCCGAATGGAGAATTATTAAAACAAATGACATGGTTCTTCGAAAATCAATAAAATAGGTATATGCATTTGGTTTGTGGATCGAGGTGAACAAGATGAAAGAGCAGCTCAAATTGGGGATCACCGGGATGACATGTGCGGCATGTTCAACAAGAATTGAAAAAGTGCTGAATAAAATGAATGGTGTGCATGCCAATGTGAATTTGGCAATAGAGACGGCATCCATTTCCTATGAGAAAGACCAGGTTTCCTGCCGGGAGATTATTGGGAAAATTGAGAATCTGGGATATGGAGTCGTGTTTGAGAAGGTAGAATTAGACGTATTTGGTATGACCTGTGCCGCATGTTCAGTAAGGATTGAAAAAGTGTTAAATAAAATAAACGGAGTTAAGCAGGCAGAGGTCAATTTAGCAACAGAAACAGCGGTGATCAAGTTTATTCCAACGATCACAAATAGCGCAGAACTGATTGCACGAATCCAAAAGCTTGGGTTTGATGCCAAGAACAAAGATCAGAGAAAAACAAAAGAGCAATACAAGGAAGAAGAAATAAAGGAAAAGAAACGCAAATTTTTTATTGCTGTTGTCTTTTCTATTCCCCTTTTATATACGATGCTTGCCCATATTCCTTTTGATTTGGGCCTGCCAATGCCGAATCTCCTTATGAATCCTTGGTTACAATTCCTGTTGGCTACACCCGTTCAATTTTATGTCGGCGGCCACTTTTATGGCGGGGCTTTAAAAGCATTAAGGAACAAAAGTGCTAATATGGATGTTCTTGTTGCATTAGGAACCTCTGCAGCCTATTTTTATTCCCTCTATGAAGGTGTAAAAACACTCAAAGATCCTGATTATTCACCTCATTTGTATTTTGAGACTAGTGCTGTTCTCATTACCTTAATCCTATTGGGGAAATTATTGGAATCTATGGCTAAAGGAAGAACAACAGCTGCCATTACCAGGTTGTTAAATCTCCAGGCAAAAGAAGCTGTTCTGATCAAAGACGGGAAAGAAGTGAAAATTCCAATAGAAGAGGTGAAGGCAGGGGACCACATCATAGTAAAACCGGGAGAAAAAATCCCTGTAGACGGCATCATCATTCAGGGACAGGCATCTGTTGATGAATCTATGATAACAGGGGAATCAATTCCAGTCGAAAAATCAAATGGAGATATTGTCATTGGTTCCACGATTAATAAAAACGGAACATTGATAATGAAAGCTACAAAAGTAGGAAAAGATACAGCTCTCGCCAGTATTATCAAAATCGTCGAAGAGGCACAAGGAAATAAAGCGCCCATTCAACGGATCGCTGATACGATATCCGGCTATTTCGTGCCAGTCGTTGTTTGGATCTCCTTTGTCACGTTTATAACATGGTATTTTCTAGTGAGCCCCGGAGATTTTCCTTTAGCATTGGAAACGGCGATTGCGGTCCTTGTCATTGCCTGTCCATGTTCTCTTGGACTTGCCACCCCGACATCTATTATGGTCGGTACGGGAAAAGGTGCAGAAATGGGAATCCTCTTTAAGGGAGGTGAACATTTGGAAACTGCCTACAAAATCGATTGCCTTGTCCTTGATAAAACAGGGACGATTACAAAAGGACAGCCGGTTGTTACAGACTTTATCGCTTACCAAGAGGAGAAGAAGGTTCTTCAATATTTAGTATCAGCGGAAAAATCTTCGGAACATCCATTAGCAGAAGCAATTATCAAATACGGCAAAGAAAAACATTCAAGTACATTGCCGGTAAAAAGATTTACAGCCTATCCTGGCTATGGAATAGAAGCAAAGATTGGCGATGAAGTCGTTTCTATTGGAACCCGAAAACTTATGAATTTGAAAAAAATACCTTTTCAAGATGTTGAACAAGATTTGCTCAAGTATGAAAATGAAGGAAAAACAGCCATGTTTATTGCAATTAATTCAGAGATTGCCGGTTTAGTTGCCGTAGCAGACATTATAAAAGAAACGGCCATATCGGCTGTACGGCAATTGACACAGCTTGGAATTGAAGTTTATATGCTGACAGGTGATAATAAACACACTGCTAAAGCAATCGCAAGACAAGTCGGAATTACCAATGTAATTGCTGAGGTTTTGCCCGAAGAAAAAGCAAATCATATAAAATCATTGCAGCTAAAAGGAAAAAAAGTGGCCATGGTGGGTGACGGCATTAATGATGCTCCTGCACTTGCACTTGCCGACATTGGGATCGCAATCGGCACAGGTACGGATATTGCAATTGAAGCAGCTGATTTAACTCTCCTTGGCGGGGAATTAACGTTAATTCCCAAAGCCATTGCCCTAAGTAAGAAAACAATGCAAAACATTCACCAAAATCTTTTTTGGGCACTTATTTATAACTCTGCAGGAATCCCAATTGCCGCTTTAGGATTATTAGCACCATGGGTTGCCGGCGCAGCGATGGCATTCAGTTCTGTTTCAGTCGTGACAAACTCTCTCCGCCTAAAGAAAATCAAGATTTAAGTCACTTGTCAATTTGGCAAGTGCATTTTTTTTATAAACTTTTCTTTGTTAATTTCATAAAAAAGATGTTATTCTAAACACTAAGGGCTTCATTTTTAATCTAGAGATAGCTTAAAAAGTGCAACAATGATTTTGGTAAATGAAAGTGGTGAAAGCTTTGGAAGATGAAAAATTGGACCAAGTGAATACCGAACAAGAGCTGCCAGGAAACAAATCAGGCTATGTTCGTTTAAAGAAATTTCACTTTATCATGCTGCTGTTTTTTATCGTGTTTATTTCTGCAGGAATTACGACGATTGCCCTTTCTTTTGGAAAAGAAAAAGTAGTGACTGTTGGAGGAGACCGACCGGAATTTAATAAACTTTATGCTGCATTTGATACATTGAAAAATGGTTATTACACAAAAGTAAATCAGCAAAAATTAATAAACGGAGCCATAAATGGAATGGTAGAGGCATTAGGTGATCCTTTTTCGAGCTATATGAGTAAAGATGAGGCGAATAATTTCAAAAATAGTATATCTTCTTCTTTCGAGGGAATAGGTGCCGAAATTCAAGAAAAGGACAACCATATTGTGATTGTCTCGCCAATTAAAGGTTCACCGGCAGAAAAAGCGGGACTCAAGCCAAATGACATTATTCTTTCGGTCAATGGAAAAAGCCTGCAGGGAATGAAGTCTGATCAAGCAGTTGCTTTAATTAGAGGGAAAAAAGGAACTAAAGTAGATCTTTCCATTCAACGCCCAGGCATATCGAACCCAATGTCCGTATCCATTGTCAGGGATGAAATTCCGGTCCAAACTGTTTATGGAGAAATGATTGGTAATGGCATTGCAAAGGTGCAGATCACCAGTTTCTCCAGCAATACAGCAAATGAGTTATCTAAAACCTTAACGAATTTGCAAAAACAGGGCATGAAAGGGCTCGTTCTTGATTTAAGGCAAAACCCTGGCGGACTCTTGGACCAAGCTGTTGATATTTCCAGCATGTTCGTTCCAAAAGGGAAAGTCATTGTGAAAGAAGAAGATAGGAATGGCAAAATTCAATCCATTTATTCAAAAAATTCAGGGACACCTACTCTTCCTTTAGTAGTTCTAATCGATGGAGGAAGCGCAAGTGCGTCTGAAATACTCTCTGCTGCGGTTAGAGAATCAGCTGGAGTACCGCTCGTCGGAGAGAAATCTTTTGGCAAAGGAACTGTCCAGACGGCAGTTGATTTTAGTGATGGTTCGAATTTAAAATACACCATTGCTAAATGGCTGACGCCGAATGGAAATTGGATTCATAAAAAAGGACTAATTCCTGATTACACGGTTGCACTTCCTGATTATGCGCAGCTTCCAATCATTAATCCGGATAAGGCACTGTCTCTTTCTACTGCTTCAACAGATGTTCAGACAGCGCAAAAAATGCTAAAAGCACTCGGCTATGATCCGGGACGGGAAGACGGATTCTTCGATGATAAAACAAATGCTGCCGTAATGGCTTTCCAAAAGGCGCAAAATCTCCCGGTAGACGGGGTGTTAAAGGGCGATTCAACACTAAAGCTAATGGATTTATTAAGAGAGAAAATTCAAGCAAATGATACTCAGTTACAAAAGGCGATCGATGTTTTAAAACAGAAAATGAAATAACCAGTTCACCCAATTCCGTTTGGAGTTGGGTTTTTTCTATTAGAAATGAATGATCCATTCTTCTTCAGGTAACTCTTTAAATATGGGATGATGATATTAAAGGGGGGATTTGATGAAGAAATATATATTTTTAATCCTTGTGTTTATTCACATCCTCCTAAACTTAACAGAGGTTCAAGCGGCTGGTGGGATCAGTTATCAAATTGATATGCTAAACTGGCAGGAAGTAGACAAAATCCTGCCAAGATACTCAACATTTACAGTTTTAGATGTGGAAACCGGAAAAAAATTTAATGTGCAAAGGCGTGCTGGAAGTAACCATGCTGATGTACAGCCGTTAACTGTAAAAGATACAACAATCATGAAAAAAATTTATGGAGGAAAATGGAGCTGGAAACGGCGGGCCAGCATCGTCATTTATAAGAAGCAATGGATTGCCGCTTCGATGCATGGGATGCCGCATGGTGCCGGGGCTTTAAACAATGATTTTCCTGGCCATTTCTGTATTCATTTTTATGGAAGTACCACCCACAGAACAAATAATATGGATCTTTCCCATATGTTAATGATTTTGAAAGCGGCGGGAAAATTAGATGACTATCTCGCTAAGGCTAATCCATATGAGGTTATTAATGCCTATATAGCAGGTATCAAACAACAGGACACTAGGATCATCGCTGAAATTTCTTTACAAAAAGTAAACTGGAAACCAGTTTTTAAAAAAGTTGAAAACATTGGAATAGGAAAGATGGAACAACTGTTTCCTGAAGACATATTCGGAGAACTTAGCATAGCAGTTCCAATTGAAATGGATTGGAAGATAAAAAATAAAGGCTCCATCAAATATAAAGGGGTCATTCAGTTAGTCCGTTTTTCTCCTGAAGATCGATGGAAAGTCGATTCAATCAGCTTTTTGGCTGAAAATAATTTTCTAAGGGGCTG
>NZ_BCUZ01000026.1 GCF_001591485.1 Neobacillus fumarioli NBRC 102428 | reverse complement strand
GGAAACTTCTTAGGGGGTTTATATATGAAAAAAGAATGGTATTTAGAGTATGAAATTACAAAGAACCGCCCCGGTTTATTAGGGGACATTTCATCCCTCTTAGGAATGCTTTCTATCAATATTGTTACCATTAATGGTGTAGATGAAGGAAGGCGCGGGCTGTTGATTTTGGCGAAAGATGATAATCAAATTAAACGGCTTGAGTCAATTTTACATACAATGGACACAATAAAAATAACCAAATTGAGAGAACCAAGATTGCGTGACCGGCTTGCTGTTAGACACGGTCGCTATATCCAAAGGGACGCGGATGATAAAAAAACGTTTCGATTTGTAAGAGATGAGCTTGGATTATTGGTTGATTTTATGGCAGAATTGTTTAAGCAGGAGGGACACAAGCTTATCGGAATACGAGGGATGCCCCGTGTAGGCAAAACAGAATCACTTGTTGCTGCAAGTGTTTGTGCCAATAAGCGTTGGTTATTTGTTTCTTCAACTCTTTTAAAGCAGACAATTCGTAATCAATTAATTCAAGATGAGTATAACGCTGATAATTTATTTATTCTTGATGGCATTGTTTCAACAAAAAGAGCAAATGAGCGCCACTGGCAGCTTGTCAGGGAAATTATGCGGATGCCATCGGTAAAAGTAATTGAACATCCAGATGTTTTTGTTCAAAACTCAGAGTATACATTGGATGATTTTGATTATATAATTGAACTTCGGAATCATGCTGATGAAGAAATTACTTACGAGGTTGTAGAGCAACATAGTTTTCTTTCCGGCTCTGACTTCGGGGATTTTGATTTTTAACAATATTGGAAGGTGTTAATAGGTGACTGAATTAGGGAATCGATTAAAAGAAGCCCGTTTAGCTAAAAATTTAAGCCTGGATGATCTGCAGTCCATGACCAAAATTCAAAAGCGCTATTTAGTTGGTATAGAAGAAGGCAACTATTCAAGTATGCCAGGAAATTTTTATGTACGTGCCTTTATAAAGCAATATGCTGAAAGCTTAGGTCTTAATCCGGAAGAAATATTTGAAACGTATAAGAATGAAATACCGGCTTCCCATAATGAGGAAATACCGCAGCAAATATCAAGAGTAAAAACACATAAAACGATTTCTGAAAACAGCACAAGGGTTTTAGATGTAATGCCCAAAGTGCTGATTGCTGTTTTTGTAATCGGTATAGCCGGTTTATTATACTATTTTTTATCCCGTCATAGCAGTGATATCTCTAATCAATCGTTAAATAAAGATCATGCACAGGTTAAAGTTATGACAAACGAAAAAGTAAAAGCGAATAATAATGGAACGGACTCACAAACTAACAGCCAAAAAACCGCAGAAAGTCCAAAGAAGCAAGAAACAGCTCCACCGCCTGCAGAAACAGCCAAGCAGGAGATCTCAGTTGTTCAGGCAGCCGGTAGAAATACAACTTATTCTGTGAAAAATGCCGATAAATTTGTAGTGAAAGTCGTTTCAAAAGGCAGTTCCTGGATCAGTATTAAAGACAGTACTGGCAAATCCATTTACCAAGGGACTTTAACTGCTGGCAGTGCGGATAGTCAAACAGCTGATTTAACTTCAGACCGTATGGCTGTTATTAGGATCGGTAATGCTGCAGATACGGATATTTTTGTGAATGATCAAAAACTTCAGTATGCAATACCAGTGACCCAGTCCGTTCAGGACATTACGATTCAATATGTTCCGAAAAGCTAATAGTCATCTCGCTGATGACTATTTTTCGCATGGGGAAATGGTTTAGGTTTGTTTAACGGTTTTTTTGCTTTTATTAGGAGGAAAAATTCATGAATTTACCAAATAAAATCACTGTATCAAGGATTCTGCTCATTCCTATATTTCTGCTCATCATGCTGGTCCCTTTTCATTGGGGAAATATGCAGTTGCTTGGTGTAAGTCTTCCTGTTACCCATTTTATTGGAGCCTTAATTTTCATCTTAGCTGCTACCACTGATTGGATCGACGGACATTTAGCCCGTAAGTATAATCTCGTGACAAATATGGGGAAATTTCTTGACCCGCTTGCGGACAAGCTTCTGGTTTCGGCAGCACTGATTGTTCTCGTAGAGTTAAACTATGCTCCTTCTTGGATTGTTATTGTTATTATTAGCAGAGAATTTGCGGTGACAGGACTCCGCCTTTTGCTGGCAGGAGAGGGAGAGGTTGTTGCAGCCAATATGCTTGGGAAAATTAAAACCTGGACGCAAATTATCGCGATTTCCTCTTTATTATTACATAATATAATATTTGCCAGTTTTTCGTTTCGATTTGATCTTTTGTCCTTATGGGTTTCTTTAATTTTTACTATTTGGTCCGGATGGGATTATTTTGCCAAGAACAGCCATATATTTAAAGATTCGAAGTAGCTTAAATATAAGGGGGGATTCATATGAATGCAGAAATAATTGCGGTTGGCTCTGAACTGTTATTAGGTCAAATTGTGAATACAAACGCACGTTTCTTGTCTGAAAACTTAGCTGGACTTGGGATTAATGTCTTTTATCATACAGTTGTCGGCGATAATCCCGATAGACTTAAAACGGCAATTGAGATTGCAGAAAATCGTTCAAAAATCATCATTTTTACTGGTGGACTTGGGCCGACAAAGGATGATTTGACTAAGGAAACGATCGCTCGTCATCTTGGGAAGAAATTAGTATTTGATGACACTGCATTAGCATCCATTGAACAATATTTCAACCGAGTAAATAGGGTAATGACTGAAAATAATCGTAAACAGGCATTGGTACTTGAGGATTCAGACGTCCTTCCTAATGACTTCGGCATGGCCCCTGGTATGGTGCTTGAACAGGGAGGTCATATCTATATGCTGCTCCCTGGCCCGCCTAAAGAAATGGAACCGATGTTTTTGCACTATGGAAGTCAAGCTCTCGCTTTAAAAACAGGGGTTAAAGAGAAAATTGTATCAAGAGTCCTGCGGTTTTTTGGAATTGGCGAAGCAGCGCTTGAGACTGAAATCATGGATTTAATTGATGCCCAAAGCAATCCTACGATTGCACCGCTAGCAGGAGATGGAGAAGTCACCTTAAGGCTGACTGCCAAGCACACAGATGAAAAGATGGCACTCTCCATGCTGGATGAAATAGAGAACAAAATTAATCACCGTGTTGGAGAGTTTCTGTACGGATATGATCATGACTCACTTCCGGAAGTATTAATGAAACTCTTAAAGAAGAGAAATTTGACAATTACTGCTGCGGAAAGCCTGACCGGCGGCTTGTTTCAGCAGGAGGTCACTGCGATACCGGGTGCGAGCTCCATATTCAATGGTGGAGTTGTTTGTTATTCCAATGAAGTGAAGCACCAAGTAGTAAAGGTGAAGCATGAAACGCTAGACACTTACGGGGCGGTCAGTGAACAATGTGCCATAGAGCTGGCGGAAAATATATCTAATATTTTTGGGACTGATATTGGCATCAGCTTTACGGGGGTAGCAGGTCCAGATGAATTAGAAGGAAAACCAGCGGGTACAGTTTATATTGGAATTGCGATTGCCGGAAGGCCAACAATGGCTGAAAAACTGTCCATTAACGGCTCAAGAGAAGCGATCCGCACTCGTGCTGTAAAATATGGTTGTTATTATTTAATGAAACATTTAAAAGAGTCACAGGACTGAAAAAGGTTCTGTGATTTTTTTAGAAATTTTTATCGGAATATTCTGATAACAAAAGAAAAGTCCTTTTTTAAGATGATGAGGTATAAGAAAAGAATAAAAATAGGAGGGATTCTGCTGTTTTCCACGCAAAAATAGTCTGAAAACCATCAGAATAAATGTTCGGTTTTTTGCTCGACAAACCACTTAAAAGAGGTTATATTATTATTAGGTTTCGTTTTAATAAATTCCAGAGTATTAATTTTATCATAAAAAGGAGGAACTATTTGTGAGTGACCGCAAGGCCGCGTTAGAAATGGCGCTAAAACAAATAGAAAAACAATTCGGTAAAGGGTCCATCATGAAAATGGGAGAACAGGCCGAAACAAAAATCTCCACAATTCCAAGCGGTTCCCTAGCCCTTGACGTCGCTCTTGGAGTCGGGGGATATCCAAGGGGACGGATTATTGAAATATACGGTCCAGAAAGCTCTGGTAAAACAACTGTAGCTTTACATGCAATCGCAGAAGTACAAGCAAATGGCGGACAAGCCGCTTTTATCGACGCCGAGCACGCGCTTGATCCAACTTACGCACAAAAATTAGGCGTCGATATTGATGAATTATTGTTATCCCAACCAGATACCGGGGAGCAGGCCCTTGAGATCGCTGAGGCATTAGTGCGCAGCGGTGCCGTTGATATCATTGTCATCGACTCTGTAGCTGCATTAGTTCCTAAAGCTGAAATAGAAGGAGAAATGGGAGATTCCCATGTAGGTCTGCAAGCAAGGTTGATGTCACAGGCACTTAGGAAGCTATCAGGTGCCATTAACAAATCAAAAACAATTGCTATTTTCATAAATCAAATCAGGGAAAAAGTAGGAGTAATGTTCGGCAATCCTGAGACAACGCCTGGCGGGCGTGCGCTTAAGTTTTATTCAACAATTCGTCTGGAAGTGCGCCGTGCGGAACAATTAAAGCAAGGAAATGACATGATCGGAAATAAGACGAAAATTAAAGTAGTTAAGAATAAAGTGGCGCCTCCTTTCCGTACAGCTGATGTAGATATTATGTATGGAGAAGGAATATCTAAGGAAGGCGAAATTATCGATATGGGATCTGAATTAGATATTATTCAAAAGAGCGGATCATGGTATTCATACAATGATGAACGGCTCGGCCAAGGACGAGAGAATGCCAAGTTATTCCTAAAGGAAAATCCTGATCTTCGATTTGAAATTCAACAAAAAATCCGCGAGCATTATGGCTTGGATGGTGAAAAAACAATTACCGAAACAGAAGAAGATGACCAATTTGAATTGTTGGATTAAATTAGTGGAGCAAAGCCAGGATGGCTTTGCTCTTTTCAGTAAATACAAATAATCATTCATAGATTTGTAATGTTAAAATGGTGCAAGTTATTTCGAAATTAACTGATTGATATTGGAAATAATTCAAGACTGTATCAGGCCTAAATCTTGACAATGAATATTTGCACGCTTACAATTAACATGTATATTTTACATTTTTGGTAATCTTACAATTAAAAAGCCTTGTGCTTGCTGTATGTTGAATCTAAATGATGTACATGCCGACACTTAAAAATGTAACAGAAGTTCATAGCAAGAGGAGGTGTAATAATGGGACCAATTACAATCATCTCCATTTTGCTTGGCCTTATCGTCGGTGCCGTTGTTGGCTATTTTATTCGTAAATCCATTGCTGAAGCAAAAATAGCAGGTGCAAAGAATGCTGCAGAGCAAATTATAGAAGATGCAAAACGTGATGCGGAATCTTTGAAAAAGGAAGCTTTGCTCGAGGCAAAGGATGAAATTCACAAGCTTCGCACAGAAGCTGAACGTGAGGTACGTGAACGAAGAATTGAACTGCAAAAACAAGAAAATCGTTTACTGCAAAGAGAAGAGAATTTAGACCGGAAGGATGAAGCGTTAAATAAACGTGAAATTCTATTAGAAAAGAAGGATGATTCTCTAAACCAAAGACAACAGCATATTGAAGAGATGGAAAGCAAAGTGGACGAGTTGGTTCAAACACAACAATCTGAACTCGAACGCATATCGAGCTTAACACGCGAGGAAGCAAAGGCGATAATTCTTGAAAAGACTGAAAAGGAATTAGCCTTTGAAACTGCCATGATGATTAAAGAAAGTGAAACTCGTGCGAAAGAGGAAGCTGACAAGAAAGCGAAAGAAATTCTATCACTCGCAATCCAGCGCTGTGCAGCCGATCATGTTGCCGAAACGACAGTATCTGTCGTTAACCTTCCAAATGATGAAATGAAGGGCCGAATTATCGGGCGTGAAGGCCGGAACATCCGTACACTTGAAACATTAACAGGAATTGATTTGATTATTGACGACACACCAGAAGCGGTTATTCTTTCGGGATTCGATCCGATCCGCCGTGAGACAGCTCGCCTAGCACTTGAAAAGCTGGTTCAGGATGGTCGCATACATCCGGCAAGGATCGAGGAAATGGTTGAAAAATCCCGTCGTGAAGTGGATGAACATATTCGCGAAGTCGGGGAACAAACTACGTTTGAAGTAGGGGTTCATGGTCTTCATCCGGATCTGATTAAAATTCTTGGCCGTTTGAAGTACCGAACCAGCTATGGTCAAAACGTCCTGAAACATTCAATGGAAGTTGCTCAGTTATCCGGATTGCTCGCTGCTGAGCTCGGCCAAGATGAGACACTGGCCAGACGTGCAGGTTTATTACATGATATCGGTAAAGCAATTGATCATGAAGTAGAAGGAAGCCATGTAGAAATTGGGGTAGAACTAGCGACAAAATACAAGGAACACCCAGTTGTCATTAACAGTATTGCTTCCCATCACGGTGATACGGAACCAACATCAATTATTGCAGTACTGGTCGCTGCTGCTGACGCTTTATCAGCTGCAAGGCCGGGCGCACGAAGTGAAACGCTGGAAAACTATATCCGTCGCTTGGAAAAGCTGGAGGAAATCTCAGAATCGTATGAAGGTGTCGAAAAATCTTATGCGATTCAAGCTGGCCGTGAGGTAAGGATTATCGTCAGACCAGATACGATTGATGATCTAGCCGCACATAGACTGGCGCGTGATATCCGCAAGCGTATCGAAGAAGAACTGGATTACCCTGGTCATATTAAAGTAACAGTCATTCGAGAAACGAGGGCTGTAGAATACGCGAAATAAAGCGGTGCATAGGCACCGCTTTATTTATGGGGAAGATGAAACAAAGCTGTAAACAAATGAATTTTATAAGTGAAAGGGCCTTAACATGAAACTATTATTTATTGGTGACGTTGTCGGTTCGCCTGGCAGGGATATGGTAAAAGAATATCTGCCGAAATTAAAAGAAAAATACCGTCCAACTTTAACAATCATAAACGGAGAAAATGCTGCTGGAGGAAAAGGAATAACTGAAAAAATATACCGGCAATTTTTAGAAATCGGTGCACAGGCAGTCACATTAGGGAATCATGCATGGGACAACCGTGAAATATTCGAGTTTATTGATCAGGCAAAATATTTAGTGCGCCCTGCTAATTTTCCAAAAAATACTCCAGGAAAAGGTCTTATCTTTTTAAAAATAAATGATATAGAATTTGCCGTCATCAATTTACAAGGGCGTACTTTCATGAACCCAATTGATTGTCCATTTCAAAAGGCTGATGAATTGGTATCAATGGCCAGATCAAGAACTCCATTTATTTTTGTTGATTTTCATGCAGAAGTAACTAGTGAGAAGCAAGCACTTGGTTGGTATCTTGATGGCAGGGTTTCAGCTGTTATCGGGACACATACGCATGTTCAAACAGGGGACCATCGTATATTACCTGGTGGAACAGCTTACATGACAGATGTAGGTATGACCGGACCGTATGACGGTATTCTCGGGGTTGAAAAAGAAGCGGTATTGAAACGATTCCTCACGAGTCTGCCGGTCCGGTTTGAAGTACCTACGAAAGGAAGAAACCAGTTAAGCGCCGTTACGATTGAACTTGACCGTAAAACAGGCCTAGCAAAACAAATAGAACCGATCTTAGTGAATGAAGATCATCCATTTTATTCGTAAGAGCAAATTGAATTTTGCTCTTTTTATATTGTCTTTTTTGTCCAAGCCGGAATATGTTCTATGGCAAATGAATATAGTAGCAGTGGAATGTTATACACCTGATTTGTTCATGATACTGCTCATGCGGAATCGGGATTTTACAAGGAGGAGCCAGGAATGGAGATATTAAAAGTTTCAGCAAAATCTAATCCTAATTCTGTAGCTGGTGCACTTGCCGGAGTTCTGCGTGAAAGAGGTGCAGCAGAAATACAGGCAATTGGTGCGGGTGCATTGAATCAAGCTGTAAAGGCAGTAGCCATTGCCCGAGGATTTGTAGCACCTAGCGGAGTTGACTTGATTTGTGTCCCTGCGTTTACCGATATTTTAATTGACGGTGAAGAACGCACAGCTATTAAGCTAATTGTAGAACCGCGATAACGATTTAAAAGATATGGGAAGAAATGGTGACATGTTGCCTGCTGGTAAAAACTCCGGCAGGTTTTTTTATTGATTGCCCTCTTAAACGAATATGAAAGTATTATCTCAAAATATAAATTTTGACATAAAATAAAAAATTTTATAGAGAAATATCATGACAATACCAGTCATCATAAATGTTTTTAACTGAAAAAATTGCAGGAATCAAATAAAAATAAAATATTCATATTTTAGACAATAATTTACCTGAAAGGGTTGCTTTTTTTTGCCTATAGGTCTAGAATTGTAAGCGTTTAGTACGTATCCATGTTTCTAGTTTTTACGTCTTTAAAGGAATAAAATAGACTAATTTCTAGTGATTTAATCGGAAAAGTGCTACACTATGAAAAAATTTATTTTACTTTACTTTTTTACATATCCAAAGGGGTGTAATTCATGATCAATCAACTTTCATGGAAAGTTGGCGGACAACAAGGGGAAGGTATTGAAAGTACTGGAGAAATCTTTGCGATTGCACTGAATCGTCTAGGATATTACTTGTATGGCTATCGCCACTTTTCATCACGAATTAAAGGCGGTCATACAAACAACAAGATTCGGGTAAGTACAACAGAAGTTCGTTCCATCTCTGACGATCTTGATATCCTTGTAGCGTTTGACCAAGAAACGATTGATGTAAACTACCAAGAGTTACAAAGTAAAGGTGTAATCCTTGCTGATTCCAAATTTGATCCTAAAAAGCCTGAAGACACCGAAGCATCGTTATATGCAGTTCCATTTACAGAGATTGCTACAAATTTAGGAACATCTTTAATGAAAAACATGGTGGCAATCGGCGCTACTTCAGCAGTTTTAGATTTAGATATTCATGTTTTTGAAGATGTAGTTCGTGAAATTTTCGGCAAAAAAGGCGATCAAGTGGTAGCGAAAAATATGGAAGCCATCCAAGCCGGATTTGATTATATGAAAGAGAAAATGGATGGAAATGTACCAACAATGGTACTTGAAAAAGCAGACGGCAAACACCGTATGTTTATGATTGGAAATGACGCGATTGCACTTGGAGCTCTTGCCGGCGGTTGTCGTTTCATGGCTGCTTATCCAATTACACCAGCTTCAGATATTATGGAATATTTAATAAAGAAATTACCTGAACTTGGTGGTTCGGTTATTCAAACAGAAGATGAGATCGCTGCATGTACAATGGCAATCGGGGCAGCTTACGGTGGCGTCCGTGCTCTTACAGCCTCATCAGGCCCAGGGCTTTCCTTGAAAACCGAAGCAATTGGCTTAGCCGGTATTACAGAAACTCCGCTTGTTATAGTTGATACTCAACGCGGAGGTCCATCAACAGGATTACCGACAAAGCAGGAGCATTCTGACCTTATGGCCATGATTTATAGTACGCATGGAGAAATTCCGAAGATTGTCATTGCTCCAAGTACTGTTGAGGAAGCTTTCTATGATACGGCAGAAGCCTTTAACCTTGCGGAAGAATATCAATGCCCTGTCATTGTTTTATCTGACCTTCAATTATCACTTGGAAAACAAACCGTCGAACCGCTGGATTTTTCAAAAGTTGAAATTCGCCGTGGCAAACTTATAACAGAAGGGCTTCCAGAAATTGAAGATAAAGGCTATTTCAAACGATATGAAGTAACAGAAGATGGTATTTCACCACGGACAATTCCTGGCGTGAAGAATGGTATTCACCATGTGACTGGTGTAGAACATGCTGAGACTGGCAAGCCTTCTGAGTCTGCTGCAGTCCGCGTTGCTCAGATGGATAAGCGGATGCGTAAAATTGAAAATATTCGTTTCAATACACCTGTATATAAAAACGCACCACATGAGGAAGCTGACCTGTTAATCGTTGGTTTTAACTCTACTCGAGGTGCCATTGAAGAAGCGATGGAACGTTTAGAAAAAGACGGTTTGAAAGTAAACCATGCACATGTTCGATTAGTTCATCCATTCCCAGCAGACGAGCTTTCACCGTTGATGCAATCTGCTAAGAAAGTGCTTGTTGTTGAGAACAATGCAACAGGCCAACTGGCAAACATTATCAAGATGAATGTAGGATTTGCTGATAAAATCACTAAGTTTAATAAATATGATGGAAATCCATTCCTGCCTCATGAAGTTTATTCAAAATGTAAGGAGTTGTTCTAAATGGCCACTTTTAAAGACTTTCGTAATGATGTAAAACCGAACTGGTGCCCTGGCTGTGGTGACTTCTCTGTACAAGCGGCTATTCAGCGTGCTGCTGCAAATGTTGGTTTAGTACCGGAAAATTTAGCAGTCATTTCAGGAATTGGATGTTCAGGCCGTATCTCCGGTTACATTAATTCTTACGGATTTCACGGAATTCATGGTCGTGCACTTCCGATTGCTCAAGGGGTTAAAATGGCCAACCGTGATTTAACAGTCATTGCTTCAGGTGGTGACGGGGACGGCTTTGCAATCGGTATGGGTCATACAGTTCATGCCATTCGCCGCAACCTGGATATTACTTATATCGTTATGGATAACCAAATCTATGGATTAACAAAAGGTCAAACCTCTCCTAGATCAGCGATGGGCTTTAAAACAAAGTCCACTCCAGCAGGATCTATTGAACCAGCTATTTCCCCAATGGAAATGGCATTAACAGTTGGAGCAACCTTTGTAGCACAAAGTTTTTCAACTGATTTAAAAGACCTTGTTGCTTTAATTGAAGCAGGTATTAAACATAAAGGTTTCTCTTTAATTAACGTATTCAGTCCTTGCGTTACTTATAATAAGGTAAATACTTATGACTGGTTTAAAGAAAACTTAACCAAATTAAGCGACATCGAGGGTTATGATCCATCAAGCCGTGAAATGGCCATGCAAACATTAATGAAATATAATGGGTTGGTAACTGGACTAATTTATCAAGACACAGAGCGTCCTTCTTACCAAGACTTGATTCCTGGATATTCTGAAGAGCCTCTTGCAAAAGCAGATCTTAACTTGGATCAAGCACATTTTGACAAATTAGTGGCTGAGTTTATGTAATAAACTTGCAGTGAGCCCCCGTGGAATTGACTTCCACGGGATTTTCTATTGTTTTCATATGCTTTTCACATTATACTATAATAATGTGCAGATTAATCTCTGGACATGTTTATCTGGATATACAATAGGTAAAAAATAGCAATATCAATTTTAATAGATGTCAATTTTTTAAGAAAGGGGCTTTAACAAATGAATGAAAAGCAACGATTAGAAAGCCAGCAATCAAATGCTGTTAATCCTTCGGACAAAAAATCCGCCAAGGATTACAGCAAATACTTTGAAAGAGTGATCACAGCACCTTCATTAAAAGAAGCAAAAAAACGTGGAAAAGAAGAAGTAAAATATCATCATGATTTTTCGATTCCCGAAAAATTTCGCGGGATGGGCGAGGGACGCAAGTTTTATATTCGCACTTATGGCTGTCAAATGAATGAACATGACACAGAAGTAATGTCCGGTATTTTCATGGCCTTAGGCTATGAGCCGACTGATCGGACGGAAGATGCCAATGTCATCCTTCTCAATACGTGTGCGATCCGCGAGAACGCTGAAAATAAGGTATTCGGTGAACTTGGCCATTTAAAAGCATTAAAGATGGAGAAACCCGATCTATTACTTGGTGTCTGCGGATGTATGTCCCAAGAAGAATCCGTAGTCAACAAAATCTTAAAAATGTATCAGCATGTTGACATGATTTTTGGAACCCATAACATCCACCGCCTGCCGTATATTTTGCACGAAGCATACATGTCTAAGGAAATGGTTGTTGAAGTTTGGTCAAAAGAGGGCGATGTAATCGAAAACTTACCAAAAGTGCGCCGCGGCAATATTAAAGCATGGGTAAATATTATGTACGGCTGTGATAAATTCTGTACCTACTGTATTGTACCTTATACTCGCGGTAAAGAACGTAGCCGCCGGCCAGAAGAAATCATTCAGGAAGTCCGCCAGTTGGCAGCTCAAGGATATAAGGAAATAACTCTCCTTGGTCAAAATGTGAATGCATATGGTAAAGATTTCGAAGATATGAAATATGGACTTGGTGACTTAATGGATGAATTGCGCAAAATCGACATCCCTAGAATTCGCTTTACAACTAGCCATCCGCGTGATTTTGATGACCATCTTATTGAAGTGCTTGCAAAAGGCGGTAATTTGATGGATCATATTCATTTGCCGGTACAATCAGGTTCAACAGAAATTTTAAAAATTATGGCTCGCAAGTATACAAGGGAACAATACTTGGAGCTTGTCAGAAAAATTAAAGCAGCCATCCCTGATGTTGCCTTAACTACAGATATTATCGTCGGATATCCGAATGAAACAGAAGAGCAATTTGAAGAAACATTATCACTCTATCGTGAAGTTGGCTTTGAATCAGCTTATACGTTTATCTATTCACCACGTGAAGGAACTCCTGCCGCCAAAATGGAAGATAATGTTCCTATGGAAGTTAAGAAGGCCCGCCTACAGCGGCTGAATGATTTAGTAAATGAATTGTCAGCCAAAGCATTGAAACAATATGAAGGACAAATTGTCGAAGTTCTTGTTGATGGAGAAAGCAAGAACAATCCTGATGTTCTTGCCGGTTATACAACGAAGAATAAACTTGTTAACTTTACAGGTCCAAAATCTGCAATTGGCAAAATTGTTAAAGTAAAAATTACTGAAGCCAAAACATGGTCTTTAAATGGAGAAATGGTGGAAGAATTAGAACCAGCAGAGGTGAAATAAGGTGGCGAAATATACGAGGGATGAGATTGTCGCACACGCCAAAGAATTGGCTCGTATGATTGCTGAAACGGAGGAAGTCGATTTTTTCAAACGTGCTGAGGCTCAAATTCATGCAAATAAAAAAGTAAGCACGCTAATTTCTGAAATTAAAGGTCTTCAAAAGCAAGCAGTAAATCTTCAGCATTATGGAAAAACTGAAGCTTTGAAAAAAGTAGAAGAAAAACTTGCTTCCCTCGAAGCCGAACTGGATGAAATCCCAGTTGTTCAGGAATTTAAGCAGTCCCAGGTAGATGTAAATGACTTACTTCAGCTGATTGCTGCAACCATTTCCAATACCGTAACTGATGAAATTATACTGTCAACAGGCGGTGACCTGTTGACAGGAGAGACAGGAGCAAGTCTAAAAAATGGAAGTACAGCTTGCATGTCTCTTGAAGGCGACTATGACCATGATCATTAATAAATGAGCCGGGCTACTCCTAAGCCCGGCTTTCTTACTGTTATTTAAACTCCACTTAAGCCCTTTCACGAACGGCATACACCTAAACATGAATTCCGCATAAGATGAATCATATCTAAGCATTTAACCAGTTTTCTAAAAATTATATTTCACACTAGTCTACACATTCGCATAGGATGAAATGAAACAAAAGTGAGGAGGGTTCGCGCGAAATGGGAGAATATAGAGAGATTATAACCAAGGCGGTAGTAGCGAAAGGACGGAAATTTACCCAGTCCAATCATACGATTAGCCCGGCACATAATCCAACCAGTATTCTAGGCTGCTGGATTATCAACCATAAATACAACGCGAAAAAAGTTGGCAAAACCGTAGAAATCCACGGCTCTTATGATATTAACGTTTGGTATTCCTTCAATGATAATACCAAAACAGAAGTGGTCACTGAACGTGTACAATATACAGACGTCATTAAGCTGAAGTACCGGGACCATGATTGCCTTGATGATAATGAAATTGTCGCCCGTGTATTGCAGCAGCCGAATTGTACTGAAGCGGTTATTTCCCCGAATGGAAACCGCATCATCGTTCACGTAGAAAGGGAGTTCCTTGTTGAAGTGATTGGTGAAACTAAGGTTTGTGTCCGCATCAACCCAGAGGGCTGCAAAGATGAGGATGATGATTGGGGCAATGATGTCGACGATGAAGAATTCGAGGAGCTTAATCCCGATTTCTTAGTCGGAGGGGAAGAGGAATAACCATAACTAGGAGGTTTTACTTCCTAGTTTTTCTTTTTTTTTTAAGGTGAATGTTTACCTGGAAAAATTAGCAACCTATAATTTAGGAGGTGTTGAACTTGGAACCAAGAAAACCTGGAAACAAAAACCTGCCTGATTTTAACGAGTTATCAGACCGTGTGATTGCAGAGAGCCCTTCACAACCAATATTGGTCATCAAAACAAATCTGGATCCTAAAGATGCAAAAGAGAATAATCCATATTCCAAAAAAGGGGATGTTCAAAATCCCGAGGAGTTTAAAAATTATTTTGAAGAATAGAAAGCCAGAGTTTTATTTCTGGCTTCTTTCCCATTCAGGTTTCAGTAATGATAAGACATACGTATCATTTGGCTTGCTATTTTGCCAAATATAGCCTCGAAGCAGTCCATCAAGGGTAAAGCCAATCTTTTGAAGAAGTTGAAGAGACGCTTCGTTTTCAGGATAAACAAGTGCTCCAATACGGTATAAAATGAGTTTTTGAAAGCTAAAGTTCAATACTTCTGTGATCGCTTCAAGTGCAAATCCTTTCCTCCAATAGGCGGGATGCAATTCATAGCCAATCTCTGCTCGTTTATTTTTAAGCTGCATACTGTTCAAACCTAGTGTTCCAATTATTCGTTGGTTTTCCTTCAACTTAATCCCCCAGCGAATCCCGCGTTGTTCGATAAAATTTTTATGAAACAGATCAATTAATCTTGATGCCTCGGCCGGCAATGTAAATGGGTCTGTCCCGTAATACTTCATTACCTCTTCTAAAGACAAAATTTCAAATACGCTGTCAACATGTTTATGTGTAAGTTCGATTAATTTAAGTCTTTTGGTAGATAATATTGGAAAATTCAACGGTTTGCACTCTCTTTCCATCATGAATGTTTTTTATTCTAGAACCAGTGTACATGGACCATAATTAGAATGAAAGAGATAATCTAAATTTACTTTATTAATTTTTAGGAAAGAGCTCTGCAGGAGCTTCAAAAGTTTCAAGAAAGCGCACGGCACCTTTTGATAAATATTTGCCTTTTAGCCAAATAATGGCTGATTCAGATTCGATCATTAAATCCTCTAATTCCATAATTTTTAAACCAGCGGTCGGGAAGGAAAGCAAAGTTGATTTTGGTAGCAGAGTTGCTCCAACTCCGGCTCTTACAAGGGATAAAATCATTGCCGCATCGGGGCATTGGCAAACAATATTTGGCTCGATGCCGAACTTTATAAACTGATTTACAACGAGTTCATACAAACCTTCACCCTTGATGCGATGTAATAACATCAAAGGCATTTCAGCAATTTCTCTTATTGTAATCGCTTTCTTATTTGGCCAACTTTCAGGCACAACAAGAACAAAGCGGTCATTTGGTAGAGGCAATGTTGAAAAGTCATTCAGTTCTAATGGGAGTCTGACAATAGCGAGTTCGACTTCCCAATTTCGAATGGCATTTGCCAGCCGATAAGAATCACCCTCATGTAAACGAAAAGTGACCAGGGGGAAGTGTTCACGAAAATAGCGAAGTCTCTCTGGTATGTAGGAAAAACAGGATTTTACGCAGCCGAGTGACAAAAGGCCTTTTACCCCTTCTCCAACCTCTTTCACTTCAGTAACGGTTTCTTCAAAGCGGCGTAATATTTCTTTGGCTCTTGTATATAAAACCTTTCCAGCTTCCGTTAATTCCATATTTCTGCCATTACGGTCTAATAAGGGGACACCAAACTCTTCTTCCAGCAATTTAAGCTGTTGGCTTAAGGGGGGCTGTGCCATATGAAGTTTTTTGGCTGCACGAGTTATTTGTCCCTCTTCGGCGATCGTTGAAAAATAACGTAACTGTTTAATATCCAAATAATAGTTCCTCTCCTTTTAACTATATTTTTTTCGTATGGAAAACCAATTTTATAAGTATTTTTCATATATCATATCACATGTTAGAGTAATATTGTAAATAAATTCAGATAATTACAGCAGAATGATTATATGGCACAGATTCTACAAAATACGTTCACTAAAGCCTTTTTATAAAAATGGCAATGAGAAAGGAGAAAGCCAAAATGCCAGTCAAAACAGGAAAACAATATATTGAAAGAGTGGATCAGGCACAAGTAAATGTATGGATTGATGGAAAACAAGTAAAAGGGAAGATATCAGAGCACCCTGCATTTAAAGGGGTAATGCAATCGCAGGCTGAAATGTATGATATGCAGCATGACCCGAAGAAACAAGATATTATGACTTATGTATCTCCTACTTCAGGGGAAAGAGTGGGTACTTCTTATATCACCCCAAGAACAAAAGAAGATTTAGAAAAACGCCGACTAATGATGCAAGAATGGGCAAAATTTAATGGCGGCATGATGGGACGTTCACCAGATTATATCAATGTTGGAATCATGGCCTACGGGAACGCTTCAGAGATGTTCGGCAAGCAAGACTCGTTTTATGCAAAAAATATGCAGGAATACTATGAATATTGCCGTGAGAACGATATTTCCTTAACACATACACTAATCCAGCCTCAAGTAAATAGAGCGGTAAATGCGGCTCAATTACCTGACCCCTACATTGCGGCAAGAATAGTTAAAAAAACATCGGAAGGGGTAGTCATTCGCGGTGCCCGTCTTTTGGCAACACAAGGGGGGATTACAGATGAAATCATGGTGTTCCCCTCGACATTATTAAAGCAAGCCGAAGAGGAAAATCCATATGCCTATGCATTTTCGATTCCTAATAACACACCTGGTTTGAAATTTATTTGCCGTGAGTCATTTGATTATGGAAAGTCCAATTTCGACCATCCGCTTGGATCGCGCTTTGAAGAAATGGACACGATTGTTGTTTTTGATGATGTAGTGGTTCCTTGGAATCGAATCTTTGCCCTTGGAGATGTTGGAATATGTAATCAGGCATACAATGAAAGCAATGCCGTTGTTCATATGACACATCAAGTAGTATCAAAGAACATTGTCAAAACCGAATTTATTTTAGGCATCCTGCAATTAATGGTGGAAACCATCAACATTGGCCAATACCAGCATGTGCAAGAAAAAATGTCTGAAGTAATCATCGCGTTGGAGACGATGAAAGCTTATATAACGGCTGCAGAAGCCAATGCCAAAATTGATAAATGGGGGGTTATGACGCCTGACTTCACGCCATTAAATATTGCCCGTCATTACTTTCCGAAGATTTATCCGAGATTCAGCGAAATTATGCAATTACTTGGCGCAAGCGGTTTGATGGCTATTCCAAATGAAAACGATTTCAATTCTGAAATTCGTAGCGATTTAGATAAATATTTACAGGCTGCCAATTCGGATGCCTATAATCGTGTCAAATTATACCGCTTGGCATGGGATGTTTGCTTAAGTGCATTTGGTTCAAGACAAACACTTTATGAGCGCTTTTTCTTTGGTGATCCGGTAAGAATGGCCAGCAATTTATATAACGGTTATGATAAGAAAACACACGTTGACTATGTAACAGAGTTTTTGAGCCGTTCTGAAAAAGTACAAGAAAATGAAGTGAAACTCTAGATATTAGGAAGAACGTTCTGCTTATCTAGAATTATATTATTTCATATATCCATTAGTAAAATGGTAGCAATACATTCTTAATCGATGACTAAAATGAAAAGGGGAAGGGATTATAATGTTTGAAGAGTTGAAAAAAAGATTACGAGGATCGATCGCTCCAGTAATTACACCATTTAATGAAGATGAATCCATTGATTTTGAAACCATGAGTAATCTCATTAATTGGCAAATTGAAAGTGGCAGCCATGCTATTTCTGTAACAGGCACTTCAGGGGAACCAAGTTCTTTAACAGTGAAGGAACGGGAATTGGTAATGGAAAATGCGATAAAAACAATCAACGGAAGAGTTCCATTTGCTCCTGGAACTGGATCGGTCAATCATCAAGAAGCCGTTTATTTAACCAAGTTTGCCCAAGAACTAGGTGCAGATGCAGCAATGGTTATTGTTCCTTACTACAACAAGCCCTCACAACATGCCCTTTACAAACACTTTAAAGCGATTGCTGATGCAGTCGATATTCCAATTATTGTTTATAATATTCCGGGACGTACAGGAGTTAACCTGGAGGTAAAAACACTTGCCAGATTAGTAGAAGACTGTCCGAATATTATCGGTGCAAAAGAATCAAATAAAGATTTTGAACATGTGAACCGGGTATTGCTGAACTGTGGCAGAGATTTCTTGCTCTTTTCCGGAATTGAACTTCTTTGTTATCCGATGCTCACAATAGGTGGGGCAGGTTCTATTAGTGCAACAGCTAATGTCACACCTGGTCTTGTTGCTGAGATGCATAATGCCTGGGCAGCAGGAAATATTGAACGGGCACTTGAACTTCACTATGAACTCATGCCATTAAACGATATTTTGTTCAAGGACACCAATCCGGCACCGGTAAAGGCAGCGCTTGGAATGATGGGCAAAATCAAACCAGTATTGCGTAAGCCAATGGACCTTCCAACACAAGCACTCCAAGATGAAATTCGTGAAGTTCTTAAACAATATGTTGAACTACCCGATCAACTTGCCTCAAGATAGTACGAATATAGAGTAGGATAAGCTTCTAAAAAGTTAACCTTGATACAAAACAAAGGATGTGAAATAGTATGCAAAAGAATATGACGGAATTAAGAGTACAAGCAGTTCATAAACGGGTTGAGGATGTTAAATTATACATTAATGGTCAGTTTGTGGATGCAGAGAGTGGAATGTCTTTTGAAAATATTAACCCTTTTACAAATCAAATAAACAATTATATTGCAGAAGGGCGAAGTGAGGATATTGATAAAGCGGTAGCCGCTGCAAAAGAGGCTTTTGAAAACGGACCATGGGGCAAGATGAAAATCGAACAACGGATGAAGTATATTTATCGAATTGCGGATCTAATTGATGAAGCAGTAGAAGAAATCGCCATCTTGGAATCATTAGACACAGGTCTTCCAATTAGTCAAACCAGAAACCAGGTTTCGCGCGGAGCAGAAAACTTCCGTTTTTATGCAAGAATGGTGCAAACAACATTACATGGAGAAGCCTATCCAATGGATCATGAGTTTATTAATTATACAATCTATAAACCACTAGGTGTAGTTGGATTGATAACTCCGTGGAATGCCCCATTTATGTTAGAAACATGGAAAGTAGCACCGGCGTTAGCGACGGGCAATACAGTCATCTTGAAACCTGGAGAACTATCTCCGCTATCTGCTAATAAGCTGGCGGAAATTATCGACAAAGCCGGACTTCCTGAGGGAGTGTTTAATGTTGTTCATGGCTTTGGTGAGACTGCAGGAGCCAGGCTTGTTGCACACCCTGATGTGAGAGCGATTTCATTTACAGGAGAAACGACAACTGGCTCCATCATTATTAAGAATTCAGCCGATTCCTTAAAGAAAACCTCTATGGAACTGGGAGGTAAATCGCCTTTAATCGTTTTCGAGGATGCAGATCTGGAACGTGCTCTGGATGCTGCCATCTGGGGGATCTTCTCCTTTAATGGTGAACGCTGTACTTCGAATGCCCGTGTTTTCCTTCATAAAAATATTAAGGACCAATTTATCTCAGCTCTTAAAGAAAGGGTAGCAAATATTAAAATTGGTGACCCAATGGATCCTTCTACGGAACTAGGGCCTTTAATTGGAAAGGAACATTTTAACAAGGTTAGAAGTTATATTGAACTAGCAAAAGAGGAAGGCTGTGAAGTGTTTCAGGGGGTAGTTCCTGAGGAAGTGAAAGCAGGAAATTTTGTTCCACCAACCCTTCTTTTGAACGCCAAAAATGAGATGAGAGTCTGTCAGGAGGAAATTTTCGGTCCGGTAATGGCTGTCTTGGAGTTTGAAACAGAAGAAGAAGTCATTAAGGCGGCAAATGACGTAAAATATGGTCTAGCCGGATTTGTATGGACTAATGATTTAAAGCGTGGCCACCGCATTGCCCATGCAGTGGATGCAGGTATGATTTGGATTAATGCGCAGAATGTCCGGGACCTTCGGATTCCGTTTGGGGGAACAAAAGCAAGCGGAATCGGGAGAGAAGGAGGCCATTATGCCATTTTTGAATTTTATACAGAACCGAAGATCATCCATGTTGCGATCGGCAACCATCATATTCCACAATTCGGCAAAAGGAAGAAGTAATTTGGCTCTTGCCAGAACATGTTGTCAGATTAAGAAATTAGTATAATTGGGGGCCACCGTATGAATTTTAATATTATTCGCATTGCTAGAACCATTCTAAATGTTAAAGACTTAGATCGCTCACGCGAGTTTTATGTAAATGCTTTAGGGTTTGTGGAAACCGAAAGCAGTGATGAGTATATTTATCTTCGCGGACTAGAGGAGCATACACATCATAGTCTAGTATTAAAGAAATCTGATAAACCAGGGGTTCATGCCTTAGGGTATAAAGCAGCAAGAGAGGAAGATTTAGATAAACTGGCAGCACTATTTGCGTCAAAAGGTTTAAAGACGAAATGGCTTGATGAAGGCACACAGCATGCCATCGGGAGAGCCTTACATGTACATGATGTATCAGGTATTCCGCTGGAGTTTTTCTGTAAGATGGAGGGTGCCGAACGGCTGCTTCAGCGCTATGATCTCTATCGAGGGGCGCGAATCCAACGTATTGACCATGTAAACTGCTCTGTTCCTGATGTGGAAAAAGCTTACGATTTCTTCGTAAATGAACTAGGATTTGCTTGTTCTGAATACACAGCGACAGAGAATGATCGAATTTGGGCAGCATGGCTGCATCGCAAGCAAGGGGTTCATGACCAGGCATTTATGAATGGCGATGGGCCACGCCTGCATCATATCGGTTTTTGGCTCCCTGACCCATTAGCACTTATTCATTGTTGTGATATTCTTGCATCTCTTGGTTATGGGGATTGTATCGAGCGCGGCCCTGGCCGGCATGGGTTATCGAATGCCTTCTTCCTTTACCTAAGAGACCCGGACGGTTACCGAATTGAATTATACAATGGTGACTATTTAACCAGTGATCCAGATTTCAAACCGATCCGTTGGGAATTGGATGACCCAAGACGGCAAACTTTCTGGGGGCATAAAGCTCCGGACAGCTGGTTTAGTGAAACCTCTCCATTCTTAGATATTGAGACGGGTGAAGAGATTGTATCACAGGCTGCAAAACTGGCTAAAATCAAGCCGGAATTTATTTTGTAGATAATAGAATGAGGAGTTTGGAAATGTGTGTAGCAACACGCATTCGACATCCACTCCTCCTTTTCATTTTTAACTTTGTATATTTTATTTTTATACAAAGGTGAGATGATGAACACGATCAAGGCTGATTTATAAACGAATTATTTTAATCCCATTTAATTATGCCGAAGGGAGTTGAAATATTGAGCATTGCTAAAATTAAATTTTCAGGAAAGCAGCTTGAAGAGGAAGTAAAAGTAGATATGGCAAGTGGAACCGTAGAACATGGCGGCTTATCATATGAGCTTAAGAAACTATCATTAGGCGCGCCCATTTCTGGAACTATCTACGGTACATTATTAAATTATTCAGGGGTAGTTGAAGCAATGGAGTCTACATTTTATGAGCTTCCCTATAATAAACCGCCCCAAGGTCCTGTCCTTTACATTAAACCGATAAATACGGTGATTGGTTATGGGGTGCCAATTCCTTTGCCGGAAGATGTTTCTGAATTGGAGGTTGGTGCAGCATTAGGTGTTGTGATGGGGAAATCAGCCACTCGTGTGAGAGAAGACCAGGCTTTAGACTATGTAGCGGGATATACTGTTGTTAATGATGTCAGCATACCTCATAGCAGTGTATACCGTCCTGCGATTAAACAGAAGGCGCGCGATGGTTTTTGCCCAGTAGGACCGTGGGTAATTGACAAGGATGCAGTAACTGATCCTAATGCATTAGAAATCTCAGTTTTTGTTAATGGAGAACTTCGGCAACAAAATACAACGGCCAATCTCATTCGCCCCGTTTCCAGGCTGATTTCGGAGATTACAGATTTTATGACCCTACAATCCGGAGATGTTTTGCTAGTTGGGGTTCCTGAGTGTGCACCATTAGTTAAGGCGGGCGATCATATACGGATTGAGATTTCTGGTGTAGGGAGTTTGGAAAATCAAGTAGTTCACGAACAGTATTAGCTTTGGGGGGATCGAAACTATGAAACGGGCAAGAGTAGCATATGCCGGAGCTATTCATCATGCTGTGGAGTCCAATGGACAGATAAAGCTTGCTGATGGCAGGATTGTCGCCGAACAGGAAGTGGTTTGGCTGCCTCCGGTCAAACCAAGGACGGTGTTTGCGCTCGGTTTGAACTATGCAGACCATGCGAAAGAACTATCTTTTCATGCACCATCCGAACCGCTTGTGTTTTTAAAGGGACCCAATACATTCGTAGGTCATCGTGCCCAAACACGCCGTCCCAGGGATGTGGCGTTTATGCATTATGAGTGTGAATTGGTTGTCGTAATAGGCAGACAAGCCCGTAAAGTCAAAAGAGAAAATGCTTATGACTATATTGCGGGATATACGGTAGCAAACGATTATGCGATCCGTGATTACCTTGAAAATTATTATCGGCCTAACCTTCGGGTGAAGAATCGGGATACCTGTACTCCGATTGGACCATGGCTTGTCGATAAAGACGATATTGCTGATCCTATGAACCTGACATTGCGAACCTATGTGAATGGGAAGTTGACACAACAAGGATCAACGAAGGATATGATTTTTGATATCCCGTTTCTTATTGAATATTTAAGCAGCTTTATGACCCTTCATGAAGGGGATATGATCTTAACCGGAACACCCGAGGGAGCAGTAAACACTGCTGTCGGTGATGAGGTTGTCACTGAAATTGAAGGGATTGGACGTTTGGTTAACAAGATTGTAGGAGATGAAGCTTTCATCATGACAGGGAATGAATGAATTTAGCCGAATCACAATTTCTCATATGACAGCAGGATGCTCATTCGTGTCTCGAATTCTTACAATTAGAAGTGAAAGGGGTATAAAAGTGCCACATATTATACTTGAGTATACAGACAATATTAAGCAGGAAGCAGATATTCCAAGTCTTTTGAAAAAAATAAATGAGGTGTTCGTTTTAAAGATCCATATATTTCCGATTGGAGGTATCCGGTCCCGGGCAATTGAGCTTCATGACTATTGTGTCGCAGACGGAACGGAAGATGATGCTTTTGTTCACGTAACGGTGAAAATTGGTGCCGGACGTTCAGAAAAGGATAAAAAGGAAACATGTGATGAGCTTTTTGAGGTTATAAAAAGGCATTTTTCTGCTTTATATGCAAAACGATATTTAGCTTTATCTTTAGACTTGGTAGAATTCAGTGAAGCAGGAACCTACAAATACAATAACATTCACAAGCGATATACAACATTGTAGGTGAAATACTACATATATGTTGGAACCCTTTGTTCTCTAAATTCAGAAAATTATTGCTAATTCGTCTATATTGTTTTTATAATATTTTTTGATAAGGCAGAATGAAAGGGAGAAGACATAATGGTTTTACAACTGGAAGATGTATCATTAAAACGGGATGGTAAATGGATTTTACAAAATATTAATTGGCAGGTTCATCCTAGGGAAAACTGGGTTTTACTCGGTTTGAATGGTTCCGGAAAAACAGCGATTTTGAATTTGCTTAACGCTTTTTATTTCCCGACAAAAGGAAACGTAACTGTATTAGGGATGGAATTTGGCAAGACGTATCTCGGGGAGAAACTTCGCAAACAAATTGGCTTTGTTTCATCGTCCCTCCAAGAAAAAATTCATGCCGGCGATAATGCGTTTGAGGTAGTATTAAGTGGTGCCTTTGCATCTATCGGCCTTTATGAACAACCAACAAATGAAATAAGGGATAAGGCAATTGGCTTATTGGAAGAACTTGGGTGCCTTAAATATGCCAACCAAAACTATGAAACCCTTTCCCAAGGGGAAAAGCAGCGGGTTCTGATTGCTCGTGCTTTAATGGCAGACCCGTCACTTTTAATTCTGGATGAACCAACGAATGGGCTGGATTTTATTGCCCGAGAAAAACTGTTGGATTCAATTGAAAATATTGCTAGACATCCTGATTCGCCGACAATGATTTATGTAACCCATCATGTTGATGAGATTTTACCTGTCTTTAACAAAACTTTGTTGCTAAAAGCCGGACAAGTTTTTGCTTCGGGAGATACGAAGAAAATGCTGGCAGACGATCAGCTTACACAATTTTTTGAGCAACCTGTCCATGTTTACTGGCAAAACGGACGCCCAATTCTCACCAGAATGCAAGAAGAATTCGGAAAGATTTAAGTGGTATTAAAAAGGGGCACAAATGAACATAAAGAGTGCTGCAACAGGCAGCACTCTTTGTGAAAGTTTGGTGTAATTGGCTTAGCCAAAGTAACGATGATATAATGTCTTAGCTTCGGAGATATTCTTCGTACCATGTACAATTACCCTGCCGTCTTGAAAAATGACTAATCGATGAGAGCCTGTACTGAATGATAAAAGATAAGGATTTCGCTGCACGGTACCGCCTTGTTTTTGCAGTGTTTTTTCTAAAGCTTCTAAATCACGGACTACTGGATGGGCGGGACGAATCTGTACAGAGTCTCTTCCACAAAGTACCGCTGTTTTGGTTTGATTTTCAAACGATAAATAAGGGTAAGTGCGCTCTTTTCCACAAGAAGGACAATCCTTTTTTTTCAGTTTCTCCACTTTTATGGCACTATATTGGTTTTTCCATAAATCAAAGGAAATGAGTTTGTTTCTCAGTGAGTCAGAGTCTCCAACTAAAATTTTTAATGCCTCACTGATTTGATACGAAACTACCATATTAACAGCGGGGCCGATAATTCCTGCCGTATCACATGTTAATCCTCCGAGTGGAACAGTTCCTAATAAGCAGGAAAGACAAGGTGTTTTTTTCGGAATAATGGTGTAGGTTATTCCGTAACTTCCAACACAGGCGCCATAAATCCACGGGATGCCGTACATCTGAGCTGCATCGTTGATCATCATTCTTGTTTCGAAATTATCTGTTGCATCAATGATGAGATCCACATTTTGTGTCCATTCTTTAAGCTCTAAAGCTGAAGCATCGGCAATGATGGCCTCAATAGAAACTGAAGAATTGATGGCACTTAAACGATTTTTCGCTGCAATCACTTTTGGCAGACGGTTTCTGGCATCGTCTTCGGTATATAGCTGTTGACGTTGCAAATTGGACCATTCCACATAATCACGATCTACAATGGTCAGCTGACCAATTCCGGCCCGTACTAGAGCTTCTGCACCGGCAGATCCGAGCGCGCCGGCGCCAATGATAAGCACATGTTTCCTTGAGATGTTTTCTTGGCCGGCTTTTCCAATCGGAGTAAATAATTCTTGGCGCGAATACCGATTATTCACCCCACACTCATTCCTTCCTTCGGACTGCTAGCTGTGGCGTACCGTTTCTTCTCGATTCGCCCGGCTTCGAACCCTAATCGCCCGGCTTCAATGGCTAATTTCATTGCTTTTGCCATCTTTACAGGGTCGTTTGCACCTGAAACCGCGGTATTTAATAATACACCATCGGCACCTAATTCCATTGCTAAAGCAGCATCAGCTGGTGAGCCGATTCCGGCATCAACAATAACGGGAACTGTTGCTTGTTCAATTATAAAGCTAAGGTTTACTGGATTAATAATTCCCTGACCGGAACCAATGGGAGAGGCCCCTGGCATAACAGCATGACAGCCGGCTTCCTGAAGTTTTCTCGCTAAAACGACATCATCAGATGTATAAGGAAGTACAATAAATCCTTCCTTTACCAATTCTTCAGTTGCCTTAAGAGTTTCAATTGGGTCAGGAAGCAATGTTTTATCACAGCCGATCACTTCAACCTTAATCATGTCGCATAAGCCGGATGCCTTCGCTAATTTTGCGATCCGGACAGCTTCTTGTGCTGTTTTTGCTCCTGCCGTATTAGGAAGAAGGGTGAATTTTTCCGTATCGAGCTGTTCCAGGAAGTTGGGCTGGCTCGGTTCAAAAATATTCATCCTTCTGACAGCAAACGTTAATATTTCTGCTTCGGACACTTCAACTGCTTGTTTCTGAATTTCGAAGCTTGGATACTTTCCTGTTCCTAGCAGCAAACGAGATTGAAAGGATAATGGACCTATTTTTAACATATTAACCGCCTCCTACAAAATGAACAATTTCAATTCGATCTTTATCTGATAATCTTGTACTCTGATGTTGTGCACTTGTTAAAATATTACCGTTAACTTCTACTACAACAACTTTGTCTTGTATGTCATAATGTTCTAACAGATCTTTAACATTTTCAATACCATCTTGTAATTGTACGGATTCGCCATTTACTATTACGTTCATGTGTACCCCCTAGAATATCATTTCTTTATGCCGATCAAGCCGGAAAGCGGAAAGAAACGGATCTTTATTTAATTTGCCTTCCATTAGCTTTGCCGTCAGTATGCCGGTAATGGGGCTTAAGAGGATTCCGTTGCGAAAATGTCCTGCTGCGATAAACAATCCTTTCCAATTCGGATGTTCACCGATGTAAGGGAGCCCGTCCCCAGTTTGCGGTCGAATACCGCTCCATACCCGCATCACTGCTGCATTGCTTATAGACGGAATGATGTGGACAGCTCTGGCTGTTAGTTCTGCTATTCCTCCCGGTGTTACAGTAGCGTCAAATGAATGTTCCACCATTGTGGCGCCAATATAAATTTCTCCATTGCGCTTAGGAACGAAATAACAGCGTTTATCGGAAAAAATCGTTGTATTGATGATTGGTTTTTCCGTTTTTATCGAAAAACATTCTCCTTTAACAGGATACATCGAAAGATTCAGCCCAGATCCTCGCATCAATTCCGCTGCCCATGCACCTGCAGCTACAACAACTTGACCGCAATGGATTATGCCATGTGTGGTTTTGACCCCTGTAACTTGACCTTTTTCAAAAAGAAATGAAAGAACTTCCGTATATTCTCGAATTTCCGCCCCAAAATCGAGCGCAGCTTTTGCAAAAGCCTTTGATAATTTTGTCGGCTGGACATTCCCGTCATTCGGGAGATACATTCCTCCCGCTACATTCAGGGAGAGGGCAGGTTCCAATTCTCTTATTTCATTGGCATCGAGCCACTTTATTGCCGGATCCCATTTTCTTTGATAGATTACTTGTTTTTTTACTTCTTCGGCGATTTCTTCTGTTTCGGCAATTTTCAGCATACCATTATAAGTTAACTCAATATCAATTCCAGTGGCTTCGAATAACTCTTCCGAAAGAGAGGAAAACATAGCTTGGCTTTTTAATGCAAGCTGGAATAAGGGCCCGTCTTGTTCAAGTTCCGCTTGTGCTGCCAGCATGCCTGCTGCCGCACTGGATGACTGGCAGGCAAGCTCGCCCTTTTCTATGATGATTACTTTTCTTCCCAGCTTTGAAAGCTGATAGGCAATAGAGGCCCCGTTAATTCCGCCTCCAACAATGGCAACATCATATGTATTTTTCACTTTATCCATCTCCATATTTTAATGCATTTCCATAAGCTTTAACCGCTAATAATGGATCGCGGGCTTCTAAAACTCCCGACATGACAGCGATTCCAGCAGCACCGGTCTGAAGTACTTGTTTCGTATTCTCCGGTGTTATACCGCCGATTGCGATAACGGGGATGTCCAGTTGCGAGAGCCACATTAACTCCCCAAGTCCTTTGGGCGGCTTGCCTGGTTTTGATGTAGAAGGGAAAACATGGCCATACAATACGTAATCTATTCCATCCATGGCGGCTGATTTTCCTTCTTCAAGGGAGTGGATGGAACTTCCAACTCTTAACTCGGGAAATGCTTTCTTGACAATACCGGCATGTAAACTATGAAATGCTAATTGAACACCACAAGCTTTTGCAACAATGGCAACATCTACGCGGTCATTAATGATCAGTTTTGATCGTGGAATGTTTGCACAAGCAAAGAGCTCGACTGCCTCAAACAGTTCCCGTGCTGTTTTGTCTTTTTCCCGTAAATGAATAGCTGTTACATAGGGGTGTATGTCCATTAAAATTTCCCGCAATTGTTCAACTGGTATTTTTCCATTTGAAATGATATGCAGTTCTTTGCCATTAAATAAAATGTTTCTCACCTTCTTTTGGAAAGATTCCGCTTTAAAAATCAAGTGAAAAACAAAAAACCACTTTCTTGTTTCAGAAAGTGGTGAAAATTTGAGATGCAAGACTTTCGCCTTCAAAAATTCAGTTTTCCACTTCCCTACGCTGGCATCATCCAGATCAGGTTCTTAGAGTCCCGAAGTACCACTTCAATCTCAGCCTTTTATAAAGGCACCCCTAGCGGAATTGCTTCCTATATTAAATTGAAATTATTACCTGCAACTATAATATTATCATTCTTGTTATAAATGTCAATTATAATATTGAAAAACAAAGTGTTGATGTAATGTTACGAATATATTGAAAATAATGCTTATTCGATAATTTTTAACTTGGATGCAAATCTAGGAAATTTTGAACTTGATTTACATAATTCTCTTTTGGAAATGTTTTATATAATATGCTGGATAAGCGGATCGGATCACCAAAAAAGTAGCGTTCATATTGGGTTTGTCTTGTTCCGAAGGAACTCATTGTTAAATCCCAGGCCAGCCGAAAGAGTTTCACCCTGTCTATTGCATGTTTATTGGCTCCCTGAAGGTACTGGTATAGCACATCCCTTATATCGGATTCAAAATCTTTTTCAGTAGGCAGTGTGACCAAGCCGCTTGCCCCAATAATTTGAATAATCTCAATAAATCTTGGGTAAATTTTCGGGAATATATTGCTGGCGACTTGTAGTGGGATCAGACTTGGCCGCATCGTTCCCCATTCATCAAGCTGTGCTTCTTTTTCTGATTTTTCCAGTAAAGCTTTCATTGTTTCAAGACCAATGATGATTTCCTACAGTTTTTCCTGAATATGCTGATAGCCGTCAATGTTAATCGTCTCTACTAAAGCCTGAGCCAAACCTAGGATAAATTCTGTTTTTACTATTTGCCTTGTAATGACTTGATGGTAAGCAAAGTGATGAAATGAGCTTTTAAGGATAAAGTCATTGGCAGCCTCAATATTATCATAGAAAAAAATGCGTTCCCAAGGAACGAAAACATTGTCAAATACCAAGATCGTATCCATTTCTTCAAATCTTGAACTTAGCGGATAATTAAACGAAGAATCGCCATTAACATAGGATTCCCGGCAAATAAATGTTAACCCTTCTGAATTGGATGGGATGGATAAAGCGAATGCCTCTGCTTCATCTACTATTCCTCCAGATGAATAGACAAGTACTTCATCCGTTAAGCCCCCCTGGGTAGCTAAAAGACGCGCGCCTTTAATAATGACGCCATTTTCATTTTTTTCTACTATTCTGGCGGAAATCGGTTCCTTGGAAAAGCTAAGGTTAAATTGTGAGCGATTTACTTGTGGTGTGATGAAAGTGTGGGTAAAAGAGAGGTCGTTTTTGACTGCGCGTTCATACAAAGCTTGAATATTTTGAGGAAAACAATGTTCCCTTCCATTTAAGAGATTCCGGGAGGAGGCGAAAGCCATGATGATACTGTTCATATAATCAGGGCTTCTGCCCATCATGCCTAGTGTATGCCTTGCCCATATCTCCATCATTGCCCTTCTTTTGCTTATATCCTCTTTTGTCTTTGGCTGCAGAAACGAAAGTCCGGTGATTTCTTTAGTTTCTGGGGATAAGTAGGTTAATCTGCTAGATAAATCGGGATGAACTTGCAGGTCATAGAGCGAGGCTTTGCTTGCCAAAATCCCTTTAAAGGCAGGATGTTCGGATTTCTTTCCTTCTATTTTTGTGCCGTTCAGCCAGATGTTAGTATTCAGCCAATCAATGCGTTCGATAAATTCCTTTCCGGTAATGACTCCCATAAAACCACTCCTTAACAAATTAAAGCTTTTCCCACCAATCGAATAAGCTTAGCTAGTTTCAGTTTATTGGCTTAAAGGTTGTCCCGTTCAGTTATTTTATCTGTTAACAGGAAATTGGGTATATATGTAAATAATAAACATTAATGAATAGAACAAAATCTTCGAAATAAATCTATAGTCTTAAAGTTTAAATCTTATGAAGGAAATACCAAGAAATTTAATT
>NZ_BCUZ01000025.1 GCF_001591485.1 Neobacillus fumarioli NBRC 102428 | reverse complement strand
CAGGCTGACCAAGGCGCTTGCGCTTTTCTTATGAACGGTATAAATGGTTTTTGGAGGAAAATTATGAAGTTTCGCCGCAGTGAACGTTTGATTGATATGACAAATTATTTACTGGATCATCCCCGTCAGCTTGTGCCGCTCACCTTTTTTGCTGAGCGTTATGATTCGGCAAAGTCCTCCATCAGTGAGGATTTGGCAATTGTTAAGGAGACATTTGAGCAGCGGGGGATTGGTACGTTGCAAACAGTGCCTGGAGCAGCGGGCGGTGTTAAATTTTTTGTCAAAGTCAGCAAGGAAAAAGCAGAACCTTTTGTTCAAGAACTTTGTGATTTGATCGCCGACCCCGACAGGCTCCTTCCCGGAGGATATTTATATTTAACAGATATTTTAGGCAACCCACAGATTGTGCAAAAGGCAGGAAGAATTATCGCTTCAGCTTATGCTGACACAGATATTGATGTGGTCATGACGGTTGCTACAAAAGGGATACCTCTTGCTTATGCAGTGGCGAGCCAGTTAAATGTTCCGGTTGTTATCGTGCGGAAAGACAGTAAAGTAACAGAAGGTCCGACCGTCAGCATCAACTATGTATCAGGATCAGCGAAAAGGATTCAGACGATGCTTTTATCGAAACGAAGCATTAGAGAAGGTTCTAAAGTCTTAATTGTCGATGACTTCATGAAAGCTGGCGGCACGGTAATGGGAATGATGAGCATACTCGAAGAATTTGACGCCAGTGTTGCAGGGATTGCTGTTTTGGTCGAGGCAGAAAAAACCGAGGAACGGCTGGTGAATGATTATTTATCCCTTGTCACTTTGTCTGACGTAGATGTAAAAGAAAAAAAGATCAATGTTCATGCGGGAAATTATTTAACTAAACAGGCAGGAGGAGATCTACATGAAAGCAGTTCAAACTAATCAGGCGCCAGCTGCAATCGGCCCATATTCACAAGGAATAATTGTTAACAATTTATTTTATAGCTCAGGCCAGATTCCGTTAACAGCTGAAGGGAATATGGTTGTCGGAGATATTAAAGAGCAGACACATCAGGTTTTTCGCAATTTGCAGGCGGTTTTAGAAGCAGCAGGTGCGAGTTTGGAAACAGTTGTGAAAACAACGGTATTTATAAAAAACATGGATGACTTTGCTGCCTTGAATGAAGTATATGGAGAATACTTTTCTTCCCACAAACCAGCACGGTCTTGTGTCGAAGTGGCACGGCTGCCAAAAGATGCATTAGTGGAAATTGAGGTCGTAGCACTAGTTAAATAGGGACATTTCTTGTACCGCTTTAGGGGCAAGGAATGTCCCTTTTCTTTTTCTTGGCTATATCTACCAACAGTTCACTATTTTGTCCTATTTTTTCTAAAAAATTTTAAAATTAAAGAAGGAAAAAAAGAATAATTGTTGAATGTATTTAATAAGCTTTTTATCTTTTCCAGAAAAGGGTGTGAGCACATGGAAGTAACAGACGTAAGATTACGCCGAGTTAATACGGATGGCCGTATGAGAGCAATTGCTTCAATTACATTAGATAATGAATTTGTTGTTCATGACATTCGAGTAATTGACGGCAATAACGGTTTATTCGTCGCGATGCCTAGCAAACGGACTCCAGATGGAGAATTTCGTGATATTGCGCATCCAATCAATTCAGGAACACGCGGTAAAATTCAAGAGGCGGTTTTGGCTGAATACCATAGGTTGGGCGATTTAGAAGTAGAATTTGAAGAAGCCGGAGCCTCCTAATGATTATGCAACTAGGGCCTTTCTTCCATGTAAGGCTCTTTTTATTTGGAACCCCCTTACAAGCGCTCCTTTTTAACTGGTCGATATTATTTACTTTAGAATCCTCCCTCTAGGCAGATTTGCTACTAAACTCTCGTCTTCGTTTTTCCATTTATCATTCCTTGAAATAGCGTTTCAATTAGGATAATATTTTTAGTGGATAAAAAGGTAATTGGAGGACTGTACATGTCTAATCGCTATGCTGTGATTTTAGCCGCCGGGCAAGGGACGCGGATGAAATCAAAGCTTTATAAAGTATTACACCCAGTATGCGGCAAACCGATGGTGCAGCATGTAGTGGATCAAGTAAAAAAGCTTAATATAGAGAAGATTGTTACGATTATTGGGCACGGGGCGGAAAAAGTCCAAGCTCAATTAGGCGATGATAGTTTATATGCCATGCAGGAATCTCAGCTCGGGACGGCTCACGCTGTGATGCAGGCTGCCAGCATGCTCGAAGGCAAAGAGGGAGTAACGATTGTCGTTTGCGGAGACACTCCGCTTATAAGATCGGAAACAATGGAGTCACTATTCAGCCATCATGAACAATTAAAGGCAAAAGCGACAATCCTTACAGCCAGAATTGAAGACCCGACAGGTTATGGCCGGATTATTCGCAATAAAGATGGTTTGGTAGAAAAAATTGTCGAACATAAAGATGCTACAGAAGAAGAACGCAGAATCAATGAAATTAATACCGGAACCTATTGCTTTGACAATGCTGCCCTTTTTGCTGCATTAAAAAAAGTTTCAAATGACAATGCTCAAGGTGAATATTATTTGCCGGATGTAATTGAAATTCTCAAAAATCAAGGAGAAGTGGTAACCGCTTTTCAAACAAATGATTTAGAAGAAACTTTAGGGGTAAATGACAGGGTGGCTCTTGCAGAAGCTGAACGGATTATGCGAAAGCGGATCAATGAATCCCATATGCGAAATGGGGTTACAATTATTGATCCGAATAATACCTATATTGAAACAGATGTTAAAATTGGCCAGGATACGATCATTCATCCTGGAACCATTCTAAAAGGGAAAACAATAATTGGCGGTGACTGTCAGATAGGCCCTAATTCCGAAATTGTTTCTTGCGAAATCGGCAATGAAACGGTCATACGGCAATCAGTTGCCCATAACAGTTCGATTGGAGCACGGGTTAACATTGGCCCATTTGCTCACATCCGACCAGATTCATCGATTGCCGATGATGCGAAAATCGGCAACTTTGTCGAAATGAAAAAGGCAGTCTTCGGAGAGGGAAGCAAAGTATCACACCTTAGCTATATCGGCGATGCGGAGGTTGGCAGAAATGTCAATATTGGCTGCGGTTCGATTACGGTGAATTATGATGGAAAAAATAAATACCTGACAAAAATTGAAGATGACGTTTTTATCGGCTGTAACTCTAATTTGGTTGCTCCTGTTACGATCGAAAAAGGCGCCTATGTGGCTGCCGGATCAACCATTACAAAGAATGTTCCGAAAGAAGCATTATCGATTGCAAGGGCACGCCAAGTGAATAAAGAAAATTATGTGGAAAAGCTTCATTTAAAACAATAAGCTCGTATATGGAGGACCAACATGTCTAATCAATATTTAGATCCAAAAATAAAGGTATTCAGCTTAAATTCCAATCTTCCTCTGGCAAAAGAAATTGCAAAAGATATCGGTGTCGAACTGGGGAAATGTTCTGTAACTAGATTCAGCGACGGCGAAATTCAAATCAATATTGAAGAAAGTGTCCGCGGCTGTAATGTATATGTAATCCAATCGACCAGCCAGCCTGTTAATGAAAATATTATGGAACTATTAATCATGATAGATGCGTTAAAACGAGCATCTGCAAAAACCATTAATGTAGTTATGCCATATTACGGGTATGCACGTCAGGATCGAAAAGCGCGTGCAAGAGAGCCGATTACAGCTAAGTTAGTGGCTACATTGCTGGAAACTGCGGGTGCTAACCGTGTCCTTTGCTTGGATTTACATGCACCGCAAATTCAAGGATTTTTTGAAATTCCAACAGACCATTTAATGGGTGTGCCAATATTAGCTGATTATTTTAAACAAAAGGAATTAGGCGGGGATATTGTTGTTGTTTCACCGGACCATGGAGGGGTAACAAGGGCCAGGAAAATGGCGGAACGTCTAAAAGCTCCGATTGCGATTATTGATAAACGCCGTCCAAGACCGAATGTCGCTGAAGTGATGAATATTGTTGGTAATATTGAAGGGAAAATTGCTATTCTGATTGATGATATCATTGATACAGCAGGAACGATTACCCTTGCAGCCAATGCGCTAGCTGAAAACGGTGCGAAAGAAGTATATGCATGCTGTACTCATCCGGTATTGTCAGGGCCTGCAATTGAGCGGATTCAAAATTCGAAAATCAAAGAATTAGTTGTAACTAATTCCATAGCACTTCCGGAAGAAAAGAAAATTGATAAAATAGTAAATCTGTCCGTGGCACCGTTAATTGCAGAAGCGATTATTCGGATTCACGAAGAACAATCAGTCAGCACTTTATTTGATTAATGTGAGTAAATAGGCCCCCTTTTTGATTAAAATGTTTAGATTCTCCTATTTTAGGGCATTTTTAAATAGTGAATAAAATAGGAGGCTGATCACTATGAGTACTGTTTTACAGGCAAAAGAGCGAAAAGCTTTACATCGGGGCGAATTAAAAGAAAATAGAAGAAATGGCCAAATTCCTGCTGTGATTTATGGCGCAAAGGTCAAAAATACACCTGTCTTTATCAGTGCAGCTGATTTTACTAAAACGATCAAAGATGTTGGCCGAAATGGGGTCATTTCTCTTGATGTCGGGGGCCAAAAACAAGATGTCATTCTTACTGATTACCAAGAGGATTTTATAAAGAAAGAAATCATTCATGTTGATTTTTTGGCTGTCGATAAATCTTCGAAAATTAGTGTCAATGTAAGGCTTGTTCTCACTGGCGAGGCAGCTGGAGTGAAAGACGGCGGTGTGCTGCAACAGCCGCTTCATGAAGTTTCTGTCACGACTACACCAGATCATATCCCTCCGCAAATTGAGGTGGATGTTTCTAATCTTCAGGTAGGAGAAACAGTAAAGGTTGAGGATATTCTTTATCAGGGTGATTTCACGATCGATAATGACCCAGAAGAAGTTATCGCATCCATTTTACCACCTAAACAGGAAGTGGAAATTAATGCAGGCGAGCAGCAAGAAGAAGGCCATCCTGATAATGAAGAAGGAAGAGAAACCACTCGCGTTGGTGATGAATAGCAGGACAAATTCTTTTCTCTGGAAGTCCGTTTTGCAGAGTCTAGGGACTAGGTATATTTAAGAGGTCAAACATTGGAACTGGACTTTTGTTAAGACGTAACCTAAAATAGGTTACGTCTTTTGTCGATAGTATTAAACAATTTATTTCATATAATGGAGAAGACGATGTTTCAGAAAATTTTTAAAAACCGGGCTAAACCGGAAGAGATAGGAGTGGGCCCTTTGGGAACTCGTATGAAAATGATTGTTGGTTTAGGGAACCCCGGAAAGCAATACGAACAAACAAGGCATAATATTGGATTTATGGTTATAGACGAACTATCCAGCTCTTTTAATATTCCTTTGACTCAAGCAAAATTTAAAGGAATATATGGGTTGGGGGTTTATAATGGAACTAAGGTTTTATTATTAAAGCCGCTTACCTATATGAATTTATCTGGTGAATCCATTCGGGCAGTTCTGGATTATTACCAAATTGAACTGGAAGATTTACTTGTGATCTATGATGATTTGGATTTGCCGGTTGGGAAAATCAGACTGCGGCAAAAGGGAAGTTCGGGCGGACATAATGGGATTAAATCAACGGTAGCGCATCTTGGGACCCAAGAGTTTAACAGAATTCGCATTGGTATTGACCGTCCGCAGCCAGGAATGAGTGTTCCTGACTATGTTTTAGGAAAGTTTCGTCCTGAAGAACGAGCTCTTGTTCAAGAGGCCGTTAGAAAAAGCGCAGATGCTTGTGAGGCGTGGCTTAAAAAGCCGTTTATCCAGGTCATGAATGAATATAATGTTAAATAGATCATGATACAAGCCCGTTTCATCATACAATGAAGAAAAATAGGCAAAGAGTAGTAACCCTTAGGCTTTTGTCTGAATAAGTTCCTCCATTCAAGTTCATACTAATACTGAAACTTAGGTTAGGAGGGACAGGCGTGGCCATCCATTACCATTGCCGGCATTGCGGGACAAAACTTGGTACCATTACGAATACATCGATACATTCAGAAGCCTTGGGCCTTCACAAATTAACAGAACAGGAACGGCAGGAAATGGTATCATATGATTTGTCAGGTGATATTCATATCACAGCCATTTGTGAAGACTGTCAGGAAAGCTTAGAACGGAATCCTGATTACCATCAATACGATTATCTTATTCACTAAATTGAGCTTTGGACTGACTTCCAAAGCATTTTTCTATTTCTATTTTCTGTGAAATTGTCAGCAACAGGAGAGGAGGAGGCTGTTTGAAAGAATTAAAATCGCTATTTCTTAAACAGGAAGATGTCCATTTAGTTATTTCCGGGATTGAAGAAGGATTACGAGAACAATTGATTGCAGGTCTTTCAGGCTCTTCAAAAACAGTTCTGACAGCAGCTATCTATGAGCAAATGAAACGGCCGATTATGCTTGTCACCCATAATCTTTTACAAGCGCAGAAACTGTATGATGATCTTGTCAATCTAGTAAGCGATCAAGAAGTTTATTTGTTTCCGGCAAATGAATTGATTGCCGCTGAATTAAGTATTGCCAGTCCGGAATTAAAGGCCCAGCGAATAGAGGCTTTAAATTATTGGTGTAAACAATCAAAAGGCATCATCATTGTCCCGGCGGCGGGATTGAAAAAGATTCTTCCTCCGAAATCGTTATGGAAGGAACATCAGCTTGTTTTAAAAATAGGAAAAGAATTAGAACTGGACCGGACATTAAATTTATTCGTCGAGATGGGATATGTACGGAAAGAGATGGTCACAACACCAGGGGAGTTCAGTGTAAGAGGCGGTATTATTGATATTTATCCATTGACAGAAGTAAATCCGCTTCGGATTGAATTATTTGATACAGAGATTGAATCGATTCGTTACTTCTCCCTTGAAGATCAGCGTTCTAAAGAAAAGTTAACGGAAATTTCTATTGGCCCGGCGACAGAGGTGCTGCTTAATTCCCATCATAACAGCTTGATTATTGACAGGCTGGAGGAGGGCTTGGCGGCCAGTTTAAAGAAATTAAAAGATGAAAAAGCCAAATTACAACTTTCCCAAAAAATCAGTTTTGAGCTCGAACAATTAAAAAATGGTCAAAGGCCCGACCACATATTTAAATACCTTTCGCTAGCATACGAGAAGCCTGCTAGTTTACTAGACTATCTTCCGGCTAATGGATTGGTTGTCATTGACGAAATCAGCCGTGTGCAGGAGATGAATGAGTCGCTTATTAAAGAAGAGGCGGATTGGTATACATCCATGCTTAGTGAAGGAGAGATTATTCATGATCTGCAGATTTCTCATGATTTGCAGGTACTCCTTCATACTAAGGAATTTTCGATTATCTATTTATCTTTGTTTTTAAGACATGTAGCCAATACCAGCCCGCAAAATATTATGAATATTTCCTGCAAGCAGATGCAGAATTTCCATGGTCAGATGCATTTGCTGAAGGCTGAAATTGATAGATGGAAAAAAAGCCATTATTCTATTTTATTTTTAGGACCGGATGACGAACGGGTCAAAAAGCTTGAGCGCGTGTTGGAGGATTATGAAATTGAAGCACGAGTCTCGGATGACCAGGAGCTCTTGCCTGGTAAAGTGCAGGTGATGAAGGGCAGCTTAAATACCGGTTTTGAATTGCCGATTCAAAAGATTGCAGTGATCACCGAGGAAGAACTATTCAATAAACGTGCTAAAAGATCTGTCAGCCGACAAAAACTATCAAATGCTGAAAGAATTAAAAGCTACTCAGAACTTAAAATCGGTGATTATGTTGTACATGTTAATCACGGTATCGGAAAATATTTAGGTATTGAGACTCTGGTGATTAACGGAGTTCATAAGGATTATCTCCATATCCGTTACCAAGGGACAGATAAATTATATGTTCCGGTGGAGCAAATTAATCTGGTGCAAAAGTATGTCGGCTCCGAAGGAAAAGAGCCAAAGATTTATAAACTTGGCGGCAGTGACTGGAAAAAGGTCAAGAAGAAAGTACAATCCTCTGTTGAAGATATCGCTGATGATTTAATCAAATTATATGCTGAACGGGAAGCAGCTGTGGGCTATGCCTTCTCACCTGACGGAGATTTGCAGCGGGAATTTGAAGCGTCATTTGCTTATCAGGAAACGGAGGATCAGCTGCGTTCGATTCGTGAGATTAAAAAGGATATGGAAAGGCCGCGGCCGATGGACCGGCTTCTGTGTGGAGATGTTGGTTATGGAAAAACAGAAGTAGCCATCAGGGCGGCGTTTAAAGCGATTACGGATGGTAAGCAAGTGGCCTTTTTAGTCCCGACAACCATTTTAGCTCAGCAGCATTTTGAAACTTTACGGGAAAGGTTTCAAGATTACCCCATTAATATTGGCTTGTTAAGCCGCTTTCGTACTAAAAAAGAGCAAACGGAAACCATTAAAGGGTTAAAAGCAGGAACGATCGATATCGTAGTTGGGACTCATCGTCTTCTTTCAAAGGATATTGTCTATCATGATTTAGGACTCTTGATTATCGATGAAGAGCAGCGGTTTGGAGTAACGCATAAGGAAAAGATTAAGCGGTTGAAAACCAATGTCGATGTCCTGACGCTGACGGCGACGCCAATTCCAAGAACATTGCATATGTCTATGCTGGGTGTCCGAGATTTATCCGTTATTGAAACACCGCCGGAAAATCGCTTTCCGGTACAAACTTATGTAATGGAATATAACGGATCTTTAGTAAGAGAAGCGATTGAACGAGAATTGGCCCGCAACGGACAAGTTTACTTTTTATATAACAGGGTGGAAGACATCGAACGGAAAGCAGAAGAAATTTCGCTGCTTGTTCCCGATGCCCGGGTTACTTATGCTCATGGGCAAATGTCAGAAAATGAATTAGAATCCGTGATGATTAGTTTTCTGGCAGGGGAATTTGATGTTTTGGTAAGCACCACCATAATTGAAACTGGAGTCGACATTCCGAATGTCAATACCTTGATTGTATATGATGCAGACCGTATGGGGCTGTCTCAGCTTTATCAGCTGCGTGGCCGTGTAGGAAGATCCAATCGGGTGGCGTATGCTTACTTTACGTATCGAAAAGATAAAGTGTTAACAGAAGTTGCAGAAAAACGTCTTCAAGCCATTAAAGAGTTTACAGAATTAGGTTCAGGATTTAAAATTGCGATGCGCGATTTGGCCATCAGGGGCGCCGGTAATTTATTAGGCTCACAGCAGCATGGCTTTATTGACTCTGTCGGTTTTGATCTTTATTCGCAAATGTTAAAAGAAGCGATTGAGGAGAAAAAAGGTGATGTGGCCGGGGAGAAAAAACCAACTGTTGAAATAGACCTAGAGATTGATGCCTATATTCCAGATTGCTATATAAAGGATGGCAATCAAAAAATTGAAATGTATAAACGGTTCAGAGCTGTAGAATCCCTTGAAGATATCGAAGAGCTGCAAACAGAAATAATCGACCGTTTTGGTGAATATCCTGATGAAGTTTCTTATCTCTTCCAAGTGGCAGAAATGAAGGTGTATGCCCTTGAAAATGGTGTGGAATCGATCAAACAGTTAAAGCAAGAAGTTACCATTCTGCTTAATGAACAGGTGACGAACACACTTGACGGCAGCAAGCTTTTCCATTTGGGCAGCAAATATGGCAGAGCGGTTACACCGGGAATGGAAGGAAAGAAGCTGAAGATTGTCATTAAAGTCACAGACTTTAACACAGCCCAATGGCTTCAAATCGTGTTTGAAATGATCAAAGGTATTCCTTTAGCTAAAAGGGAACAAGAAAACTCCGTTACGTAATGAAAATCCATCCATTTGCCTGCTTTCCATAGGAAATCGTGTGTAAAAGGCAACATTTCCTGTATATGTGAAAAAATTGTGAATAGAACTTACCAGATGAAAGATACTAAGTTCAAAGTTGGCAAATAAGGATTTTTATCTTAAAACGATAATGATCCAGGCCTTTAAGTAACCCAACTCTGGCATTAAATTATCTTCTTTCTAAAGAAAGGTATTTTGGTCATGAGGAATGATTTACCGGGAGTTATTAAGGTGCCGCCGCAATTCTATTTGCCAAGTTCAACAATCATCAGATGAAAGTGAGGCAACATGGATGAAAGCAACTGGAATAGTTCGTCGAATCGATGATTTGGGTCGTGTCGTCATCCCCAAAGAAATACGGAGGACTTTACGTATCCGCGAAGGGGATCCGTTAGAGATTTTCGTTGACCGGGATGGTGAAGTGATTTTAAAGAAGTATTCACCGATCAGCGAGTTAAGCGATTTTGCCAAGGAGTATGCGGAAGCCCTATTTGACAGCCTCGGTAATCCTGTTTTGATCTGTGACCGCGATGCTTTTATCGCAGTAGCAGGGGGATCTAAAAAAGATTATTTAAATAAAAGTATTAGCGATTTAGTCGAGAAAACAATGGAGGATCGAAATTCTGTCCTCGTTACACAGCAAGGAGATGTTGCTCTTGCTGATGGCAATGAAGAAACAGTATCATCCTATACAATTGGTCCGATTATTGCAAATGGAGATCCAATTGGCGCCGTTATTATTTATTCCAAAGAAGGCACACTAGGCGAAGTAGAACAAAAGGCAGTTGAAACAGCAGCCGGCTTTTTAGCACGGCAGATGGAACAATAAAAGGCAGCTATGGCTGCCTTTTTCTATTTCCAGATTATTTTGGGTAGCGAAAGTGCAGGCCAAGGAGCTTCAGTATTTATATGTTATAATACGGTAGAGTATTTTTATCAGCAGGTGAACATATGGAGCATGTGAATCCGTCTAAGGCTTTATTTAAAGGGGCTATGATTTTGGCCATTGCCGGTTTGGTAACAAAAGTATTAAGTGCCTTTTATCGTATACCTTTTCAGAATATTGTCGGAGATACCGGCTTTTACATATACCAGCAAGTATATCCGTTTTACGCCATTGCTGTTGCCTTTTCGACAACAGGTTTTCCAGTGGTGATTTCCAAGCTGTACGCTGAACAAAAGGAAAAGTCTCGTTTACTGCTTTTTGTTTCATTTCTTTATTTACAGTTATTTGGTCTTATTTGCTTTACGTTACTTTATTGTAGTGCGGGCCCGCTAGCGCAATTCATGGGGGATCGTCATCTGTCGGTGATCATAAAAGTGGTTTCGTTTGTATTTTTAACATCACCTGTGATTTCCGTATTAAGGGGATATTATCAAGGCACGGGTGATATGATCCCTACTGCATTATCCCAAGTAGGCGAACAAAGTATACGAGTATTAACCATTATGATTTTGGCCTATCTGTTTATGCAAAAAGGTTTTTCTTTGTATATTACAGGCGGCGGGGCAATGTTCGGGTCGATTACCGGAAGTATTGTCTCATTTGTCATTTTGTTTACGTTTTTATGGAAACGTAAAGAATGGAAAGTAATTGCCCCGGAAAAAGGAATGATCAAAAGGAATCTGCCAGATGTCAAGCAGTTGGTGAAGGAGCTGACCTTTCAGGGATTTACGATTGCCTTGAGCGGCATGCTGATGGTTTTTATGCAATTAGCCGATTCATTAAATCTTTATTCGTTACTGACGGAAAGTGGTATTGACAAGGAACTGGCCAAAAGTCTTAAGGGAATCTATGACCGCGGACAGCCGCTCATTCAATTGGGGACTGTAGCAGCGGCCTCGATATCGTTATCGCTTGTTCCGTTGATTACCCGAGAAAGACTTTCGGCAAGACGGGAGTTATTACAGCAAAAAATCCAATCTGCTTTAAAGGTCAGTATCGTCATTGGGATTGGCGCCTCCGCTGGACTATGGGCAGTGATTACCCCAACTAACATTATGTTGTTTAAAGATGCCTCAGGGTCTGATGTTTTGGGTGTCCTTAGTTTTGTTATATTGTTTACATCCCTTATTGCCGCTGTAACAGGTATTATGCAGGGGTTAGGGAATCTGACGGCACCAGCGCTCGCGGCCGTATCCGTTTTTCCGATAAAGTATATGTTTAATATGGTTCTGATCCCGGTGCTGGGAATGATGGGAGCCGCTGTTTCTTCTCTTCTGGCGCTATTTGCAGTGTCTGTTTTTCTGTTTATTCGTTTAAAAAGGATTGTGAACATTTCCCTGCGCTTTTTAAACATTACGATTTTAGCTGCACTTGTAATGGTTGTATTTTTAAAGGGATATCTTTACCTTATCGAGTCACTTATGCACCTCCTAGTTTCGGCCCGGCTGAGAGCCGCAGTGGAAGCATTAAGTGCTGTAGGGCTTGGCGGGATTTTATTTTTATGGGCTGTTATAAAAGGAAGAGTGTTTGATGTAGAAGAACTGGCTTTATTTCCGTTAGGAAGTAAAATTATCTACTTTATCAAGCGAAAGGAGCGAGATGACGAATGACAAATAAAATCGAAATAGTGGGTTTGGGAGCAGGGGATCTAGATCAGCTGCCCCTTGGCGTTTATAGAAAATTGCTGAAATCAGCTCATGTTTTTTTACGGACGAAAGAGCATCCAGTTGTACAGGAATTAGAAAAGGAAGGCTTCCGTTATATATCGTTTGATCATATTTATGAAAGGCATGAACAATTTTCTGAAGTTTATCAGGAAATTGCCAGGGTATTATTGAATCAAGCCCGCTCCCAGCCGGTTATTTACGCTGTTCCGGGTCATCCTTTAGTGGCGGAGCAAACCGTACAGCTATTATTGGAACAAGGGCCAAAAGAACAGGTCGAAATTGTAATCGGCGGCGGCGGGAGCTTTATTGATGCCCTGTTTACTTCATTAAAAATTGATCCGATTGAGGGATTTCAGCTGTTGGATGGTACGGATCTTCATGTAGGGCAGCTGCAAATGGATCAGCATTTGATTATTTGCCAGATCTATGACCAATTTGTTGCCTCCAATGTGAAATTAACTTTGATGGAGAAATACCCGGATGACTATGAGGTATGGATTGTTACAGCAGCCGGCAGCAAAAATGAAGCAATGGAAAAAGTACCATTATACGAACTAGACCGCAGTGTAACCATTAATAATCTTACTTCTGTCTACATACCGCCCGTACAGGACGACGCCATTATGTGGAAGAATTTCAGCAAACTTCGCGATATTATTGCTATTTTAAGAGGACCGAATGGCTGTCCATGGGATCTTAAGCAAACGCATGAATCGTTAAAAACATATCTAATTGAAGAAACGTTTGAAGTAATTGAAGCGATTAACAGTGAGGATGTTGATCATTTAATTGAAGAACTAGGCGATGTTCTCTTACAGGTGATGCTCCATGCGCAAATTGGGGAAGATGAAGGGTATTTCTCTATTGATGATATAATCGAAGGGCTCTGTGCCAAAATGATTCGTAGACATCCTCATGTGTTTGGAACGGGAAAAGCGGAAAATGCAGAGGAAGTCGTGAAAAATTGGCAGGAAATTAAGCAACAGGAGAAAGAAAGTGTCCAGTCGGCGTCGTTAATGGATGGTGTATCTATGGCTCAGCCCAATTTACTAAGGGCATTTGAATTGCAGAAGAAGGCAGCCAAGGTAGGGTTTGATTGGGAGGATATCGGGCCTGCAATGGAGAAAGTGAAAGAAGAACTGCAGGAATTTGTTGCTGAACTTGATGACACGGAAGAAGGTCTCTTACATGCCAAACAAGAATTCGGGGATTTATTGTTTGCCTTTGTGAATGTGGCAAGATTTTTACAAATCAACCCGGAGGAAGCTTTATTTGCAACAAACCAAAAATTTATCCGACGTTTTCAACATGTAGAGGAAAAGGTGAAAGAAAGCGGCAGGACATTTGCAGAGCATACACTTTCAGAGCTTGATGTATACTGGGAAGATGCTAAATCCAAGGGATTATAATAAGGGGGAGATGTTTTATGCGTTTAGACAAGTTTTTAAAAGTATCAAGATTAATTAAACGAAGGACATTGGCAAAAGAAGTATCCGATCAAGGCAGAATTGAAATTAACGGGAAAGAAGCAAAAGCAAGTTCAACTGTAAAAGTGGGGGACGAACTTAGACTCCGTCTTGGCCAGCGAATTCTTATCGTTAGAATTGACCGCATTCAAGAAACATCGAAGAAAGAGGAAGCTGCAGGGATGTATACGATTATTAAGGAGGAACGGACTAATTCGCAAGAAACACGACCATAATGGACGGGTTCTAAATTTTCCATCCCTTACATAAAAATGTACAGAATGGGTTGTACAAATGATTGTGAGGGATGAATAATGAATCAATATTATGACAATAGCCCAGCCAAAAGCAGCATTCCGGATCATGATGTCATTATGAGAGGGCGCAAGCTTCTAGATATTACGGGAGTAAAACAGGTAGAAAGTTTTGATAATGAGGAGTTTTTATTGGAAACATCGATGGGGTTTCTGGCAATAAAAGGACAAAATTTGCAAATGAAAAACCTTGATGTGGAAAAAGGTATTGTCTCCATTAAAGGAAAAGTATTCGAATTGGTCTACATTGATGACCAACATGGGGAGAAAGCTAAAGGATTCTTTAGCAAGTTATTCCGATGACCCTCTCAACACAATTTCTAACGATGATTTCTATGATTGGAATGGGGTCGCTGTTTGGCGCGATGTTTGATACTTATCAGCGTTTCTTGCAGCGACCAAAGCGGAAACAATGGATTGTCTTCATTAATGACTTGCTCTTTTGGATTATTCAAGCAATGCTTGTTTTTTATACTTTATTCTTAGTAAATAGCGGTGAAATTAGATTCTATATCTTCATTGCCCTCCTATGCGGGTTTGCTGCCTACCAAAGCTTATTTAAAAATATTTACTTGCGAGTATTGGAACTCATAATTCAAACCGTCATTACGATTTCCCGAATTACAAAGAGAACCTTCCTGCTTCTGATTTATAACCCGATTGTCGGGTTGGTTCAACTTATGATTATCATTGTTCTTTCGATTGGCAGGGGGCTTTTATCCCTTGTCAAATTTGTTTCGAGGATACTATTATTTATAGTAAAAGCAGTTTTCGGGATTGTGAAAAAAATATTATTAATTTTTTGGAAACTGATGCCGAAAGGTCTTAAAAATTCCGTCGAGAAGTTATATAATAAAACGGCAGGAAATTTCAAGAAAATCGGGAATTATATCCTTAAGTGGAGAGATAGATGGAAAAAAAAGAAAGAGTAAGGAGGCTTTGGGATGGGAGCGGTTCAAAAAAGAAATGTATCGAAAATGGAGACAACCTATGTTAAACAACAGGAACACTTAGAGATCGCATCGGCAAGAAAAAGGAAATTATTACTAAGGAGGCTTTCGATATTTTTCGTATTTGCCTGCTTTATTTCTTATTTATTGATATCCAGTAATATATCTCAAACCGCGGCCCTTGATGCCAAAGTGGCACAAAAGAAGAAGCTGGAAGCAAAACTCAATGACCTTAAACATCAGCAAAGTATCTTGAAACAGGATATTGTCAACTTAAATGATGATGATTACATTGCGAAACTAGCAAGGAAAGAATACTTTTTCTCGGACAAAAATGAAATTATCTTTAATATTCCTGACGGCAAAAAGGAAAAATGAACTAATTTGTAGTGTTATTGACACTCAATTTTTCCTTTCTGTATAATATATTGTAAGTATATTTTTTATATTTTTAAGGAGGAAAATTTTTTTTATGTCAATTGAAGTAGGCAGCAAGTTACAAGGGAAGGTAACAGGGATTACAAATTTCGGAGCGTTTGTGGAGCTGCCGGATGGTACAACTGGACTTGTACACATCAGCGAGGTTGCTGACAACTATGTAAAAGATATAAATGATCATCTAAAGGTCGGGGACCAAGTTGAAGTGAAAGTCATTAATGTTGAAAAGGATGGAAAGATTGGGCTATCTATTAAAAAGGCAAAGGATAGACCAGAATCGGAAAGAAAGCATGCACACGCTCATACGCAACGTCCTCGTCAAGGCAGATCAAATGATCGTAATAAGACTGAGTCCTTTGAGGCAAAAATGGCAAAGTTTCTTAAAGATAGTGAAGATCGTTTATCTTCCTTAAAGCGGCACACAGAATCCAAGCGGGGAGGAAGAGGTGCCAGACGCGGGTAACTTGCTGCTCACTTTTAATCAAATATAGCTGGATTTACGGATAGAAGACAAGTCTTTTAGGGCTTGTCTTTTTTATTTAAAGTAAAGAAATTTTTGACTTCGAAAATTGTCCAGCTCCACAAGGAAAGCTCTGGCAGCATAAGCATCACACGTCTAAAAGCGATAGCTTTTAGGCGGAGGCACAGCTGCTCGAGGTTTTTTATTCGACAACAAAAATTGTCTAAATAGCATGGAATGGATAATTCTAGTGGAAACCGTCGAACGATTCTTTTATTCTGTTCACTATTTTGACAAACTTTTAATTCTACTAAACTTATAATAATTGGCAACGATGAAATAGAGGGAGTGGATTTTAATGGAAAAGGTAGAGCGGGGTTTAATAGAACCGATCGGGGAAGTTAACTTTCATTCATCAAAATGGGACCCATGGAGTGTTGTAAATAAAGTCCAATCGTTGCTGGATCATTTTTTGATAAAAAAAGGCTTAGCGTTATTAATTATCGGCTTTTTACTTGGTCGAGCGTTGATTTTGGACAAGCTTACACCGTTTAGTCTTCCTTTCTTTGCATCTGTTTATTTAATTAAAAAAGATCGGGCACCCTTGGCTTTAATTGGGTTGGTTACAGGAGCGGCGACCATCTCGATAGGCAATGCAGCCTCAACGTTTGTGATCACCTTTTCCTTTCTGGCAATTTTCCGTATCAGTCAAAGATGGCTCGATAATGAAATGAAGGCATTGCCATTCTTTAGCGGGATGATTTTGGGAATTGGAAAATTGTTAGAGGCCTTTCTTGTTTCGAGGCAAGTCACTTTATATGATGTGATGATGGTGGGAGTCCAGGCAAGCCTTGCATTTATCTTGACGATGATCTTTCTGCAAAGCATTCCCCTACTAACTTTCCATAAACGGCGGCAATTATTGAAGACAGAAGAGATCGTCTGTTTGATTATTATGCTTGCTTCTATACTAACGGGTACAATTGGCTGGAAGGTATATGGTTTATCAATGGACCATATCATGTCCCGCTATTTAGTGTTAGTATTTTCATTTATCGCCGGAGCGACGATTGGCTCGACAGTCGGCGTTGTCACTGGGCTGATTTTTAGTCTTGCAAATGTATCAAGCTTTTATCAAATGAGTTTATTGGCCTTCTCCGGGGTATTAGGAGGATTATTAAAGGAAGGGAAAAAAGTTGGAGTTGCTGTAGGGCTGCTAATTGCAACGTTATTAATTTCTATGTACGGCGAAGGGGGAGGCTCTTTAAAAACGACTGTTCTTGAGGCAGCTGTAGCAATTCTATTGTTTTTATTAACACCTCAAAGCTTAACAGCAAGACTGGCAAAATATATCCCTGGAACTTCTGAACATACAGCTGAACAACAAAAATATATGCGGAAGATGCGTGATGTCACAGCACAGCGGGTTTCTCAATTTTCCACTGTCTTTAATGCTCTTTCCAAAAGCTTTTCACAGGCAGAAGTCCTATCGGACGAGGAAGAAAGTGTCCGTGAAATGGATTTCTTTATGAGCAACGTGACAGAAAAGACATGTCAAACATGCTTTAAAAAGGAACAGTGCTGGGCTAAAAACTTTAATACAACCTATGCTTATTTAGAAGAAGTTATACATGAAATGGATCAAAATAATGGGAATGTCTCCCTAAGATTATCCAGGGAATGGGACAAGTATTGTTCACGCTCCAAAAAGGTTTATGACACTATTTCTCAGGAATTAACGTATTTTCAAGCCAATCAAAAGCTAAAAAAGCAGGTGAAGGAAAGCCGTAAGCTTGTTGCTGAACAATTATTAGGAGTTTCCGAGGTAATGGAGAATTTCGCTAAAGAAATTCAGCGGGAACGGGAAAATCATTATAAACAGGAAGAACAAATTATTGAAGCTCTTCAGGGATTTGGCATCCACATTGAACAAGTGGAAATATACAGCCTTGAACCAGGAAACATTGATATCGAGATGTCCCTCCCATTTTACAATACCCATGGTGAATGTGAAAAAATCATTGCACCAATGCTGTCAGATATCCTGGGGGAAACAATTGTTGTGAAACATGAAAATGCCGAATTCGCAGATGATTTTTGTCATGCGGTCTTTAGGTCATCCAAAGCCTATAGGATCGAAACAGGAATAGCTCATGCTGCAAAGGACGGCGGTTTAATCTCAGGTGACAGTTTTTCAACCATTGAGCTTGGTGCCGGGAAATTTGCCATTGCAATAAGCGATGGGATGGGAAATGGCGAGCGAGCCCATTATGAAAGCAAAGAAACATTACAATTATTACAAAAAATCCTCCAATCAGGAATTGATGAAAAAGTGGCAATTAAATCGATTAATTCGATTCTGTCATTAAGAACAACAGATGAAATTTTCGCTACATTAGATTTGGCAATTATCGATTTAAAAAATGCTGCAGCAAATTTCCTGAAGATTGGCTCAACTCCGAGCTTTATTAAGCGAGGGAAGAAAGTTATTAAAATCCAGGCAAGTAATCTGCCGATGGGAATTCTCCAAGAATTCGAAGTCGATGTCGTCAGCGAGCAGCTGAAGGCAGGGGATTTATTAATTATGATGAGTGATGGGGTATTTGAAGGTCCAAAACATGTAGAAAATTATGATTTATGGATGAAAAGGAAGATCCTAGAGTTAGAAACAGACGATCCGCAAGAGATTGCTGATTTAATTATGGAAGATGTTATTCGCTCTCGATCCGGAATGATCCCTGATGATATGACGGTAACAGTTGCGAAAATAAAGCATAATACACCAAAGTGGGCATCCATTCCTGTTCATTCCTTTAAACGAAGAGCATAAGTGATTATTTTATCCGAGATCCTTTATTAATATGTATAAATCCCCTCCACATAGCCGAAAATGGTACCAATAAATAGTGTGGAGGGAGAAGTTTATGTATACAGGAAAACTCAGGCAAGTGCTATTAATTACAGATGGCTGTTCCAATCAAGGTGAGGATCCGATTGCCATGGCTGCACTAGCCAAGGAACAAGGAATTACCGTTAATGTAATTGGTGTAATGGAGCATGATGTTATTGATGAAAAAGGTATGACAGAAATTGAAGGAATTGCCGCCTCAGGCGGCGGGATCAGTCAAATTGTTTATGCAGAGGCGCTCTCACAAACTGTGCAAATGGTTACTCGCAAAGCCATGAACCAAACGATTCAAGGGGTTGTTAATCGGGAACTGCAGCAAATTTTAGGACGTTCGAAAACAATGGAAGACCTGCCGCCGGAAAAGCGCGGTGAAGTAATGGAGATTGTCGACGAACTGGGGGAAACTGTCGATTTAGAAGTGTTGATTCTTGTCGATACCAGTGCAAGCATGAAAACTAAACTGCCGACAGTAAAGGAGGCCCTGCTGGACTTGTCTCTTAGCCTAAACGCAAGGACTGGGGAAAATCTATTTTCTGTTTATGCATTTCCCGGAAAAAGGGCTGATGTTGAAAAATTGCTGGATTGGACGCCAAATCTACAATCTTTGACAAGTATTTTTTCCAAGTTGTCTACAGGCGGCATTACACCGACAGGCCCGGCACTAAGAGCTGCTTTATCTTCGTTTAACCAAAAACCATCCTTAAGGAGTCTGCTGGCGAGCGATGATGAATCATACTTTGAAGAATCCATGTAAAGTCAGCCCTGGAACTATTATTAAAGGGAAATGGCATGGCAATCAATATACGATTATAAAAGAGTTGGGATTTGGTGCAAACGGGGTTGTTTACCTTGCCAAAGGCAGGAATGGGCAAGTAGCATTAAAAATGAGCACAAATGGGATGTCGATCACTTCGGAGGTCAATGTGTTAAAATCATTTGCAAAGGTCCAGGGAACTTCAACCCTTGGGCCTTCTTTGCTTGATGTTGATGATTGGGAGGTAAACCGATCGAAAATTTCCTTTTATGTTATGGATTATCTTCAAGGAATAGATTTTCTCTCCTTTATTGAGCAAAAGGGAAAATCGTGGATGCCGATTTTAATTTTGCAGCTGCTGAATGACTTGGCAAATTTGCATGATAACGGCTGGGTGTTTGGAGATTTAAAACCTGAAAACTTGATTGTCACTGGCCCGCCTCCGAAAATTAGATGCATCGATGTTGGTGGTACAACTGTCCGGGGTAGGGCCATTAAGGAATTTACAGAGTTTTATGACCGCGGTTATTGGGGATTGGGTTCCAGAAAGGCAGAACCATCATACGATTTGTTTGCAGTAGCGATGATTATGATCAATACTGCCTATCCGAAACGATTTAAAAAGACGATCGGCGGGCTAAAACAATTAACTGAAGCGATCTGTCAAAAACCAGAGCTGACGAAATTTAATAAGGTCATGATAAAGGCACTACAAGGTCATTACAGTACAGCCATACAGATGAGAACAGAGTTATTAGCAAAATTAACTCAGCCAAAACAGGATGACAGGAAACAGCCTTCAGCTGTCCCTATAACTAAAAAATCAAACAAATCCGTAAAATCAAGTCCACCGCTTTCAAGACAGCATTACCGTAAGACAAAGAAAAGAAAAGGATGGATGGATTTTTTTGTAATTTTGGCGCTTCTTGGCGCTCTATATGGATTTTATATTTTTACAAAACTTTTGTAATTGGATGAAACCTCTTTAAGGTTTATTCGTAAAAAGTAGGTGTTCATGAAATTCCATCTTTTTTAAGGAAAATTTTTAGCATCGTAGGCAAGTCTAAAATTAGATGATATGCTAAAGATAAACTTTTTGGTTAAGGAAGAGTAGAAAAAATGTTGGAAACAAAGGTTGAAGCCTTTTTGAGACGCCGTTCATTTTCCCTTCATAATAAAAAAGTGGTTGTCGGTGTTTCAGGCGGACCCGACTCTTTAGCGCTGCTTCATTATTTGATTAGTAAAAGGGAAAAATCAAACCTTTCACTCGTTGTCGCACATGTTGACCATATGTTTCGCGGTCAGGAATCTTATGAGGATGCGCTGTATGTGAAGGATTATTGTAAGCAGGCGAATGTTCTGTTTGAAATGGTACAAATCGATGTACCTAAGGTAATGAAGGAGACAGGGATGAGTGCAGAGCTTGCTGGAAGGGAAGTCCGCTATCAATTTTATCAGCAAGTTATGGAAAAGTATGGGTTTAATTATTTGGCACTTGGGCATCATGGCGATGATCAAATAGAAACCATTTTAATGCGCTTAACAAGAGGAAGTACAGGAATGGCAAGGGCAGGAATTCCATTCGTCCGGCCATTTCAACATGGGAGCATTTTCCGGCCGTTCTTATGTGTGTCAAAATCGGAGATTGAGGATTATTGCAGGCGCCATAACCTTTCGCCAAGAATTGACTCGAGTAATAGTGAGAGTATCTATAGCAGAAATAGATTTCGCCACCAGGTCCTGCCTTTTTTAAAAAAGGAAAATCCGCTTGTTCATGAACAATTTCAGCGCTTTAGCGAAGATATGCAGGCGGATGAGAGCCTTCTGCAGGAATTAACTGTCCGAGAAATGAATACAGTAGTGACAAACAAAGAAATTAGCAGGGTAACAATAGATATTGCCCGGCTGCTTAAAGTGCCTTTACCTTTACAAAGAAGAGGGATTCAACTAATATTAAACTATCTTTACAAAGGAGTAACTGGATCTCTTTCATCAGTACATATTGACCAAATATTTCACTTGATTCATCATGGTGAGCCGTCAGGCAGGCTTGATTTTCCAAACGGATTAAAAGTGATTCGTTCTTATTCTGAAATAACATTTCAGTTTCATCTGGATAAACCTGAACCCTATTTCTTTGAAATGAATGGGCCAGGCAAAGTGGCGCTGCCAAACAGTCAAGTCATTTACGTTGATATAGTAACGGAACCAAGTAAGACCAGCTCAAATGCAGCTGTCTTTCCTGCAGAAAGCGTTGAATGGCCGATTATAATCCGCACGCGAAAACAAGGTGACCGTATGACACTAAAAGGCATGAAAGGATCAAGGAAATTAAAAGATATCTTTATTGATCATAAGATCCCTCTTGATCAACGAGATATTTGGCCGGTTATTACTGACAAAGAAGGCGGAATTCTTTGGCTCCCAGGGCTGAAAAAATCCGTATTAGAAGGAAGAGACAGTTCCATACAACAATATATCTTATTCACATATGAAAGTTAGCATCTTCTAGGGGGCACAATTTATGTTAAACCAAGATATTGAAAAAGTGTTAGTATCGGAAGAAGAAATTCAAGAGAAAATTAAAGAGTTAGGAGTTCGATTAACAGAGGAATATAAGAACCGCTTCCCCCTTGCCATTGGTGTCTTAAAAGGTGCCATGCCGTTTATGGCAGATTTATTAAAGCGGATGGACTGCTATTTGGAAATGGATTTCATGGATGTATCCAGTTACGGGAATGCGATGGTTTCTTCGGGGGAAGTTAAAATTATAAAGGATTTGGACACTTCTGTTGAAGGAAGGGATCTGTTGATTATTGAAGATATAATTGACAGCGGTCTTACCCTTAGTTATTTAGTTGATTTATTTCACTACCGTAAGGCAAAATCAGTCAAAATTGTCACGTTGCTCGACAAACCAGCAGGAAGAAAAAGCAAGATACAAGCTGATTATGTTGGATTTATTGTACCTGATGAATTTGTTGTCGGTTACGGACTTGATTATATGGAGAAATATCGAAACCTCCCATATATTGGGGTGTTAAAACCTGAAGTATACAGCAATAATCAATAAATAACGGCAGGGTGTTAAAGAGCTGTTCCCTTTATAGGAGCAATTTCTTGAATTAGGAAGATTTTCTATGATACCATTTACTATAGTTTTTACCCGCGGGAGGAGGTAAGAGATGAATCGAATTTTCCGTAACACCATCTTTTATGTATTGATATTTTTAGTCATAATTGGCGTTGTCAGCTTCTTTAACGGAAGTAATGAACCGACCGATCACATTACCTATGATAAATTTGTGTCACAATTAGAAAATGGCCAGATTAAATCATTTTCAATGCAACCTGACCGGGGTGTATATGAAGTTCGCGGTGAAATGGAAGCGAACGGTAAGAAGTTTATTACCTATATTCCGGACAGTGAAAAAATTCTTGACCGTATTGATCAGGCCAAGTCAAAAGTGGATGTCCTGCCTGCTAAAGAGACAAGCGGCTGGGTTACCTTCTTTACTTCGATTATTCCATTTGTGATTATCTTTATTTTATTCTTCTTCTTACTCAATCAAGCTCAGGGCGGCGGCAGCCGGGTTATGAACTTTGGCAAATCGAAAGCAAAGCTTTATAACGATGATAAGAAAAAGGTGCGATTTAGAGATGTAGCTGGAGCTGATGAAGAGAAGGCGGAGCTAGTTGAAGTGGTCGAATTCTTAAAAGATCCGCGGAAATTTGCGGAACTGGGAGCGCGGATCCCTAAAGGCGTGCTTCTAGTTGGACCTCCTGGAACTGGTAAGACATTACTGGCCCGTGCGGTTGCCGGTGAAGCAGGTGTGCCGTTCTTCTCGATCAGTGGATCTGACTTTGTTGAAATGTTTGTTGGGGTCGGAGCCTCCCGTGTTCGTGATTTATTTGAAAACGCCAAGAAAAATGCTCCTTGTATTATTTTTATTGATGAAATTGATGCCGTTGGTCGTCAACGTGGGGCCGGTCTCGGCGGAGGTCATGATGAGCGGGAGCAAACATTAAACCAATTACTGGTTGAAATGGATGGATTTGGCGCTAATGAAGGGATTATTATTATTGCGGCAACGAACCGTCCGGATATTTTGGATCCTGCATTGCTCCGTCCAGGACGTTTTGACAGGCAAATTACCGTTGATCGTCCGGATGTCAATGGCCGTGAGGCAGTATTAAGAGTACATGCACGTAATAAACCGTTGGATGAATCTGTCAATCTGAAAAATATTGCAATGCGTACACCTGGATTTTCAGGGGCAGACTTAGAGAACTTATTAAATGAAGCAGCCCTTGTAGCTGCCCGGCAAAATAAAAAGAAAATTGATATGGTGGATATTGATGAAGCGACAGACCGGGTTATTGCTGGTCCAGCGAAAAAAAGCCGTGTCATCTCCGAAAAGGAACGAAGAATTGTTGCCTTCCACGAAGGCGGACATACCGTTATCGGCTTAGTGCTGGATGAAGCTGAAATGGTCCATAAGGTTACAATTGTACCAAGGGGTCAGGCCGGCGGTTATGCTGTTATGCTGCCAAAAGAGGACCGTTATTTTATGACCAAGCCGGAGCTTTTGGATAAAATTGTCGGTTTGCTTGGCGGCCGAGTTGCTGAAGAAATTGTCTTTGGGGAAGTCAGCACTGGAGCTCACAATGACTTCCAGCGTGCGACAGGTATCGCACGCCGCATGGTAACGGAATTTGGTATGAGTGAAAAGCTTGGACCGCTCCAGTTCGGTCAGGCACAAGGCGGTCAAGTCTTCTTGGGACGTGACATCCACAATGAGCAAAATTATTCCGATGCTATTGCATATGAAATTGATTTAGAAATTCAACGTATTATTAAAGAATGTTATGAAAGATGTAAAAAGATTCTTACTGAAAACCGGGATAAACTTGATCTGATTGCAAAGACCCTATTAGAAGTGGAAACATTAAATGCTGAGCAGATTAGGTATTTAGTGGAGTACGGACATTTGCCGAAAGACCCTGCCGAGCTTGAAAAAGTGAAGCTGGATTTGAAAAAAGATGATGTAAAAGTCACTATCAACAAAAAGAAGGATGAAGAGATTGTAGAAGAGAAATCCTTCTTGGATACTCCTCCTGAGGATATTGATTATAAATAAATTTCAAAAAAGAGTGCTTCCATTGAAGCACTCTTTTTTTCCAAGTATACTTTTGATTATGTTATGATGTTTGCAGTATGAATAATCTATAAAAAGTGAGTGATCGGTTTGATTTTCGTATTTGATGTAGGAAATACCAATATTGTTCTTGGTGTTTATGATGGGGATGACCTTAAATTTCATTGGCGTATTGAAACAAGCCGGAACCGCACGGAAGATGAATTTGCTATGAATGTAAAAACATTGTTCGATTATTCCGGTCTGGCCTTCTCGGATATAGATGGCATTATTATTTCGTCTGTAGTACCGCCTATTATGTTTGCGCTGGAAAGAATGTGCCAGAAATATTTTCATGTTAAACCGCTCGTTGTCGGTCCGGGGATCAAGACGGGTTTGAATATTAAATATGAAAATCCACGGGAAGTAGGCGCAGACCGGATTGTGAATGCAGTCGCTGCCATTCATGAATATGGGAGCCCTCTGATTATTGTAGATTTCGGAACGGCCACTACGTATTGCTATGTAAATGAGGAACGCCAATATATGGGTGGTGCTATAGCTCCAGGTATCGGAATTTCTACAGAAGCCTTATATTCTAGAGCTGCAAAACTGCCACGGATTGAAATTACCCGTCCTGAGGGGATTATTGGGAAAAACACAGTTTCTGCAATGCAGGCAGGTATCGTATATGGCTATGTCGGACAAGTTGAAGGTATTGTCAAGCGGATGATGGAGCAAAGCACGAAGAAACCTACTGTCATTGCCACAGGCGGACTGGCAAACTTAATCGCCCAGGAGTCGAATATGATTGATATTGTAGATCCATTTTTAACATTAAAGGGCTTGCAGCTTATCTATAAAAGAAACCATGGGCATCATAAGGATTAACAGCTTGAAAGGAGTAAAGTCATGAACGATTATCTTGTAAAGGCGCTTGCTTATAACGGGTATATCAGAGCCTACGCTACCAGAACGACAGAAACTGTCAGTGAGGCGCAGCGGCGTCATCAATCATGGCGGACAGCTTCAGCCGCACTTGGCCGCACGTTGACCGCAGGGGTTATGATGGGAGCTATGTTAAAGGGAAATGAAAAGCTGACAATTAAAATTGACGGCGGGGGGCCGGTTGGACCTATATTAGTGGATTGTAATGCCAAAGGTGAGGTCCGAGGTTATGTAACTAATCCTCAGGTTGATTTTGAAGCGAACGAACACGGTAAGCTTGATGTCCGCCGCGCGGTGGGTACTGACGGAATGTTATCCGTTGTCAAAGACCTTGGGCTTCGTGATTTCTTTTCCGGTCAGGTGCCGCTTGTTTCCGGCGAATTAGGGGAAGACTTTACTTATTATTTTGCAACATCAGAGCAAATACCGTCCTCAGTTGGAGTCGGCGTTTTAGTGAATCCTGATGACAGCATACTGGCCGCAGGCGGCTTTATTATTCAAGTAATGCCCGGAACAGAAGATACGATTATTTCCAAATTGGAGGAGAACTTAAAAAACATACCGCCCATTTCTAAATTAATCGAAAAAGGTTTAACTCCCGAGGCCATATTGGATGAACTGTTCGGCAAAGAGAATGTAAAAGTAATCGAGACCATGCCGGTAAAATTCCAATGTACCTGTTCAAAGGAGCGTTTTGCTGATGCCATTGTTGGTTTAGGTACTAAGGAGATTCATGATATGATTGAGGAGGATGGTCAGGCCGAAGCACACTGTCACTTTTGTAATGAAAAATATCTATTTACAAAAGAAGAACTGGAAGAATTGTTAGAGCAGGCAAAATAAAGTTTATTCAGGTGGAAAACTCTATCATTGATGAGTTTTCAGATGGTTGTTTCTTACGGATAAAGGCAGTCTGAAACAAGACAAATTCATGAAAAGAAATTTAATAAACGATTTTCTTCAAGGGGTATCCAATAACTATAGAATGGACTTATTGGATATCCCCTTTTCATTTTATTTACCATTTTTTCGAATATTTTAAATCAAACCAATTGACAAAATGGGTTGGAAGGGGTACATTCTATATAAATCCAATAAAAATACTCGGAATAGAGGTGCGCTTAATGGTACGCGTTGCAAATTCAGTAACTGAATTAATCGGTCAAACACCAATTGTGAAGTTAAACAGATTAGTAGATGAAAATAGTGCAGAAGTTTATTTGAAACTGGAATATTTTAATCCTGGGAGCAGTGTGAAAGACCGGATTGGTTTAGCGATGATTGAAGCTGCTGAGGAACAAGGTTTAATTAAACCGGGCGATACGATTGTTGAACCGACAAGCGGCAATACTGGAATTGGCCTTGCCATGGTTGCAGCAGCAAAGGGGTATAAAGCAGTGTTTGTTATGCCTGAGACGATGAGTTTAGAAAGACGCAATTTGCTTCGCGCTTACGGGGCTGAGCTTGTTCTAACTCCTGGACCTGAGGGAATGAAGGGGGCAATTGCCCGTGCCGAAGCGCTGGTAGAAGAAAAGGGATACTTTATGCCCCAGCAATTTAAAAATCCGGCAAATCCGGAAGTTCATGCAAGAACAACAGGTAAAGAAATTGTCCAGCAAATAGAGCATCTAGATGCATTTGTTTCAGGAATTGGGACGGGTGGGACCATCTCCGGGGCAGGCAGCGTGCTTCGTGAGAAGTTCCCTAATATCAAAATCGTGGCGGTTGAGCCGCAAGATTCCCCGGTTCTTTCAGGAGGAAAACCTGGTCCGCATAAACTTCAAGGGCTTGGTGCTGGATTTGTCCCTGATACATTAAATACTGATATTTATGATGAAGTTATTCAAGTAAGTACCGAACAAGCCTTTGCTGCATCCCGCCGCGCTGCAAGAGAAGAAGGAATTCTTGGTGGAATTTCATCTGGTGCAGCAATTCACGCAGCATTGGAAGTTGCGAAGAAGTTAGGGAAGGGCAAAAAAGTATTAGCCATTATTCCAGATAACGGAGAGCGTTATTTAAGTACTCCACTTTATCAATACGATACTGAGTAATAGCCCCAAAGAGGTGCTGGCATAGAGCCGTGCCTCTTTTTTCATTTTCATGTATGATAGAAGAAGTGAAGTGTAAAGGAGGGAAAAGGTATGGAAGCTATACATAAGCAAATTCATTGCGGTCCTTATACATTAGAATTTGGAAAAAAAACAATGATAATGGGTATTTTGAATGTCACTCCAGATTCCTTTTCAGATGGAGGCAAATTCGACAGGGTCGAAAAAGCTGTTGAACATGCAAAGGAAATGGCGGAAAATGGGGCTGATATAATCGATATCGGCGGGGAATCAACCCGGCCTGGTCATGACCCTGTTACTTTAGAGGAGGAACTAAACAGAGTGCTTCCAGTTATTGAAGCAGTGGCCAAAAAGGTGAAAATACCGATATCCATTGATACATATAAAGCAGAAACAGCCAGACAGGCAATTGAGGCTGGAGCAACGATCATTAATGATATTTGGGGAGCTAAAGCCGATGAGAACATGGCGGCTGTTGCGGCTGAAAAGAATGTTCCAATTATTTTAATGCATAACCGGCATGATCGAAATTATCGTCACTTTATTAGAGATGTCATAAATGACCTTTATGAAAGTATTTCTATTGTGAAGAAGGCCGGCGTTAAGGATGATCAAATCATTTTGGATCCAGGAATTGGATTTGCTAAAGACTATCAGGAAAATCTATTTATGATGCGAAACTTGGACAAGCTGGTAAATCTCGGATATCCGGTGCTTTTGGCTGCTTCGCGTAAAAGAATGATCGGGGAAGCATTAGATCTTCCAGTAGATGAGAGAATGGAAGGAACAGGGGCAGTTATTTGCTATGGAATTCAAAAGGGATGTCAAATTGTTCGTGTTCATGATGTGAAGGAAATGAGCAGAATGGCAAAAATGATGGATGTATTAATAGGAAAAGGATGATTACGATGGATAAGATTTATGTAACGGGAATGCAATTTTATGGCTATCATGGTGTTTTTCCGGAAGAAAATGTTCTCGGACAGCGTTTCGAGGTAGATTTAACGGCTTCCCTAAACTTAAAAGCAGCAGGAGAAACGGATCGTTTAGAGGATTCTGTAAATTATGGCGAGCTCTACACTATTTGCAAAGAAATCGTAGAAGGACCTAAACCCTACAAGTTGGTAGAAGCTGTTGCTGAAAAAATTGCTAATGGCGTATTAGTAGCTTATCCATCTGTAACAGAAGTCACAGTGAAAGTCATCAAGCCGGATCCTCCGATTCCCGGCCATTTCAAATCCGTTGCTGTAGAAATAACAAGGAGTAGATAAACTTGGTGAATTTAGCATATATTGCCCTTGGCTCTAACATTGGAAACCGCCATGCCAATTTAACAAATGCGATAAAAAGATTAGTAGATCATCCTGATATACATTTGGTAAATTATTCATCCATTTATGAAACGGAACCAGTTGGTTATGTAGAACAGGATTTATTTTTAAATATGGTAATTGAGATTAACACGTGTTTAAACGCCTTTCAACTGCTTGATAGGTGTTTAAAGATTGAAACTGAACTTGGAAGAAAAAGGGATATACGATGGGGACCAAGGACAATTGATCTTGACATTCTCAGTTTTAACCAAGAAAATATTAAAACAGAGAACCTTATCATTCCACATCCCCGCATACTGGAAAGAGCATTTGTGTTAATACCTCTTTTAGAGATTAACTCTGATTTCCATTTTCCGGGGATAGAAAAGCCTATTACATCATTGTTAAATGAATTACCAGATAAAGAAGGAGTCCGAATATGGAAGCAGAAAAATGGGGAAGACGTATTCGAGCTTATCGGAAGCTAAAAGGGTTTACACAGGAGGGCTTTTCGAAGGAACTAGGTGTTTCCGTCTCCGTTTTAGGAGAAATTGAAAGAGGGAACCGCCTTCCGGCAAAGGATTTACTTGAGCAAATAGCCCGCTCGTTAAAAATAAGTTTAGACGATCTTAAACCAAAAGATTAAGGCTACTGCGTGAGTTTTGATATAAATTTTTAGTTTAACAAAAGGAGGTTATGGGGTGTTAAAAATCGGCGATATTGAGATGAAGAATCCGGTTGTGCTGGCACCGATGGCTGGTGTGTGCAACTCGGCATTCCGTCTTACGGTAAAGGAGTTTGGAGCTGGCTTAGTTTGTGCGGAAATGGTCAGTGATAAAGGAATTTTGTTCAAAAATGAAAAGACGCTGAACATGCTCTATATTGATGAGCGTGAAAAACCACTGAGTTTGCAAATTTTTGGCGGTGAAAAAGAAACCCTTGTAGAAGCGGCAAAATTTGTTGATCAAAATACAAATGCAGATATTATCGATATTAATATGGGATGCCCGGTTCCGAAAATCACCAAGTGTGATGCGGGGGCCAAATGGCTTTTAGACCCGAATAAAATTTACGAAATGGTATCGGCTGTTGTTGACGTTGTTGAGAAACCTGTAACAGTTAAAATGCGGATGGGCTGGGATGATGAGCATATTTTTGCAGTTGAAAATGCCCAAGCTGTTGAACGTGCAGGAGGCAAAGCTGTTTCCCTGCACGGCAGGACTCGCGTACAGATGTATGAAGGCACTTCTAACTGGGATATCATCCGGGAAGTGAAACAATCTGTGAACATTCCTGTGATTGGCAACGGCGATGTGAAAACGCCCCAGGATGCTAAACGAATGCTTGATGAGACAGGCGTTGACGGCGTGATGATTGGCCGAGCAGCACTCGGCAACCCATGGATGATTTATCGCACAGTTCAGTATCTTGAAACAGGAAAGCTGATGGGTGAACCATCTGTCCGGGAGAAAATTGATGTATGCATTCTCCATTTAGACCGCCTAATCGCCCTTAAAAATGAAAATATTGCTGTACGGGAAATGCGTAAGCATGCTGCCTGGTATCTAAAAGGGATCCGGGGCAATGCCAAAGCCCGCAATGCTATAAATGAGTGCAACACACGCGATCAATTAGTAAACTTGTTAAATGATTTAGTTATAGAGGTAGAACAAAGAGAACAAAACGAAGCAAATGTAGGCTAAATTTGACAATACCAGGCTTGTTTTCTATAATAAGAATGTTTATGAATCCTGAGCTGCCAGAAGATTACTGGCAGTTTTTTTGTATAATAAAACTTTTTTGATGTCTGAACATCACGTTTTGTGTAAAATAATATAGTATGTAAAAAATGTCCTCGTCCATTTCAAGGATTATACATAAAAGGGATAATTGGAGTTGATTGGGAATGAGTCAAGAAGAATTAAATGACCAGCTACGGGTCAGACGTGAAAAAATGGCTGCTATGAGGGAAAGCGGCATCGATCCTTTCGGAAAGCGTTTTGAGCGTTCGCATTGTGCCAATGAACTGCATGAACATTATGATGAACTATCAAAAGAAGAACTTGAAGCAAATAATGTTCATGTTACATTAGCTGGGCGGATTATGACGAAACGTGGCAAAGGAAAGGCAGGATTTGCCCATATACAAGACTTGTCTGGGCAAATTCAAATCTATGTCCGACAAGATGCTGTTGGGGAAGAACAATATAAACTTTTCGATACAGCTGATTTAGGTGATATTATTGGTGTAGCAGGTAATCTTTTCAAAACAAAGACAGGCGAGCTTTCGATAAAAGTGCAGGAGTTTACCTTTTTAACAAAAGCGTTGAGGCCGCTGCCTGAGAAATTCCATGGATTAAAAGATATTGAACAACGTTACCGCCAGCGTTATCTTGACCTTATTATGAGCCAAGAGAGCAAGGAAACATTTATCACCCGCAGCCGTATCATACAATCCATTCGCCGCTATCTGGATAACCATGGCTATCTAGAAGTAGAAACTCCGATGATGCATGCCATCGCCGGCGGTGCAGCAGCACGTCCGTTCATTACCCATCATAATGCATTGGATATGCCGTTATATATGCGGATTGCAATCGAACTGCATTTAAAACGTTTGATTGTTGGCGGTTTAGAAAAAGTATATGAAATTGGCCGTGTTTTTAGAAATGAGGGTGTTTCGACTCGTCATAATCCAGAATTTACAATGATGGAGCTCTATGAGGCATATGCAGACTTCCATGATATTATGAGTCTTACAGAAAATCTAATTGCCCATGTCGCACAGGAAGTTCTGGGAACTACAAAAATCCAGTATGGCGAATATGAGGTCGATTTAAAGCCAGAGTGGAAACGGCTCCACATGGTCGATGCAATCAAAGAATATACAGGTGTGGACTTCTGGAAAGAAATGAGTGTGGAAGAAGCTCGCCAGCTTGCGAAGGAGCATGGTGTAGAAATCAATGATAATATGCTTTACGGCCATATTGTTAATGAGTTCTTTGAACAAAAAGTAGAAGAAAAATTGATCCAGCCTACTTTTATTTTTGGCCATCCGGTTGAAATTTCACCACTAGCCAAGAAAAATGAAGATGATCCAAGATTTACTGACCGATTTGAATTATTCATCGTTGCTCGCGAGCATGCCAATGCCTTCACTGAGCTAAATGATCCAATAGATCAGAGAGAACGTTTTGAAGCGCAGTTAAAAGAGCGGGAACAAGGAAACGATGAAGCTCACATGATGGATGAGGACTTTGTTGAAGCGTTAGAATATGGAATGCCGCCTACTGGTGGTCTAGGAATAGGAATTGATCGCCTAGTAATGCTGTTAACCAATTCGCCATCCATTCGTGATGTTTTATTATTCCCGTTAATGCGCCAGCGATAATATGGAAGAGTGCCGGAACTTCCGGCACTTCTTTTTCGGATAAATAATTTAAATATTTTTATTTTAATTTTATTATATAAAAACTATTGCGCCTAATCGTTAATGGTGATATATTTATATTCGTTGTTGTGAGACAACAATAAAATAGAAAAAGTTATTGACTTTTATTTGATAATTTGATATTATTAAAAAGTCGCTTTCGAGCGGTAAATAATAATAATAG
>NZ_BCUZ01000024.1 GCF_001591485.1 Neobacillus fumarioli NBRC 102428 | reverse complement strand
TTTGCTATTTAAATGAATTGTAAATATTGGAATATTGTGAAATAATAGAATAAAGTTTTGGTAGTGTCAAAAGTTCTATGAAAACTGTTTGAGTCAAGCATTTGTAAGCATTTTTTTACCCTTTAATCCGAAAGCGGATTCATTGTTTTAGAGTATTCCTTGATAAAAAATTTGCCTTTTTTAAAAACCGACCAACACCTTTAACGCTTTGTACATTGGAATATTCGCCTTGCCTTTTAGGTACAATAGATTGTCTCTTGTAGCTTCACCAATTGTTCTTGTAACCTTTTCTACGTAGTGCCTTGGCGGGGTCTTTTCTTTTGTGGTTTCTGTCCATCTTTCGACTCTCCCGAATAGAGTTTTCAAAGCCAAATTATCGAGGTAAGCCACCAATCCGGTGATCAAGGCGCTTACGCCTTTTTCCGCCCAGCTTCGTCCATTTTTTAGTCTTTTTGCGAAGACACTCATTGTTCCCTCGGCACTCCCCATTGGACGCATCCCGTTCGTGTCGATCCCATTTTCTTTAAGCCACTTCCTGTAATCTCCCAGGGCTTCAGGATACTTTTCTAACTGTCGAATCAGTTGGTCTAGTCGTTCTTCCTGATCCTCCGTCTCAAGTGTCCCAACGGCATTGTTTAACTCTGTCAGTAATTTCTGGCTGTCATAGGTGCGAGTGCCTTTTGCATCTGGCGATAACGAGGGTGTTTACGGAACAGGCTGCGAATATCCCGTGCCACATGGAAGCGATCAATCAAAAAGAATGCCCTATCTTTAAAATGGTCTCGACAGGCTGTGATCCAAACGGCTCCATCCCCGTTTATCACCAGCTTATGGACAGTTGGGTCATACTCAAAGTTTTCAATGAGAAAGTCCTCAAATACCTCCCAAAAGGGCTGGTTCCCGCGATGTATAAAATGGCGTTTTTCTTTCAAACTCACTCGTTTTCGGTTGATTTCCCATCCCTGATGAACCGCTGATATTTTTTCTTCCTTGCCTTTTTTTCCTTTTCCCTGACGTTTCACGTATATACCGTCCACCTCCACGAATAAGACAGGACGGTGTACAGGCTGACGCTCTTTAGGAATACTGACAACCTGTAACAGGTGTTGACGTATAGCTTCATGACTGATAACACGGTAGCCTAAGAGTGTTTCAAGTGAGTCTGCGGCCTTTCGGTAAGATGCCCTGTAATGGCAAGTTCTAGGGCTGCTTCCTCAATCAGCGAGCTGAAGGTGCCTGCCCCCTCAAACTCTAAATAGCGATCAAGGAGATAGACATATTCGCCTTTCTCTCTGTCACGGTAATAATTGCGTTCCAGCTCAATTTCCCCAAAAAGACTGACTAAAGTAGTGGTACGCTTATCGACTAGACGATAACGCTTTTTATTACGTTCCTGGGCAATTTGTTTGTCCATATCCTCTAAAAGAGTCTTCATAACCTCTGAGAAGGTTTCCTGTAATTGCCTCCAAACTAATTGCTCAATCTGTTTTAAATTCAGATATTCTATGTTATTCTTTTGCATGAGGGTTTCCTCCTTTGTGATCTGGTTTTGGTCGACTAAGATTCTACCAAGGAGTAACCCTCTTTTTCATGTTATTTGCTTATTAACTACCGCGCTTCGCTTGGTGGCCCCTTCATGTGGTGAGCGATCTACCGATCCCTCACCACATGAAGGGGTTAAATTTTGCCCACATAAATTTTACTCATACTTTTTATCTAGAAGTATTGTCATTTTTTTCTTTGATACTAACTTGACATTCAGCCTAATTAATGTTAAATTTAAATCAGCCGTTGCACGTGATTAGGTTTTTATTACAAGCTTATTCAAAGTTTCAACCGATGTTTGGATGAGGTAATGAAGAAAAGCTATCAACGTTGTAATTTGGTGAATTTTTAACTGGCTTTTTTGGGGCCAATAGGAGGATTTTTTTTAATGAAAAACGGTAAAGTTAAATGGTTTAACTCAGAAAAGGGCTTCGGATTCATCGAAGGAGAAGATGGTAACGACGTATTCGTTCATTACTCTGCTATCCAAACTGATGGTTTCAAAACTTTAGAAGAAGGTCAAGAAGTTTCTTTTGATGTTGTTGAAGGAGCTCGTGGACCACAAGCTGCTAACGTAATTAAGAAGTAATTTCTTATCGTCTATAACAGTCCGGTACTTGTACCGGGCTGTTTTTACATGTTCTCAGCTGTTTTATGGACCTTATCCTCATTTTTCCACTATTCATTTGGTTTTCAAATTTTTCTCCAATCAACCTTTGATATAATAATAGTACCTGAAAAACCCGAGGTGAAATTGATGAAATTTATTCATACTGCCGATTGGCATTTAGGGAAATTAGTACATGGCATTTATATGACCGAAAGCCAGCGGTATGTGCTGGAACAGTTTATTGAAGTAATCGAGGAAGAGAAACCTGATGCCATTGTGATTGCAGGTGATCTTTATGACCGGTCAGTCCCGCCGACAGAAGCTGTCGAATTGCTTGATGAAATGTTGTTTAGAATGAACGTTGAACTGAGAACCCCAATTGTCGCCATAGCCGGAAATCATGACAGCGCCGAACGCCTTTCATTTGGAAGTTCATGGTATAAATTCAATCAGTTCTATCTATCTGGAAAACTAACAGATTGTTTTGATCCTGTTCGCATAAGCGGAGTCAACTTCTATCTTGTGCCATATGCAGAACCCGGTGTTGTCCGACAGCTACTTGATGACGATTCTATACATACCCATCAGGAGGCGATGAAGGCACTGATTGGAAAAATTGAGGAGACTTCTTTCAATCCGAATGAACCGAATGTATTGGTTGGACATGCTTTTGTCTTAGGTGGATCAACGTCCGATTCTGAACGGACATTATCAGTCGGCGGGTCCGGTTGTGTGGAAGCTAGTCTTTTCGAACCGTTCTCTTATACGGCATTAGGTCATTTGCACAGCCCTGACGCCATTCGTCACGACAAAGTGAAATATTCTGGTTCGCTGTTAAAGTATTCTTTCTCCGAAGCGAAACAGCGTAAGTCTATTTCTGTTATTGAGATGGATGAAAAAGGAAACTTTACCCACCGCTATCGTTCGTTAACACCAAAGCATGATATGAGGGAACTTGAGGGGTATTTGGAGGAATTGCTCGACCCGGGATTTTATGAAAAACAGCAGGTTGATGATTATTTAAAAATTACCCTGCTAGATGAAGGAGCATTAATTGATCCGATCAATAAATTACGGCAAGTGTATCCAAATGTTCTCCACTTAGAACGAAAATTAGAATTAACAGACTCAAAGAAAAAACAATCCTTTAATGCCGTCCGCAGTGAAAAAAAATCCGAGATTGACTTATTTGAACAATTCTATACTGAAATGACCACTTCTGAATTTACACCCGACAAAAAAGAACTAATGGCTGGGATTATTGAAAAAGTTCTAAGGAGGGGGCAGTAAAATGAGGCCGTTAAAGTTAACGATGAAGGCGTTTGGTCCATATGCCGACACAGAAATCATTGATTTTACAGCGCTTGGCAATCGCACGATGTTTGTCATTTCTGGGAAAACCGGATCAGGTAAAACAACGATTTTTGACGCCATCAGTTATGCGATATATGGAAAAGCCAGCGGTGAAGATCGAAACGGACCGGAACTTCGCAGCCAATTTGCCCGTGAAGACCTGTTAACAGAGGTTTCGCTTGATTTTTCATTAAGAAATAAAGTGTATTCCATCACGAGGTCTCCTCAGCAATTAAAAAAGAAAGAAAAAGGTGAGGGTTATACACAAGTTGGTGCTAAAGCGGAACTGTATATTCTCGATAATCAAGGGGAGAAAAAGCTGCTTGCTTCCAAAGTAAACGATGTAGAAGAGAAAATTAAGGAAATCATGCTGATGGACGCCAGTCAATTTCGACAAATTATAATGATTCCTCAAGGAGAATTCCGGAAACTGTTAACGTCTGATAGTAAGGATAAAGAGCAAATTTTGCAGCGGCTTTTTCATACACAAGTTTATAAGTTAATTGAAGAAAAACTGAAGGAAGAGGCAACAGAATTAAAATCATCAGTTGAAGAACAGGTGAAGAACCGGAATGAAGCCATTCGACGGATTCATGCTGTCATAAATCCCGAACTTAAAGAGTGTCTTGCTCAAGAAAGTGTGAATGATACGATCATCATGCCTTTGCTCAAGGCTGAAATTTTAAGTATGGGAGAACAGCTGAGCCACTTGAAAACTCAATTGGTTACGAAAAAAACGGAGCAAGATCAGCTTAAAACCTGGTTAATTGAAGCTGAGGTAATTTTGAAACAGATGAAACAACAAGAAGAACTCACGAGGAATAAAGCAGTCTTAGAATCACAGACCGATTTGTTTCATCATAAAGATCTAAAGGTTCAGCGTGCGCAAAAAGCTGCTCTTTTGGCCAAACAGGAAGAGCTGTGCCATCGTTTGAAAAAGGAATTAGATCAAGCTGAAAATAATGTGCGCTTTATCAAACAGAATGTGGAAGAGTTAGAGAGAGTAGCGATGCAAAAGGAACATGAGCTGGAAAGAGAGCTGAAACGGGAAGATGAACGTGAGAAAGCTCTAGCCGAAGTCAATCGCTTAGTCACTATGAGAGATGATGTTTATTCGTTAGCAGCTTTGCAAAATGAGGTGTCCCATTTGGATGTCTCCTTAAGAACCGCCAAAGAAAATCATCAATCATTAGACTTTGCAGTTAAACAAGCCGAACAGCAACTGAGAATTCTGCATGAGCAAAAAGAACAAATTGAAGATAGCAAACTGAAATATTCAGAAAATGTTAGGTTGATAGAAAAGCTGGAAAATGAGATTGTCCGTCTGGAAAAATATGAAACACTGTTAGGTCGGCATCGTAAAGCAGAACAAAATCTACAGTTGATCACGAAACGCTATGAAAATACGGTAGCAAGATTGATGGATGCAAAAGCATTAGTGGAGAATCTGGAACAAAAATGGTTACATGGACAGGCCTCGCTGTTAGCCGCAAAACTGCGGGTTGGAGAAGCTTGCCCCGTCTGCGGTTCCGAACATCATCCTGCACCGGCTCTTAGGACTGATGAAAAGATCCCAAGCGAGGAGGATCTGAAGGCCGCCAAACTACAAGCAGAAAGATGGGAAAAGGAAAAATCAGCGGACGAGGCCAAACTTTATCAGGCTCAATCTGCTGAGAAAATTCAAAAGGAAGCCCTTCAGGAAGTGTTCGAAGAAATTATTTCTGACAGGCCAGATTTTACAGAAAACGATTTATTTGACGTTAAATTAGAGGTCACTTCTGCAAGAAACAATCTAGCGAAAGATCAAGGTCACTTGGCCGATCAAATTCAAAAGTTTGATCAAATAAAGAAGAAAATCGAGAAAAAAGAAGCAGAAAAATTGGATCTGCAAAAGTCCGGTCAAGCTGCGGCTGACAAAGTTACGGAATTAACCATACAATTTACGGAAAAGAAAACGAATCTTGATCGTATGTTAATGGTTATTCCGGAAAATCTCCGCTCAGAAGCAGAATTTGAAAATAGACTTAAAATGGCCCGTAAGTTCCACAAACAGTTAATCGATCAGCTGGAGAATGCACAGGAGGGTCTTCAAGACGTGAAGCAAAAGCAGGCTGCAGAATCCGCAAGATTGTTGGAGGCGGAAAAAATTTTCGCAAACAAACAGCAGGAACTAAATACGGAACGTGAAATTTTTAAACATAACCTAACGAAGCAAGGGTTTGAAAACTATAAGATTTATGCGGAAGCAAAGCTTACAGAACAGGAGATCAGCCAGCTTGAAGGGGAAATCCGCAGCTTTCGGGAGGAATTACGTTCGGTTACCGATCGATTGAACGAGTTAACAGATCAATTGAGGGATGTAAAGATTCCAGACGTTGTCGGATTGAAAGCTGCAATTGAACAACTCGGAGAAGAAATAGAAACTCTTAATTGCCAGCACACAGACTTTTTTGTAAAAAAACGGGATAATGAAGAAGTTTTTGAGCGGATGAACATCTTAAACGAACAGATGAAAGTGCTAGAAGATAGGTATAAGCTGATTGGCCATCTTTATGAAATTACAAGGGGGCAGAATAATTTCAAAATCACTTTTGAACGCTATGTGTTGGCAGCGTTTTTGGATGATATTTTACAAGAAGCGAACATACGATTAAGAAAAATGACGTCAGGCCGGTTCCAATTGCTACGGAAAACAGATAAAGCTAAAGGAAATGCCCAAAGCGGTTTGGAATTGCTCGTGTTTGACCAATATACAGGACAGGAGCGTCATGTCAAGACGTTATCAGGCGGCGAGAGTTTCAAGGCAGCTTTATCGCTCGCATTAGGTCTCTCTGATGTCGTACAAAATTATGCCGGCGGTGTATCATTGGAAACGATGTTCATCGATGAAGGATTTGGTACACTTGATCCTGAATCATTAGATCAGGCAATTGAATCATTGATCGATATCCAAAGCAGCGGGCGCCTAGTTGGCATCATCTCACACGTACCAGAATTAAAGGAACGGATCGATGCCAGACTCGAAGTCATAGCAGGACAAACAGGAAGTAGAACGGAATTTGTGTTTACAAATTAAATGAAACCTACCCGTGATGATGATCACGGGTTTTCTTATGGGGTGCTAACCTGTCCTGGATGAAGGACATTTTATTTGTTACGGAACCTTGATTTTGTCCTTATAACCCGGATGAAGGACAACTCTCTGGTTGCATAACCGAGTTTTGTCTTTCATATCCTTAGCAATCAGAAGCCGACCAAATCTATGGCCTAAATTTATGGAAGGTTGGCATTTTGCTACTCCTTACTATCGGAAAATTACAAATAAAGAAAGAGAATGAAATATTTATAACATAACTCTTTACAAATTTTCACCGTAGAGCTATATTTTTCATTATTAATTTAATTTAAACCTGTACACGCCTAATCCATTGGAGCGGGGGAACCATGATTGTACATTTGTACTTGGGGTGTATCCTTTTTTAGGTAGGGCTATTCTTTAGGTCCGAATCCGACAGCTAACTCCGCAGGCGTTTAGAGAGGAGGTTTACTTTTTTGTTTATTGAGAACACTAAGTAAATCACTTGGAGTTCTTTTTTTCATTATTCGACATGTATAGAAGATAGGAGAGACAGATTAGCATGAATCATCCAGGACATTGGATTGGAGTAATTTTATTTGTTTTTGCCATTTTCCTTATTTTGATTTCCATTAGTAATTTTGGGCTTGTAAAACGGTTATTAATTGGCAGGCCGATGCGGACAGCAGAACTTCGGTCTCACCATACGAAGCTGCTTTGGTTTATTGCCTTACCAATCCTATCAGCTGACCTTTATTCATCGGTAGCCTATGGTCCGGAGGCGGGGATTACCGAATTAGCTCATCTTGGCTCTGATGCTAAATGGTATATAATCCCAATCACAATTTCAACCATTGTTCTTTTAGTAATTTTAATTTTATCCTATATTATGGGGATTTTAGCCTATCCAAATGGAGGCGGAGCCTATGCGATTGCCAAAGATAACTTTCGAGCAAGGTGGGTTTCACTCGTTGCTTCCAGTTCCCTGCTTATAGACTATATTTTGACAGTTGCGGTTTCAGTATCAGCAGGTATTGAGGCAGTTTCTTCTGCATATCCCGTTGTTGCCCCTTACGAAACAATTTTATCGATCATATGTGTCTTTTTGTTATTAGTTGTAAATCTAAGAGGAGTTGCGGAATCAGCAAAAATCTTTGCGTGGCCGACAATTGGATTCGCAGTATGTATGATGATTGTAATTATAAGCGGTCTTTATGACGGGTTCAGACATGGATTTGTCCAGCAAGCTACACCGCCATTTGGAACAATTCCTAAAGGAATTAGCACATTACTTGTTTTAAAGGCGTTCAGTTCGGCTTGTTCAGCATTAACCGGAATAGAAACAATTTCAAATGCTGTACCAGTTTTTAGAGAACCGCATCAAAAAAACGCCATAAAGGCATACATTGCATTAGGAGTTATTACATCGATTACACTTATGGGGTTTGCTTACCTCTTATATGTGAAGGGAATTTCACCATCTCCTAATAATACAATGTTGTCCCAGCTGGCCAGTTTGTATTTTGGCCATAGCATTCTATATCAAATCATTATTTGGTTTACGTTTATCGTATTAATTTTAGCCGCAAATTCAACATTTACAGGATTTTCTCAGCTGGCAGCAATTGTAGCGGCTGATGGGTATTTGCCACGGGTTTTAACTAATCGCGGTGACCGCCTCGGATATTCAAATGGTATTATCGCCCTTGCTGCTTTTGCGAGTATCTTAATTTTGGCGTTTCACGCACATACAAATGCGTTGATTCCGCTTTATGCAATCGGAGTGTTCCTTTCTTTTACGGTGGCACAGATTGGTTTGACCCGTCGCTGGTTCAATGTAAAAGGTCCAAAGTGGCAGGTTAAATTAGCCATTAACATTACGGGAGCTGTTATTACTGCCATTGTTGCGATTATTTTTGCTGTTACAAAGTTTACCGGAGGAGCTTGGATTGTATTAGTCGTACTGCCGGTTATCATCTTTTTATCAATTACAATTCGCCGCCACTATGATGATGTGGCCCGCGAACTTCGCATTAATTTATCTGAAGAATTTCCTGAAATAAGGGAAGTGACAACGATTGTTCTCGTGTCTGGAATACATCGCGTTGTTAATAATACACTCTCTTTCGCTAAAAGCTTAGGGGGCAACCCAATTGCAGTATATGTTGGGTTTGATGATGAATCGATTCGTAAGATGGAACATAAATGGGAGGAATGGGGTTATCCATGCCGGCTAGTCGTCCTTAAAAGCAAATACCGGTCCGTTATTGATCCACTAAGCCGTTTTATAAAAGTAGTGGAAGAAAAAAAGGGAAAACAAGGACATATTCATTTAATTATTCCGCAATTCATTCCAAAAAGGGGCTGGCAAAATTTACTGCATAACCAGACAGCCTTGCAACTGCGGATATGGTTCTTCCGGCATAAGGACGTTGTAATTACCTCTGTTCCATATCATTTGAAAAAATAAAAGAGCTACCATACTGATATGATCCCCGTATAGTAGACAGAAAAAAGAAAGCATACTAATCTGTCTACTATACGGGAATTTTTTATGGGGAAAATTAGAGAGACATATGATGTTACATTTTAAGAAGAAGGCAGTTAATCTATACCTAAAAGAGGGTATGGGTTTTAAAACAGTCGCTAAGGAATTTGGTATTGACCATTCAGTTGTGCGACGCTGGGTTAAACACTTTGAGGCAGAGGGTATTAAGGGGCTAGAGGAGTATGTCCAGAAAGGGAAACTGTTGGGACAATGCATGCATGGAAAACTTCTTTAGCCACTTTAAAACGGAATGCTTTTATCTTTATTCATTTAAAACAGCTGAGGAGGTTAAAGACGCTGTGAATAAGTATATTCGTTTCTATAATCATCAACGGTTCCAAAAGAAATTAAACAACCTAAGCCCATATCAATATAGGGCTCAGGTTGTTTAAATGGGTTATTTTATTACTGTCCACTTGACAGGGGTCACTTCATACCTGGCAGCTCTTTTTTTCTATCCGGTAAATGTCTGAATAACAAGCCAAATATTTAAACCGAGGATTAAAATAGCACATAGGGATGAGAGTATGGTCGTAATCCGTTTATTTGTCAGTATGCCCATCAATTCTTTCTTTTGTGTAAAGTAAATCAGCGCTAGTATTGGGAATGGAAGGACGATACTGAGTATAACTTGGCTGATGATCAGAGTTTTTGTTGGATCCACGCCACAAGCTACTATGATAACCGTTGGCATCATTGTAACAATTCGCCGAATCCAAACCGGAATTGAAAATCCTACAAACCCTTGCATGATGACCTGCCCGGCCATGGTTCCAACAACTGAGCTGGATATGCCGGAAGCAAGGAGCGAGATCAGGAATACACCAGCTGCGGCTGATCCAAGCAATGGAGTCAATGTATGGTAGGCAGTTGTAAGATCCGCAATGTCACTCTTTCCAGATGTATGAAATACGGATGCTGCCATATACATCATTGCCAAGTTTACGAAACCGGCAAGTGTCATGGCAATGAAAATTTCCTTGGTGCTGTATTTTTGAATCTTGATTTTTTCCGTATCATTTCTCGGTACAATACGGTTCTGTGTCAGGCTGGAATGCAGATAAATGGCATGCGGCATCACGGTTGCGCCAATAACGCCTACGGCCAGCATAATGCTATCATTATTGCCAAGCCATGGAACTACACTGTGATAGGCAACCAGGGCCATGTCAGGCTTGGAAATGATGGTTTCCACTAGATAGCATAAGCCGACAAGCACAGCAAATGCTGCAATAAACTTTTCCAACGGACGGAAGCCGTATTTCTCAAGCATTAATATGAGATAGGTTACGATACCTGTAATAATGGTGGCAACAAGCATCGGAATACCACAAAGTAAGTTTAATGCAAGTGTTGCTCCGAGAAATTCCGCTAAGTCCGTTGCCATAGCCGCGAGTTCCGAAACGACCCACATGGCGTAAGTCAGCCATTTCGGCATATGTTCCCGGCAGATTTCCGGGAGGCTTTTTCCAGTCGCAATTCCCAGCTTTGCGGACATATTCTGCAAGAGCATTGCCATCAGGTTGGCTAAAATAATCACCCAAAGCATTTTGTAGCCGAAGCTGGCGCCGCTTTGAATATTAGTGGCAAAATTTCCTGGATCTATATAGGCAATAGACGCGATAAATGCCGGTCCAAGGAATGGCAGTAAAGCACGGAAGCCTTTTACTTTTCCACTCAAGGCATCTCTGGCGGCCGTAACAGTTCGATTTTCTGTTACTTGAGCTTTTTCAATAGCTAGTGGATTTGTGTGGCCCATTATTGACCATCCTTTCTAAGCTTGTTTCTCTTATACAATGATTGTTGACTAACGAATAAAAGTTTCCTTAGTGCAAAATTTATAGTTTTATTATATTATAGTTTGGAAAAATTGTGAACCATTTAGTCTAAATAATTATGGAGCTGTCTTGTTTTAAATATTTGAAACGTAGAGGATTGGTAAAGTTTGAATATCCCTCAGTTTCATCTTGAACAGGCTGGCTATTAAAGCTACATTAGAGGGGAAGACCGTCAAAGAAGGTGGCAAACTTTGAAGAAAAGATTTTATACAATTGGTATGGCCGGGCATATAGATCATGGAAAGACATCGCTAACTAAAGCTTTAACCAATGTTGATACAGATCGCTTAAAGGAAGAAAGAGAACGGCAAATTTCGATTGAGCTTGGATTTGCGATGCTATATGAAGATGATGAAATACAAATATCCGTTATCGATGTTCCCGGACATGAACGGTTTATAAGGCAAATGATTGCCGGTGTTGCAGGCATCGATTTGGTGATTCTCGTCGTTGCCGCTGATGAAGGAGTTATGCCTCAGACGAAAGAGCATCTGGATATCTTAAAATTTTTAGGTTTGAAAAAGGGCATAATCGCCATTACCAAAATAGACCGTGTGGATAAGGATTTGATTGAGCTTGTAAAGGAAGATATTTTAGCTACTCTCAAAGAGACTGTTTTTGAAGATGCTCCATTTGTTCTCGTTGACAGCTTGTCCAATAAAGGAATTGAAGAATTAAAAGAACAAATTATTACGCATTTAAAAAATCTAGAAATGCGCGATACGAAAGGAGCTTTCCGCCTGCCGATCGACCAAGTATTTACAGTGAAAGGTCAGGGTACGGTGGTACGGGGGACTATATATGAAGGCACGATAGAAGAGGGACAGATGTTGAAAATTATGCCAAAAGGATTGGATGTTCGCGCCCGACAGATTCAGGTGCATCATCAAAAAAAGCAAAAAGCTTTTGCCGGTCAACGGGCCGCGATTAATCTTTCTGGTGTTGATAAAGAAAGCATCAACCGCGGAGATGTGCTTGTTTCCTCAGAACAGTTTATTGTGACGAAAATCATCGATGTATCCATACGAATAGTAGCAGACTTAAATTCTCAAATCAAACAGCGGATGCCTATTAAGCTACATCTTGGAACCTCAGAGGTTATGGGGAGGATCGTATTCTTTGATCGTAATGAAGTGAACGGAGAAGACGGTGAAATACTTTGTCAGCTTAGATTGGAAAAAGAAATTTTGACAAAACGCGGGGATCGGTTTATTTTACGAAGACCAAGCCCGGCTGAAACAATCGGCGGAGGCTGGGTTATAGACCCAAGAGGGAACAAATACAGATTTGGCGGGAAGACAATTGAGGAACTTGAAAAGAAAAAAGAAGGATCACCTGAAGAACGCTTAACAGCGGTATTAGCGGAAGCCAAAAGCCTGACACTTCCGGAATTAATAAAACGAACTGGATTGAAAGAAGAAATAATATCGGTCCAATTACTAAATCCAAATTTTGTTTTATATAATGGCAAGAAATACACACTAAAGTCTATCATTCGTTCCATAGAGGAGGATCTATATGACAGGTTAAAGGAATTTCATTTGCAAAATTCAATGAAAATGGGAATCAATAAAGCAGTACTTCTTCAGGAAATGGAAGAAAGATTCCCAGATTCACTGGTTGATTTTGTGATTGAAAACAGCATTAAGAACGGGCTCTTTAAGCGGAAAGAACAATTTGTATCCTTGACAGATTTTATTCCCCATGTTCCGCAAAGTTGGGCAAAACGTGCGGAGAATTTGCTGGCAAGTTTGAAATATGACGGGCTGAAGGTCCGAATTTTAAAAGATTATTTTTCATTGGCAGGCATTCCAGCTGATCTTGAAGGAGACTTAAAAAGATTTCTTGAGAATCAGGAGCTAATTGTAGTTCTAGATGAGCAGTATGCCTATTATGGAGAAGTTTTTAAAGAAGCCGTCCACAAACTTCAGCAGCAAACAGGACGAGAATTTGAAGTGAGCGAGGCGAAAAAGGTCCTAAACCTATCCCGCAAATACATGATCCCATTTTTAGAAAAATTGGATGCATTAGGTCTTACAAAACGAGTGGAAAATAAACGTGTATGGAAACAATAAAAGAAACAGCCTCTGCCTAATCAGGTAAATGAGGCTGTTATTTTTTTAAGCTAAGAATTCTGCCGGATTTAAGCCAAGCTCACGGCAAATATCGGCTACCATTTGTTGTTCATTTGGGTCAAAATTCCCGTCTGCATAACCGATGGCAATGCAATAACGGGCAACGAGACGGGCAATTTCTGGTTTTGTCCGGATTCTACCAAGAGCACGAAATGCCTCAGCCCTACCCATCCTTCGGTCATTTTCAATTATGGAAACAAAGTAATTGAATTTTTGAATGACTTTATTCGTATCAAAAACCCGCAATTCCTCGCTTTGGTTGACAAATTCCATCATTTTTTGCCGTTCTGAAGCATCAAGATGACCATCAGCCATGGAGACTAAAGCACATGCAGCTACGACTGCATCAAGAACATCCTGGCTTTTAAACCGGCTAAATAATTCCTGTGCCCGCCGTTTTTGATTATTGGCCCATTCTGCAAAATCTGTCTGAGAAAGAGACCATTTATTGCCGCAGCTATTACATATAAATGTAAGTTGATTAGACCCGATAAAACCACCCAGTAATCCAACAGGACCAAGAATTAAGCCGCCAACTGCCGCCTTTCCTAAACCAAAGCCCTTCTTCCCAGTGCGGACATTTGAAGAATGACAGCGCGGACAAATCATATCATCCCCTTCATAAGTGCTTCGGCCGCTATATGTAGAAGGAGTTGACTGGACCGGATAGCCGTAGGACGGCTGCTGGTAGGAAGGTTGGCTCTGGCTGTAATGGTCGCCATGGCTGGTCTTATAAGTTCTAAATGCGTTTGTATTTTGCTGAAAAGAGGAGCTATTTTGATTTAGTTGAATGGGTGCCTGCTGGTAAGATACTGGAGCACTAGATGGCGGATTATCAACGATTACACCGAAATTTCCGCAAAGTGCTGCAAGCCCCCCTTGAAAACCACTGCCAATAGCATTAAATTTCCATTCTCCATTATGGCGGTAAATTTCAGCAGCCACGATGGCAGTTTCTATCGTGAAATCACGACCTAAATTAAAGCGTAGCAATTCTTCGTTTGTTTGTTCATTAAAGATTCGTACATAAGCATCAGAGATTTGTCCAAAATTTTGCCGCTTCGTTTGTGCATCATGAATCGTAATTGTAAAGGCGATTTGGTGAATATGTGCTGGCACCCGATTTAAATCAACTCTAATTTGTTCACAATCCTGAATCCCTGAACCAATTCGGTTATCTCCGCTGTAAATGATTGAACCGCCCGCGCCAGATGGATTATTGTAGAATACAAAATCCTTGTCGCTTAAGACTTTACCCGATTTGCCTAATAAAAAGGCAGAAGCATCCAAATCGAAATTGGAACCAAGATTACTGATATTCCATCCTAAACCTACGACTACATTTTGCAGCCCGGGATGTGATTTGGTTAAGTCCACCTTCTGCCCTTTACTAAGTATTACTCCCAATTCCTACACTCCCTTATCGATCTTCTTAATAGATCGTTTATACTTTCTTGAAATAAGGTAAAAAATCCTAAGGTAATAGATTGAGTTGATTGTCATCAAATATACGTATGACGCAGAAAAAAGTTTCATATGTAAATAGTGAAGTAAGTTTCACCTTTTATATTATTCACATTGATTACAAGTTGAGGAGGAATTAAATTGAAAATAGTAAAACCAAACCGTCTGCCAAAAGGGGGGACAGTAGGTGTCATTGCTCCAGCCGGTCCGCCGAATCAGGAAAATCTGGAATACGGAATTCGATTTTTAACCAATTTGGGCTTAAAAGTGAAAATAGGTAAAAATATCGGAAAGATAAATGGCTATTTAGCAGGTAAAGATGAAGAGAGATTAGAAGATTTGCATGAAATGTTTTTAGATCATGAAGTGAAAGGAATCTTTTGTGCCTGCGGCGGCTATGGGACCGGCAGAATTGCCGCTCAGATTAATTATGAAATCATTAGAAAGAATCCGAAGATTTTCTGGGGCTATAGTGATATTACGTTTTTACATACGGCGATCCGCCAGCAAACCGGACTCGTGACGTTCCATGGCCCGATGCTGGGTTCAGATGTGGGTAAAAAGGATATCCATCCATTATCAAAAGTAGGGTTTAGACAGTTGTTTCAACCATGGGAAATTACTTATTCAGAACAGATTTCTCCATTAGAAGTGCTGGAAGAAGGAACGGCTGTGGGCGAACTTGTTGGCGGAAATCTCACTCTATTGGTCAGCACACTGGGAACCAAATTTGAAATTGATACAAAAGATAAGATTTTGTTTATTGAAGATATTCACGAAGAACCGCGCACGGTGGATAGAATGTTGAATCAACTCTATATGGCAGGAAAGCTGGAAGCTGCGAATGGGATTTTAATCGGCGACTTTTGCGGCTGCGAACCAAAACGGAATCCCTCACTCACTCTTGAAGAAGTCATTAGCCATTATACGGCACTTGCCGGCAAACCGGCGTTAAAAGGCTTCCAAATCGGCCACTGCAATCCACATATAGCCATCCCATTAGGTGTACAGGCAGAATTGAATACTTTTGAAAAAAGAATAACAGTTGAAAGCGGCATTTTATAAATGGCTGAATTTAAGATATGAATTGCTAAAAACTGTCCTTGTCCTTTATAAGGATAGAAAACGCAAAAAAGGAGCTGCCTATGATCCTATAGAGATCGAAGGTGAACAGTAACTAAAAAAAGCACACTGGATGCCAGTGTGCTTTTAAATGGGTTGGTTTTTGCTAAACGGCCATCAGTTAGCTTTCCCAAATGTTTTAACCATAACGGGAATCAATAATGGCAAAATGATAAAGGCATACAGGGCTAGGCCGATCAATAGAATCGTAGCGATTTCCAGTAATGATAAAACTCCGGATGGCATCATCGCTGCAAATGTTCCGCCAAGGATGATAGCTGCCGAAATAATGACGGTTCCCATTTTTTTCATTGATTGAAGAATCGCCTGTTGTACGGGCAAGTGCTGATATTCATTAAAACGGTCCATTAAGAAAATACTGTAATCAATACCTAGGGCGATTAACATGACAAACGCAAAAAATGGTACCGCCCAGCTAATTCCTGAATATCCTTGCCAATTTACAAAAATCTTTTCTGTAATAGACATCGCTGTATAGTAGGTTAGAATTAAGGAACCAATCAAATAAAGCGGCATAACAAATGACCGAAGCAAAATAATGAGAATAATGCTAATACCGGCAAGCATTAAGATAACCGTCCTTGAATAGTCATCTTTGGAAATCTGATCTAAGTCATGATTCATACTAGATACGCCGCCAACCGCAATTTGTGCATTCTCAAGCTTTGTGCCTTTAACTGTTCGTTTGACTGTATCTTTTATCTCAGGGATGCTGTGGATGGCTGCATTCGAATATGGATTTTTATTAAACACAACATCGATTGTCATCACTTTTCGATCTTTAGACATATAGGCATCTAATGACTTTTGAAAGTCTTGGCCGTCAATGACGTTTTGCGGAATATAAAAACCATCATGCTTCTGCTTGGATACATCTGCCAAATAGTTCTGAGCAGAATGTAAACCATCGGAAACTTTATTTAGCCCTTCAGAACTTTGCGACAAACCATCGGTAAGTTGACTGATTTGTCCGCCTAAATTTTGAAACCCATTAAGCAGCTGTCGCTGGCCATTGTTTACAGAGCTTAAGCCATCTGACAGCTTTGGCATATTTTCAATTATTTGCCCTTGGCCATTTTCTAAAGACTTTAGCCCTGTTTCCAGTTTGGATAGACCACTAACAAGCTCATCCATTCCCTTTACTAGTGCTTCCTGTCCGGAAATTAATGCATCAAACTGATGATTCGCCGTGTTAAGTCCCTCTTTTACTCCTCCCAGTTTGGTATTTAGCTGCTTTAGGCTGTTCGATAGTGTTGCCGTCCCATTTTGTGCGCCGATAACGGTCATTTTAATCGTTTGATAGTTTTGGTTTTGAGCAATTCCCTTATATTCTTTTTCTAGAGTGCTAAAATTCGGATTAAGATTCAGTAAGCTTTTGTTTAGAGAATCGATCCCGTCGGCAACCTGATTATAATAACTCAAAAGATCGTTAATCCCTGAGCCGGCTTGTGTATAGCCGTCAAGCAATTGCTTGCTCCCAGCTAGAAGCTTTTCAGATTGTGTTTTTATTTGTTCCAGACCTTGCTGAGCTTTGTGAGCACCCATTGTTCCTTGTGTTAATCCATCTTTAATTTTGGTAAGATTAGTTTGTATGGTACCAATGCCCGTTTTCACTTGATTTGTCCCGGTAATTAATTTATTAATCCCGTTTGTGGAATTTTGTAATTGGGGCTCGCTGTCAGCCAATTTATTGTGCATTTCATCTAACCCGCTTGAGATTTTTTGGATTCCGTTATTTCCTTGATCAAGCCCGTCACCAACATTTGCCGCTTGCTTGGAAATATAGAAGTCATTAATGACGGCTCCTGTTGGCTGGGTAACAGAGCGGACGGTTTGCACGTTATTGATTTTCTTAAGTTCCTGAGTGATTTTTTCCGTAATGGTCATATAATCCGATGTATCCATCTTATCATCATTTTTTATCACAATTTGTGTCGGCATGGATTCACCGGGACTAAATGATTTTGAAATAATAGTAAATCCTTTAATGGATGCATACTTATCACTGATCTCTTCCAAGGAGTTAAATGATAACTGTCCTTTATAGGTGAATATGAAAGGCACAGTCATCACGGCAACTATTAAAAAAGCAATGAGCGGCCGTGTTAATGAAAACTTCCCAAACACTCCCCAGATTTTACTTTCACCGTGTTCCAGGTTTCCTTTGGCAGGCCAAAACAGCTTTTTCCCGAGGACTGCCATGAAAAATGGGACAATGCTAAGAAGCGCTAGTAACAAAAAGGCAACTCCGATGGCAACAGCAGATGCCGATTTATAAAGCTGGAATGTAGAAAGACCAATGGAGGCAAAGCCGATCAGGACCGCAATTCCGCTGAATATTACCGTTTTTCCCGCAGTGCGGTAAGTTGCAATAATCGCTTCTGTCACATCATCTGTTTCAAACAATTCTTCTTTAAAGCGGCTCAATAGTAAAATGCAATAATCTGTACCAATACCAAACAGAACTGCCACTAAGAAAGTCTGAGTAAAGGTAGATAACGGAAAATTCACCTTATCTACTAAAATAGCTACAATCGATTGGGAAGCCAGGTAGCTGAATCCAACTGTTATTAATGGAATGAAAGGAGCAACGGCCGAACGAAATACAAGTAATAGTACTACAAGTATGAAAACAATCGTAATTCCTTCTGTTTTTTTCAAGCCTTCTTGTGAATTTGAGACAAGATCTTCACCAATCACCCAGCTGCCAGTGTAATAATGATTAAGTTTTACATGATCAATAGTTTTATATAAGTCACTCAAGATTTCTTTATTTTCCCTGCCATTTGCTGTTACTTTCAAGGAAACTAAGATCGTCTTGCCATCCTTGGAAACAAGCTGATTCTTTAAATCAGCTTGTTGAAAATGACTGATGAGTTCTGTGATCCCTAGTTTTTGCTTGTTATTTTCAAGCTCTTTAACTGCTTTTTTGGCGTTTTCATAGTCAGAGGTTGTTAATTTTTTATCACTATGGAAAACAAGCACGGTTTGTAATTCATTCCCTTTCTTCTCATTTGACTGTACATCTTGAAGAAGTTTATTGGCGAGTGTGGAGGAATAACCTTGTGGTACACTAATTTGACCTTTTTCCCGCACAAGATTCTCCATTTTCGGGGCCGTAATAAAAAAATAAGTGAGCAACATAATCCAAGCTGCAAGAATCCACCATTTTCCTTTTACGATGCCTTTCATACTCTATTCCCCCAATTCTTCTTTTTTCTTATCGTCCAGTATTTGAGCCAGTTTTTCATATGTATTTATAAAAACTGTTATTTCGGTTTCTTCAAATTGAGTAATAATAGATTCTACCAGAAGATGGATTTTTTTCTGGACTTCAAGAAAGAGTTCTTTCCCAGACGCAGTCATCGTTAAATAAATAACTCGTCGGTCTGCCATGTCGCGGGTTCTTTCGATAAGTCCTTTGTCTACCATACGATTAATAATAGCTGTTATCGCACTTTTATTTACTTCGAAAACATCTGCTAATTCTGTTGAGGTGCACCTTCCTGAGTGGAAAATGTACCTTAATATGTAATGTTGATCATTTGTTAACTCGTTTCCGATCTGTCCTTTAACGAGCGCTTCTGCTTTTTTATGAACGCGAAAAGAAGTCGTGACATAACGGTCAATTAATTCTTGGATCGTTTCTTTATTCATTCAGATCATCACCTACAAACCTTAAATTAGTTAAACTCATTAACTATTCATGTGTTAAACTATATATGAAATGAAAAAGAGTGTCAACGAAAGACGATAGCAGGAATCGAAACTAAAAGAGTTTTTAAGGAAAAGTTAAGGAATTGGCTTAATAATGGGCTTGTATAATCTTTAATGAACCTGCGAATCAAAGGAGAAAGTGCATATGAAGAATTGGATGAAGTGGCTTATTGCAGTGATTGTCATCGTAATTGTTGGGTTTGCCGGCTATCAGTGGGTTGGTTCAAAAACCACCAATGCCCAGCAAGTAATGACACAAGCCCGAACCGCGCTTGTCCGGCAAGGGAAATTTGAAGTCCGAGTCAGTGGTTCTGGAACGATTCAGCCTGTTACTAGTGAAGATATTAAATCGTCAATAAATAATAATCAAATTGATCAAGTGCTCGTTTCCGCTGGTCAATCTGTGAAAAAGGGCGATGTCCTCATCACCTTTACCGATGGCAGTGATCCAATTACTGCGCCTTCGGATGGGGTGATTACAGCGGTAAATGTCCAGGCAGGGGAAAGGGTGCAAATTGGCCAGGCAGTTGCCCACCTCACAAACTATAATGATTTAGAAACAGTTGCAGCAATCGATGAATTGGATATTCCAAAGATCAAAGTGGGACAATCCACCACCATTACAGTCAATGCTTTACCTGATCAAACCTTTACTGGTACTGTAACAGACATTGCCAATGAAGGTACTTCTACAAATGGAGTATCAACTTTTAATGTCACGATTCATATTAACAACCCAACAGGTTTAAAAGTTGGTATGACTGACCAAGCCAATATTTTAACCGCTAGCAAAGATAATGCCGTGTTTGTACCGGTAGATGCAGTTCATTCGAAAAATGGTGAAAAGTTTGTCATTCTTGCTGATCAAAATCAAAGCAGTAAAGATCATCAAGGAAATAATCAAAGTAATCAGGACAGCCGCTGGTCGGGTTCCCGTGTCATTGTGAAAACAGGCTTGGCAAATACAGATTATGTTGAAATCACACAAGGTTTAACACCAGGTCAAGTTGTTCGGTTACCTAATCTTGTCATTAACAACAACAATGCGAACGCTAAATTTTCGCAAGGCGGCTTTGGCTTTGGCGGAATGGGCATGGGCGGAATGGGCCGCCAATTCCGCAGTGGCGGCAATGGAGGTGGAAATAAGGCAGTTGGCGGTTCTTCAGGCGGAAGGAGTGGTAACTAATGAGTACACCAATCATTCAAATCAAGAACCTGATGAAAACGTATAAGATTGGCGGAGAAACCGTCCATGCTTTAAATAATGTTTCTCTTGAAATCAAAAAAGGTGAATTTTTGGCGATTATCGGTCCATCCGGATCCGGTAAATCTACCTTAATGAACATGCTCGGCTGTCTTGACCGCCCTGATTCAGGTGAATATTTGCTTGAAGGCAAGAATATCGGGAAAATGAATGATAATCAGCTTGCTTCGATCCGTAATCAAAAAATCGGTTTTATTTTCCAAAACTTTAATCTATTAACAAAATTGACCGCTTTGGAAAATGTAGAACTTCCGTTGTTATATGCCGGTGTTTCTGCCAAAATCCGGAGAGAAACAGCAATGGAATCATTGAAGAAGGTGGGCTTGGCAGATCGTGCTGCTCATCTTCCCACACAGCTATCCGGAGGACAGCAGCAGCGGGTTGCAATTGCCAGAGCACTTGCCGCCAACCCGTCGATTTTGCTTGCGGATGAACCGACAGGAGCACTTGACAGCCGGACAAGTAAAGAAATTATGGAAATTATGCAGGAATTGAATGAAATAGGGAATACAATAATTTTAATCACTCATGATTTAACGATTGCCAAGCAGGCTAGGAGAATGGTAAGCATTCAGGATGGACAGCTGCAGGAAAATGGGGGTGAGCTGCTTGGGCATTTTGCAATGCATTAAAATGGCGTTTCGCAGTATTAAAAGCAATAAGCTACGCTCATGCCTCACCATGCTTGGAATTATTATTGGTGTTTCTTCTGTGATCGTTCTTGTATCTATGGCTCAGGGTTCAACTACAAATGTCACCAATCAAATCAATCAATTAGGAACCAATCTTTTGACAGTTAATACTTTTGGAACAGATCTGGCATTGACGCAAGATAAAATTGATCAATTGTCGAAATTAAACGGTGTAAAGGCAGTGGCTCCGGTTGTTTCCGGCCGTGTAACGGTGAAGGAGGATCGTACCTCTTCTCAACAATCCGTATTGGCCACAACTCCTGATTATTCATCCGTCCGTAATGTCAATGTCAGTGAAGGGCGGTTTATAACAGATCTTGATATTGAATATAGACAGAAAATTGCCGTCCTTGGCTCGGATACAGCCGCTACATTATTTAGTGGGAATGATCCTGTCGGACAGAATATTCTAGTAAACGGCACTTCTTTTAAGGTAGTCGGGGTATTGGCTTCGAAAGGAAGTTCCCTTGGTTCAAGCGGTGACGATGTAGTCATTGTGCCGTTAAGCACTGGGGAACGGCTGTTAAAGCAGACGGACATCAACCAAGTATACCTTCAAGGTAAAAACGAAAATCAAATGGATTTTGTTCAAGCTGAAGTAGAAGCGAAACTCGCCTCTATGTTTCCAAATAACACCGATTCTTACACCGTCAGCAATCAAAAGGATTTGATGGACACGATGAGTTCGGTTACCGAGTCCATGACGTTGATGCTTGGTGGCATCGCTGGTATTTCCTTGCTTGTCGGCGGAATAGGCATCATGAATATCATGCTGGTATCTGTTTCTGAACGGACGAAAGAAATCGGAATTAGGAAAGCAATCGGTGCCAAGCGGAGGGATGTCCTGCTACAATTCTTAATTGAATCGACCGTTTTAAGCTCAATGGGCGGAATCATCGGTATTATATTTGGCTTATGCCTTGGAAAAATTTTATCCTCAGCCTTTAACATGACATTATCGTATTCATCGTCCATTATGTTTATGGCATTTTTGTTCTCATTGGCCGTCGGGGTAGTTTTCGGAGTATTCCCTGCAAATAAAGCTTCGAAATTAAACCCGATTCAAGCATTAAGGTACGAATAAACATGGAACAAAGCGATCGCTTTAGCGGCCGCTTTGTTTCATATATAATGAAAAATATAAGCGTTAAAAAGGGGTGATGATATGAGGTTATTAGTTGTCGAGGACAATCGGACGTTACTTGAATCCATTACCGAGCTCTTGTCAGATGAGTTTGAGGTTGACGAGGCAGAAAATGGGGAAGATGCGTTGTTCTTAGCAAGGCAAAATATACATGATGCCATTGTATTGGATGTGATGATACCAGAAATCGATGGTTTTGAAGTATTAAAAACCATTCGCCATGAAGGCTTAAAGACACCTGTCTTATTCCTAACAGCCAAAGATTCTTTAGAAGACCGTGTAAAAGGATTGGATTCAGGCGGCGATGATTATTTAGTGAAACCGTTTCAAGCGGCTGAGTTGAAAGCAAGAATCCGCGCTCTTTTACGCAGGAGCGGAAGCTTAACAACTAATCAGACAATCCAGTATCGCGGAATTGAGCTGATTGGAAAAGAACGGGATATAATGGTAGATGGAAAACCCGTCAAACTGACTTCTAAGCAATATGAGTTATTAGAATACTTAATTCAAAATAAAGGCGTAATTTTAACAAAGGAACAAATCTATGATCGTGTGTGGGGATTTGATTCCGATACAACGATTGCGATCGTCGAAGTTTTCATGCATCATTTACGCAAGAAACTGGAACCGTTTGGATACCATACCGATATTAAAACAATTCGCGGTGTGGGTTATATGCTGAACGAAGAGTAGGAGACCCGGATGTTTCGCCAGACTCATGTAAAGCTTACCTTTTTAAATTCACTTGTTTTTATTATTATTATCAGTGTTCTTGGCTGCATTATCTATGGATATACGGCTCATCAGCTCTATCGCGATGTGAACAAATCGATCCTCGATTCTGTTCATCATATTGAGAATCCAGAACAAGACCAAACCGGGCCGGATGGGGACAGCCAGACAAAAGGCAATGCAAAAACCGAATCAGGGGATGTTTTTGATCCTAGATTTATGAGGCGTGATCCGAGAATCATGATCTTATTATGGGATGAGAATCATCAGCTGTTGGGACAGTCAAATCGCAATCCACAGATCTTTAGTGATAACGAGAAACAATTTTGGCCACAAAAATTCGATGCGCTTCAAGATGTAACGGTTGAGAATTTTTCATTTCGCTATTATGCTTTTAAAATAGAAATTCCCGGAGTTGGAAAGTTAGTTGTTCAAATCCTTCGAAATACAAATTCTGAAAATGAATTATTAAACAGATTATTACTCATTATGGTAGTTGGTTGTTTGTTAGGAATAGTCTGTGCAGTTGCGGCAGGATTTTTCCTGGCAGGCAGGGCATTGGTGCCAATCAAAAATTCATGGCAAAAGCAGCAGCAGTTCGTTTCTGATGCATCGCATGAGTTAAGAACACCACTGGCTGTCATCCAAGCGAAGACTGATTTGCTTTTCAGGGCGCCAAATGCCACCATTCAGGAAAAAATAATGGATATTTCCGCAATTTCCGCTGAATCCAGAAGGTTATCAAAGCTAGTTACCAATTTATTAATACTAGCTCGGTCGGATTCAGATCAAATTGAAATGAAAAAACAGACTTTCCAACTGGATGAATTATTAAAGAAAATTATCCAGCATTATGAAGTTATTGTGACATACCAAGGGAAAACATTGGAGTTGGATGCGCCTGAGCCGGTAAAATTTTATGCCGATCAAGAAAGAATTCATCAGCTTATTGTGATATTGCTTGATAATGCGATGAAATATACAAATGAAGGCGGCAAAATTTTGCTTTCCTGTCATCAGACCCATTCCTCCATTTTTCTAAAGATAAAAGATAATGGAATCGGGATAGCTGAACAGGATATCCCTAAAATTTTTGACCGCTTTTTTCAAAGTGATAAGGCGCGTACATCTACAGAAGGAACAGGACTTGGCCTGTCCATCGCAAAATGGATTATTGAAAAACATCATGGGAAAACGAAAGTGGAAAGTACCCTTGGAGAAGGGACTAATATCGAAATCATTTTTCCAAGAATGCAAAAAAGCTAAAGTGTGGAATGGTAAATCCAAAAAGGTTTATCATTCCTTCTTATACCCAACTTACGTTTTGATTAAAGATCTCCACATTTTTCCGCGAGCTCATTTAGATTGGCATGGATGTTTTGTAGTACAGTCTTTCGTTCCGTTTGAACATCTTCACCTTCACGAAAATAGATTTTTCTATTAGCGATTAAAAGCCGTTTCTTTTTGCTTACATATAAAGGAATAAAACAAACATGCTCTCCAGTTTCTCGATAATAATATCGATCCAGGGAAAGAAATCCTTCGTACATCTCTTTCACATTTGCAGTTGAATCACTGTAATCAATATCCGGAAAAATAACGATACTTTCACCATTTTTCAGGGCTTTTACACTGAGATGAAAAGTTTTTAAAATTTTTCTAGATCCTCTGTATACGGGTATTCCTTTTCCCGAATTTAAAAGTTTGGCAATCAAAAAGGAAACGAGAAAGGCGCAAATTTTCGAAAGCGTCCGGTTCCAGCCAAATCTTTTTGTAAATGTATAATCAACATATAGGCGATAGCAAGTATGCCGGTCTAGAAACACATGGAGAATCCATGCATGTAGTGATTTAGGGAACCACAACAAGGTTATAAACGGTCCAAACAAGTTTTGGTGATGAGTTATATAGACTGCAGGACCGTCAATTGTTTGTGGCAAGATTACCTTATATTTTGGATAAACCTTCCTAACAATTTGTTGCCCTAATCTGAAGAATCGGCCATAAAAATTAGAGTTCATGGTGATCACCTGCTATCTGCTTGCCGATATCAGGGCTGTCATTTTTAAACACCCAATGGAGCTGAATTTGATAGCTCAATATTCCCAGGGGGGCATCAATACAAATTTTTGCAAGGATGACATTCACGTTTAGAAACAAATTGGCGGAGAGAACTAAAAGGTAAGAGGCACTGATCAGAGCGAAAAATAAAATATAATACTTCATCAATGCTTTCTTCACATTATTTGGGCTAGTGAATACGAGGCTGCGATTCATGTAAAAATACAGGAAGATGATAAAACTCGAGCTCCAAGTGTGCCAAAGAAAATACGGATTCCTAATGGGAAATTCCTCAATATTAAACTGGTCAATATAAAAAAGCTTATAATATCAATAATTCCCGAAATCAATGTCGCCTCTGAGTATTTGGCAAGACCTGAGATGAGTTTCATAAAAACACGGATGGAGTCGATAATGGAACTATAATGAGATTCGGCATTATTATTCAAATATATTGTTCTGATCGAAATTTTACTAAGCTTGATGTTCCGTTTCTTAGCAAAGATTATCATATTGATTTCGTATTCGTATCGTTCTCCTTTTAAATGAATCAACTGCGGCAGAATTTTCAGGGGAATTCCACGCAATCCTGTTTGTGTATCTTCTAACTTGCCGCCGTAAAACAATTGAAAAAGAAAACTAGTGATCCGGTTACCGATCAGGCTACGAACCGGAACGTTCTCCTGACTGAAATCTCTGACCCCCAAAATAATCTCTTTATTAGTATTCACAAGCTTCCAGGCGATATTGAGCACATCTGGAATCGAATGCTGGCCGTCCGCATCAGCTGTGATCACTCCATCTAAGTCATGATGATATTGCAAAACATATTGAAAAGCGGTTTTTAAGGCTCTGCCTTTTCCCCGATTCACTTCATGATGTAAAACTGTACATCCATCCAAGCAATTTAATTCTTGAAAAATATCTGCCAATTCTTGTCTGCTGATGAAAAGTGACTTTCTGAATAAAATATGACGCTATAAAAATTGTATCTTTGGGAATGGTTTTTTGGCACTAATATTTGACTTTTCCGGACAAGAACTATATAATTTACATCAAAAAAACAAATTGAAACAATGACGGGGATTAGTATAATGAAGCGGTCTTACAAAGAGAGGGAACCAATGGTGGGAGGTTTCTTAAGACGTTCATTTGAACCTGCCTCCTGAGTTCAGTATCGGATCATTTGAAGATACATGCGGATCAAATCCGTTATCATGTAAAGAGTATAAAGCACTAGCTTTATAAAGTAGGGTGGTACCGCCAGGCCTTGGTCCCTTTTTGAGGATCAGGGCCTTTTTATATAGGCGTAATTTTATAAAAAACAATGAGGTGTCAATATGGCTAAGGAATTTGTAAAAGACGTTACTGCCATGGACGAGGACTTCGCCCAATGGTATACAGATGTTGTCACAAAAGCAGATTTAATTGATTATTCAAGTGTTCGTGGCTCCATGATTATTCGTCCGTACGGCTTTGCTTTATGGGATAATATAAAAAATGAACTCGACCGCCGCATTAAAGAAACAGGGCATGAAAATGTGTATATGCCGTTGTTCATCCCGGAAAGCCTCTTACAAAAAGAAAAAGACCATGTTGAAGGCTTTGCTCCGGAAGTTGCCTGGGTAACACAAGGTGGTTCGGAAGAGTTGACCGAAAGATTGGTCGTTCGTCCAACTTCAGAGGTTCTTTTCTGTGAACATTATAAAAATATTATCCATTCCTACAGGGACCTGCCAAAGTTATATAATCAATGGGCAAATGTCGTCCGTTGGGAAAAAACAACCCGTCCGTTTTTAAGAACATTAGAATTCTTATGGCAAGAAGGCCATACGGCCCATGCAACGGATGAGGAAGCAATGGAAGAAACCATTAAAATGTTGAATGTTTATGCTTCTATTTGTGAAGAAATCCTTGCTATTCCGGTTGTAAAAGGACAAAAGACTGAAAAGGAAAAATTCGCAGGAGCAAAAGCAACGTTTACGATTGAAAGCTTGATGCACGATGGAAAAGCGCTGCAGTCAGGTACTTCCCACCACTTTGGCACTGGTTTTGCGGAAGCCTTCGGTATTCAGTACACTGACCAGGAAGGTAAGCTTCAATATGTACATCAAACATCATGGGGCTTTACGACAAGAATTATCGGTGCGTTGATTATGGTACATGGGGATGACCGCGGCCTCGTCATTCCGCCAAAAGCAGCTCCAATTCAAGTCATGATTGTGCCAATAGCACAGCATAAAGAAGGCGTTCTCGACTTCGCCTATAATCTGAAAAATACCCTTTCAAGAATTGCCCGCGTTGACATTGATGCCAGCGATAAAAAGCCTGGCTGGAAATTCAATGAATATGAAATGAAAGGGATTCCTGTCCGCCTCGAAATCGGACCAAAGGATATTGAAAACAAACAGGTAGTATTAGTAAGACGCGATACACTGGAAAAAGTGGTTGTTCCAATTGCTGAATTAGAAGTGAAACTACCTGAATTGTTAGATGAAATACAGGCTAATTTATATAACAAAGCATTAAAACACCGTGAAGAAAGAACTTCGGTTGCCTTAACATTACCTGAATTAAAAGAAACATTAGAAACAAAACCGGGATTTATTAAAGCCATGTGGTGCGGTGACCTGGCCTGTGAAGAAAAAATCAAAGAAGAAACAACAGCAACATCAAGATGTATCCCATTTGAGCAAGAACACCTGTCAGATCAATGTGTTTGCTGCGGTAAAGAAGCAAAGCACATGGTTTACTGGGCAAAAGCATATTAAGAATGAAAGAGGCTTTTCCGAAAAGAAAAGCCTCTTTTTATGATCCGTATGCCATAAGCCCTCTGAAACTCAAGATTGTACCCCTTAAAAATTCCTTTCTTTCAAAACCCTTTTAATTGTGCAAACGGTTATAGAAATAGTACCATATAAGAAAGGCATCTTGATTTTGCTAAATAGATGGATAGAATTTCTATGAGGATGAAAAATATAGAAAACGGCCGTTAAGTAAGCCTCTGGAGAGGAGTTCACATCAATTGCATCATATTATTTCCTTCATGAATGATTACGGATATATCGTTCTATTTCTCTCATTAATATTGGGGATTATGGCAGTGCCGATCCCAATCGAAGCACTGATGGGATATGCCGGCTTTTTATCATTTCAAGGCAAGCTAAACTGGATAGGCTGTATTGCCTCAGCTGCTGCAGGTTGTACAGTAGGGATGATTTTTGCTTATGCCATTGGCAATAAGTTAGGCATGCCGTTTTTTGAAAAATATGGTAGAAAGTTTCATCTTGGACCAGAGCGCTTAAATTCCACCTCATTATGGTTTAAGAAATATGGAAACAAGCTGTTAATCGTTGCCTTATTTATTCCTGGTGTCAGGCACCTGACGGGGTATTTTTCAGGGATTACAAGGCTACCATTTAGAATTTATGCCAGTTATTCCTTCCTAGGGTCTGTGATCTGGGTTTCTACGTTTATCGGTTTGGGGAAATTGCTTGGCCCTAAATGGCAGGCATTCCATGATTTAATTAAAAAATATTTAGTGATTGGCAGTATTATTTTGGCTGCTGTCATTTTAGCGGTATTTATTGTGAAGAAATATCGAGCGCAAATCGCTAACACAACGGTAGTCTTGGGGAAGAAAATATTAACAATCTTTCACACGCGGCGGAGAGCAGAATTATTTTTAGCAGTGATTTCTGTTATGACAGTAGGGTTTATTATTTTAATGATCGGTTTCATTCAGCAATACCTTGCTAATGATGTGGACGATCTGGATGAGGTAGCTAAAATTTTAGTCAGTGATCTCTTTCACCATCAGTTATCTTGGTTGCTGTTCATCTTTTTAAAGCTTGGAACAAGATTTATGCTAATAGGTGTTATAGTTTATACCCTTTTATGGATTGTCTGGAAAGGTAACAAGAATAAATTGGAAATTGTGTTTCTATTCATGACGGTTCTTGGGGGAAATCTGTATGAAGAAGCCCTAAGAAGCATTTTTCATCGGCTTGTCCCAAATGAGCCAAATTTATTGGAGCATTTCCCTTCCGGATTTCCAAGCGAGCAGTCGCTGATGGCTTTTGTGATTTATGGCTATTGCTTTTATATTATGCTGCGGCATAGTCAATCGATTCGGCTACATTCCTTTGTCATTACCAGCTGGGTGATCATTCTTTTATTTATGGGGGTTAGCCGCATTTATTTTAATGTCCAAGCTCCAAGCCAAATCGCAGCTGGTTATGTTTTTGGGGGTGTTTGGCTTGGGATTTCTACTTTATTGATGGAAATTATTCGGATCCTAATTACGATTGATAGTAAAAAGAAAACACGGGTATCATAACCTGTAGAGGAATCCGGCAAGGATTCCTTTTCTTATATCATAATGAAAGAAGTTTGAGAGGATGGTTTTTTTGAATAAAAAGTTCATCCGTTTGATTACGGCCATTGGAGCCCTTTTTTGCCTTGTTTGGATCATTGGGTTAGGAGTTACATTCAAAGCTTATTACGCCAACAAACCGGATAAGATTCCTAAGGTGACAAAGGTACCAGAAGCTCCAAAATCCAAGAAGGAGCTGAGGATTGTGGCACTGGGAGATTCATTGACGAGAGGTACTGGGGATGAAACAGGAAAAGGCTATGTAGGTGATATTGTTGATGAAGTAAAGAAAAAAACAAAGCGTCCTGTCTTGTTGATCAACTTGGGAATCAACGGACAAACCTCCAGCCAGCTGCGACAGCAGGTGCAGCAAATTGAAGTTGGAAGACAGCTGCAAATGGCGGATTGTATATTGCTGACCATCGGGGGCAATGACTTGTTCCGCGGCGGCCAAGGCTTGCAGGACTATCAAACAAAACAAATAAACGTTATTGAGAAACACTATCTCGATAATTTGAAATTTATTCTTCAACAAATTCGTAAAAACAACCAAACAGCCAATGTGTTTTTTATTGGTTTATATAATCCGTTCATGGATCTCGCTCAAGGAAAAGAGATGGCAAAAGTGATAAGACATTGGAATTATGACAGTGCGGAAGTTAGTGCTTCGTTTAATAAAGTTGTGTTTGTTCCGACATTTGATTTATTTGAGTTAAAGGTAAATGACTATCTTTATTCTGATAAATTTCATCCGAATACAAAAGGATATCGGTTAATTGCGGAGCGGGTAGCATCATTGCTTACTTGGTAAGGAGATTATTGCATGGAAAAGAAAGTGACATTAGCTGTAAAAGATCTAAAAAAGAAAATTGGTAAAAAAGAGATTATTAAAGGGTTAACCTTTGAACTGCAGGAAGGAGAAGTATTTGGATTTCTAGGACCGAACGGTGCAGGTAAGACGACAACAATCCGTATGCTTGTCGGCCTGATAAAACCGACTTCTGGAAGCATACAAATCTGCGGACTTCATATTGATGAGCATTTTGAAGAGGCTATGAAAAACCTTGGATGTATTGTAGAAAATCCGGAATTATACCCATATCTTTCAGGATACAATAATCTTCTGCATTTTACACGTATGCTCGATGGAGTAAGGGAAAAGCGTATTATGGAAGTGGCGGAACTCGTTGGATTGACGGACCGAATTCATGATAAGGTTAAAACATACTCACTTGGAATGAGACAGCGTCTAGGTATTGCTCAAGCACTTCTGGGGAAGCCCAAAATACTCATACTTGACGAACCAACAAACGGTTTGGATCCGGCGGGAATCCGTGAAATGAGGCAATTCATCCGATTTCTCGCCGAACAAGAAGGTTTAAGTGTACTTGTTTCAAGCCATTTGTTAAGTGAAATCCAGCTTTTATGCGACCGAGTTGCGATTCTTTTAAATGGGACCATCATTCGAATTGACAGTGTTCAGCAACTTCTTGAAAATCGTGAAAAAATGGCATGGCGCATGACTCCCTTAGAAAAGGGCAAACATATTTTACGGTCATTGACCAAGATTGAAGAAATTGATGATGGCACCATCTTGACAGTTTTTGATGAACAGAAAATAGCGGAATGGAATAAAAAGTTGGTTGATGCAGGTGTTTCGGTTTGTGAAATGAGCCGGAAAATGCCAGTACTAGAAGACTTGTTCCTCGAGCTTACAGGAGGGGAAAGTCGTGAGTAAACTAATTCAAAATGAAATGTTGAAGTTAATTGCCAAGAAACGCCTAGTGGTAATTGCGATCATTATTGGCGTCCTAGTGGCCTTATTTACCTATGCACAATATAGGCAAGTACAAACACAACAAGAAAAGCTTGGAACAAAGGACTGGCGTACCATTTTGCAGAAACAGATTGTCGACACGACCAACCGCCTAAGCAGTACGGGGATGTCGGATGAATGGAGAAGGGAACTGCAAATTATGGTCAAACAGGAGCAATATTATCTCGACCATAATATAAATCCTAATGCACCAGGTGCTCCGACATTCGTTAGAGTGTTTTTGGAGAATTCCATCGGGTTATTTATTCCGTTAATGGTCATGGTAATTGCCAGTGACCTTGTGTCCTCTGAGTATAGCCTTGGTACCGTAAAACTATTACTGACGCGGCCAGTAAAACGGTGGAAGATTCTCTTAAGTAAATATATTACCTTGATTCTAGCCGTATCATTGATTATAGCAATAGCAGGAGCTTTGTCTTATGGGATCTCCGGATTTGTTTTTGGATTTAAAGGCTGGGGAGCTCCTATTTTAACGGGATTTAATGTGACAAAGGCCGGTTTAAATACGGCAAATGTTAAATTATTAAGCCTATGGGAATTTTTATTGATGGATTTCGGTCTTGTTTGGTTTGTTGCTGTTGTAGTAGGTACATTATCGTTCATGCTGTCTGTATTAATTCGAAGTACGGCAGCGGGAATGGGGATCATGCTTGCTGCGCTTATTTCGGGTGCTATTTTAAACAATATGGTTTCTTCATGGAATTCAGCAAAATATTTGTTTATGGTTAATTTACAGTTAACAGACTACCTTGCAGGAAATCCGCCGCCGATTCAAGGAATGACTTTGTCGTTTTCGATTACAGTTTTATTATTTTGGTGGGCTGCTGCCCTGTTTGTTTCGTTTTTTGTATTTACCAAAAAAGATGTGTATTAATAGCAGGCTGTTCCCAATGCGGGAATGGCCTTTTGCTGTAAAAATATTTCCGTATCATTTCATATTTTTACATCATTTGGGCATGATAAAGTCGTGCCATTAATAATGGTATAAACTGACAACTAATAGTTAATAGGAAGGTGAATAAGATGAAGTTGAAAACTTTATTTATTTCAATGGGTTTACTATTATCCATCCCTGGTTTGGCAAGCGCACAAGGAACGATTGCACACGGCCATCATCATCACAACCATTGCTGTACTGATGAGAGCCATAAACCTCATTCACATAAAGATTGGGAGGCAAAGATTCAAGAGCGGGAGCAGCAACTGCTTTCGTGGGTCAGCCAATATACTCCGGAAAAGAAGGTTGAGTGGACAAAGGCACTTGCCGAAAGGAAAAATCTAAACAAACAATGGATGAGCCCAGAAAATGCCAAAAAACGTGAACAGTGGAAAAGTGAAAAAATGAAAAATTTCAAAGAACTACACAAACAATTTAAAGAAGGGAAAATTAGTAAAGAAGAATTTTTGACAAAGCTTAAGAGCGAAAAAGGAATGGGTTACTGGAAGACATACCATGATGTAAAATTGGCAGTAGAGAAAAAGGATCAAAAACGGGCTCAAACCCTGCTTAATCAGTTATTAAGCCAATATAAACAGCATAATGAAAAAATGAAAGCTATGTTATCTAAGTAAAAAAAAA
>NZ_BCUZ01000023.1 GCF_001591485.1 Neobacillus fumarioli NBRC 102428 | reverse complement strand
CAGGCTGACCGAGGCGCTTGCGCTTTTCTTATGTGGACTAGCACCCGAAGATCCTAACGCCTTATTTTACTAGCCTAATGATTTCGCCCTCGTCCAATTGGACATACCCGCATACTTTAAAGGGAAATATCCTATTTAGGAGGAGGAGGAAGGAATGTTTAGTCTATCTAGCGATCAAGTGAGCCATTTTTTACTTGCCATGGGATGTTTATTGGCTATGGCTCATTTATTAGGATTTTTGGCAGAAAAGATCTTCATACCGCGTGTTATCGGGAAAGTTGCGGCTGGATTAGTATTGGGTCCTACGATATTAGGACATTTTTTTCCGGACGCATTTCATTGGCTATTCGTAGGGTTTCCCTTGGAAGATAAACTATTTGGACTTCTTTATCAATTTGGTTTACTTCTCTTGATGTTTTGTTCGGGTCTTAAATTCCAGACAAAATTTAATAAGGGGGATGCTAGAATCACTTCCTCCTTAGTGATCGGATCAACGATTCCTGCTTTTATTATTGGCTGGATTGCAGCAGATTTTTTTAATATTATTCCTTTTATAGGATCGGCCAATAATCCATTAGCAATAAAGGTAGTCATCGCTGTCTCTATTGCCATTACTTCTATCCCTGTCATTTCGAAAATTTTCAATGACCTTGGCATCATGCATACACGGTTTGCCAAAATCGTCATTGCCTGTGCCGGAGTCCATGATGTATTGCTATGGATAGCTTTAGGATTCGCTACCGCAATTGCAAGTAAAGGCGGGGGCTATACTCTTAGTACTGCATTCGTAAGTGCCGGTACATCGTTTGGATTTATACTTTGGGCTTTAGTTGTCGGATACCTTTTATTTAAACGGATGACCATTATTAGACAGAACCTTTTATTCCGGTCATCTAATCTCGGATACTTCCTGTTTATCATGTTCATCCTTGCCTCTCTTGCCGGAACACTTCACGTGGAAACCATTTTTGGTGCACTTATTGCGGGGATTGTCGCAAAAGTAGCGTTGCCGGAAGCAGTTTCTGAACGGCTCGAGCAAGGGGTTAGTAATATTTCGTTTTCTTGGTTTATCCCTATCTACTTCGCAACAGTGGGACTGCAATTAACCTGATTAAACACTTTAATCCTTTATTCTTCCTAATTTATTTGTTATTTGCCACATTCACTCAAACATTGGCTGTTTACATCACTTCACGAATTATTAAGCAAGATCCATTTACAAGTTTTAATCTGGGAGTGGCCATAAATGACCGCGGCGGTCCTGGAATCGTGCTTTCTTCTGTAGCTTATTCCACCGGCATTACAAACCAGGAGTTTTTTGCGATCCTTGTCATGTTAGCACTTGTGACCTCGTGGATCCCTGGAACTTGGCTGCGAATTGTTGTAAACAAACAATGGAGATTAATGCCTGGAGACGAGAATATAGTTCTTCAACAAAGAAATGACCGTAAAGTATAAAACACAAATAAACTAAATCCGCTAAGAAGCCGGAACTCGTCCTTCTTTTTGGGTCATAAGTTAAATTTTTCGAATTCAAATTTATGATCGTTTTAAAAATGAGTACCTACTTCGTTTAACGGCCAGTAGCGCAAGTCTACTTTTCCGACAACCTCATGAATGGAAACAAAGCCAAAATAGCGACTATCCCAGCTTTCTGGGCGGTTATCGCCCAAGACAAATAATTTGCCGGCAGGGACCGTTTCCTCACCCGTCACTTCTTTTAGAGTAAAATCCTTTGTATATTTGATCCCCGATGTTTTCTGCTTGTAACCATTTAAATACGGCTCGGCATATTTATGTCCGTTTATATACAACTGATCGTTCCGATACACAATTTTATCACCAGGCAGGCCGATAATCCGCTTCACATAATCCTCTTTCGCATTGGCATGAAACACTATGACATCAAAGCGATGCAAGTCACCGATTTGATAGCCCAGTTTGTTCACCACAAGCTTGTTCCCGTCTTGAAGTGTCGGCATCATGGATCGTCCTTCGACGATATAATTCGAAAAGAAAAATGAGCGAATAAATGCAAAAATAATAATTCCAATAGCAAATGCTTTAAGCCATTCTATTCCTTCCTTCTTCCATTCAAGTTTCATAGGCGCTCCTTTCATTTCTCCTGTTTTTTCCCATTATGGTCATTTCCCCGACGCTTATTCAAATTAGCGTTCTTTTCGGAAAAAAGATGGAAAATAAACCAGAAGAAAAACAGCAATTTACAAACTCCATCTATTTTTATTTTAGATGGAAAGCATTCGATTATTTTGTAATAAATTGCCGGAGAGCTTCTCTATTTTTTTCGACATCAAGCTCCAGTACTTGCCCTTCCCCTTTAATGATTGGTTCAGTAAAACTGTTTTCAACAGGAATCCTTAGCGTTTCCATCTTCCCGTTTTTATTTAGAAAACTTTTCCCAATAAACAAGGCGTCGGAAGGATGAATATTTGTATTTACATAGGGACTGACCACCCCAATTAATTTGGGAAGCTTAGCTATGGTTTGAAATCCGCTGAGCTGTTCTTTAATGGCGTTTACAGCCATTTGCTGCCGCTGGACTCTGCCAAAATCCCCGATGGCATCGTGGCGGAATCTGACATAACCAAGCAGCTGCGTCCCATTCAGCCTTTGCAACCCAGGTTCTAACGTCATATAAATATTTTTAGACATTTTCTTTTCTACATTGATTTCGACGCCATTCGGGAACGCTTCATCGATTAATTGAACAAAACCTTGAAAATCAATGATTGCATAATATTGTAAGTCAATGCCAAAATTTTGTTTAATCGTTTTTCGCAATAAATCCGGCCCCCCGTAAGCAAAAGCAGCGTTTATTTTGTGTTTGCCATGCCCTGGAATGTCTACATAGCTGTCACGCATGATAGAAGTCAGCTTAAATGTTCCTTTATCCTCGTTATAATGTACAATCATAATGGTATCGGAACGGGAAGCTTCATCTTTATTGCGGGCATCACTGCCAAGCAATAGAATATTCGTATCACCGTACTGATCCTTTTGCCCAGAAAATTTATATTCAATCTTCGGAATGTTTGCTGCCAGCGGTGTCTTCTCTTTTTCAATTTTTTTTAATGATTGGTTTACTCCTTGTTTATACTGAAAATATGCAAGTCCGAAAGCTGCCGCCATTAAGATCAAGAATACCGGCAATATAAACCGCCATTTGCTCCTCTGCTTTTTTCGATGTTTGTCCGCCCTTGTGGTTTTTCCTGATTGCTCCATAAATTCCACTCACTTTATAGGAAAGATTTTCAGCTGTTCTTTTATTCATTTTCTCCTACCGGATATTCTTCTATAATGAAAACTTTCTCATAAATCTTAAAACTGTTTTCAAGGGGAAGATATATTGCTTTTATCATTTTCTTTTTGTAAAATAAAACGGAACATTCGTTCGATATCAAAGGAGCTGATGACGAATGACAAGAATTCCTGATGATGACAGGGATATAATGGAAAAGGCAATTTATCTGCCAATGGTATTGATCATTTTAAATCGCGATTTAACGATCGTGGAAAACAGTCCTTTTAAATTGAAAAAGCCTTATTTGGAATTAATTGAAGAAACCATCAAGGAAATACAGAAGGAATTAACCGAGGTAAAAAAATATATGAAACAAAATAATCTCAAAGTCATAAAAACCAAACGGGACGATGCTTTTACCATGTACTTGTTTATCTACAAAGGTTACGAAGAAAACCATAATTACTTTAATCCAAGAATCCGTAATAAAGTTCAAGAATTAATGGAGTCCTATTTATTAAAAAGACACCTGTCCCGTTAATCGCTTTCGTTCACTCATCCAAAAATACATGATCATGATAGCTGCTGGAACTTTCCGATGCTTTTGATGATTTTGGCCTATAAGACAAATAAACGAGCTTTCTCTCGGTATTTTCGATTCTTTGTAAAAGTTTTGTTTTCAATAAAGAGGTTCTTAACATTTGCCCCTCTATCGTTCCATATGGGACGGGAAAGAGATGTGATTGTTTATTGCGGAAAATGATCTGTGTTTGCTGTGGTCCCATCCTCACATAGTTTTCAACATGCTCATGGGAAATCCAAATACACCCGGGACTTGCTGGTGATAGAGTCGGGAAGAAGAATAGTCGGTTAGCAGGCTCGATGGCGATCGGGATTTTCCGATTATAACCGATTAACTGCCGCGTCCCCTTTTTTCTGCTTTCATAATCAACACCGAAATAACCGCAGCTTGTTTTGATAATATCGATCGGCTTTACAGGCGACAAATATTCACAATCGACTTCCGCTACTCGGGAAAATAATTTGCTTCCATATTCGACCGGTTCAATAAACATTGTCCATGAATTGATCTGGTATTCTTCAATTTGCTGCTTCAAGACCATCATCTCCTAATTAATTTTCTTACCACCACATCTTACCACTTATACCTTTCAAATCCATCACTTTTTTTAAAAATTTTAACAATTTGTTCACAATTTAGTGTCAAGAAAAATATTTTGCAGAACATTTTAAATATTAATGATAATATTGCGAAAATCCCATATAATGAGAAAAAGCATTAGAGGTGATTTTCGTGAAAGATAAATCTTACGCGGAATTAATGAAGATGAGTGCCATGAAACGGAACAAAATGAAAGAAAATTATGTCCAGGACCTCTACATTGAAATGCTTTTAACGGAAATCCAGCTGACAGCTGAAAAGGAAAAACTATTACAGAAAATCGATTTAGCCATTGACCGCCGTGACAAAAGTTTATTTCTAATGCTATCGGAACAGCTTAAAGAAATTAATAAGCGTTTTGGAACATAGAAAACCTCGAGCCGCTGGCGCATTGAGCTGACAATTCAATTTTCGAAATCGATTTTTATAAATTCTTATATTATTAGAAAAGCCGTCAATGACGGCTTTTTTGTTGGCGTCAGCGCGTCGTCGGCTTGCGGTTAAGAGCCGCTGGCAGGCGCCTTGCTTTTCTTATTTCCTATGTTTTATTTCATACTCTTCTAGTCTTGAAATCCTCTCCAGCATTGTCGGATGGGTATAACGGAATAGTTTCACCAAGAGCGGCGGGTTTACCTCACTTAATCCCGATTTGGTTAGTTCCTGGAACGAAGAAATGGCAGCTTTAGGATCCTTGGTCATTTCGATCGCATAACGATCCGCCCTTGTTTCTTCATACCGAGAGACAAGATTGGTCAATGGACTTGATGCAAACAGTAACATCGAAAGAAACATAAGAAATAATGGCAATGAACTAATATCCCGTACACCCAAAATTTTCAATTCTTTTCCAAATCTCCCAGAAGCCCAGTTCATCAGCCGATATGTCAAATAAAGCCCAATGAGTGAGAGAAGCAAATAGCCCGCTACGCCATAATAAATATGTTTCTCCACATAATGGCACATTTCATGAGCCATGATAAAAAGAATTTGTTTATCATTCAGCCGATTTAACGTTGTATCCCAAAGAACAATTCTTGCGTTGGAGCCAATTCCCGTTACATAAGCATTCATTGCATTGGTTTTATCCGCCATATTGACTTCAAATACATGCTTAGCTGGAATATGGGCTTTATTGGCCAGGGACAAAATTTCAGATTCCAAATGTTTATTTTTTAACGGATAAAAATCATTGTATAACGGGTCAATAACAACTGGTTGGATAAACATCATAAATAGCGTAAACGGAACTGATAAAAGCCAACCGTATAGCCACCAGCGCTTTCGACTTTTCTTCATCAGCCAGTATAGCACTGGGACAATTATAAGCCATGTCCCAAAATTCAGCCAAAAGTCAATCAGTTCATCCTTCATCCACGATGGAAAGGATTGCGTGGAAATATGATACGTTTTTGATAAAGTATAACTGATATAATTTAAAGGTAATGTCGCAATAAACGCAAAAACTTGAAGCCAAAACAAATAAATGGCCATTTGCAGCAGTTTGTACTTTGCTGATTTTTTTGCCCATCGTTTGAATGCTTTCGACAATCCGAACAATAAAATAAGAAAATAAATCAGCCACTCGAACGGTGTGGACAGGAAAAACAATAGATTTCTGATTTTGGAATACTCTTCAGTCAGCATGAGTTCGCGGCCATTTAGAAAAGTGGATGGGTCTGCCCTTGTCCCCTGATATTCAAACGGAAGCTTAGGATTGGCAAAATAGAACAAATACCAATAAAAAAATAATCCATATATACAATAGGCCAATACCGCATAGACCCCCATTTTTCTTACCATCATTTGTCCCCCTTTTTGTACAGCCCCTTTATACATAGTTTAGTTGAAAAGGAGAAAATTAGAACTGGCAAAAAAAAAAAGCCAGTATGAAAACCGGCTATCATTTTCAAAACAATGTCTTTTATTTTTCAGCAATTTGGGTGATTTGTGATTTGAGTGCCCTTCGCAAGATTTTTCCTGTCGTATTTTTCGGCAATTCCTCTAAAAATTCAATCGATGATGGTACTTTATATTTCGCTAAATGCTGTTTGCAATAGAGGATCAGCTCATCTTCCGTCAGTTCGGGTTTTTTCCTGACAACATATGCTTTCACCGCTTCTCCCTGATTGGGATCGGGGATACCGATCACTGCTGCTTCAACCACATCTTGATGTTTATAGATGACTTCTTCTACTTCACGCGGATAAACATTATAGCCGCCCACGATAATTAAATCTTTTTTCCGATCAACAATATAAAAGTACCCGTCTTCATCCATTCTCGCCATGTCCCCGGTATAAAGCCAGCCGTCTTTTAAAGCTGCAGTTGTTTCCTCCGGCATTTTATAATAGCCTTTCATAATATTTGGACCGCGAACAATTAATTCACCAGTCTGGCCGACTGGGACCTCTTCACCAAGTTCATTTACTACTTTATTCTCAACATTCATAATCGATGTTCCAATTGAACCTGGCTTGCGGGGACGATCAAGCGGATTAAAGCATGTAACCGGGGATGCTTCTGATAAACCGTATCCCTCAGAAACAATGACATTAAATTTCTTCTCGAAATTGTGAAGCAGTGCGACAGGCATGGCAGCCCCTCCGGAAATACATAAACGCAAAGTTTTTAAATCTTCAGGATTGCCCTCTTGGTATTGATAAAGGAAATTATACATGGTTGGGACACCGGCAAATACGGTTGCTTTATATTTCTTTGACAGTCGGAAAATTTCCTTTGGACTGAATTTCGGTACGATTAAAATGGTTGCCCCGCTTAATAGTGGTGCATTAAGTGCTACAGTCAGGCAGAAAACATGAAACATCGGAAGTGTTGTAATAATACGGTCATCGTGGTTCATTTTCAAATAATCGCCTGTATCCTTGGCATTACAGTATAGGTTTTTATGTGTCAGCATAGCTCCCTTTGGCTTCCCCGTAGTCCCGGACGTATACAAAATAATAGCTGTATCGTCATCGTTCAACTCTGGTCCTTCGAAGCTCAAATCACCAGAAGCAATTACATCTGTAAACGATTTCATTTTAGGGGCTACAGAAAGCTTTTCCAACCCCTTCTGGGCTACCTCGCGTTGTCCGGATTCACAAATAATATAATGCTCGATCTTTGGCAGAAGGGTATGCATTTTTTCCGCTAGCGGAATCATTACATCAAGCCCGACAACCACCTTAACATCGCCATTATTTAGAATATAACCAATTTCATCTGGCGAATAAATGGGATTAACCGGTATGACAGTGGCTCCTAAGCGTAAGGCGCCATACAGCCCGATCACAAAGTGTGGTGAGTTCCCTAATAACAGTGCTATATGATCGCCTTGTTTGATCCCTAGTTTTTCTAGGCCTGAAGCAAATTTGGTAATGGCCCCATCTAATTCATTATAAGTACAAGACTTATCCATGAAATAATAAGCCACTTGATCTGCTGATGCCTTGGCTGTTTCATGAAGTTGTGACGATAAATTCATATCTTCTCCTCCTTTGTTTCTATTGAATGAATACTCATTCATTTTTACTTGCAATAATTTTCTAAATTTATTATATTGAATGAATTTTATCTATTCAAGCATAATACATACTATTTCCGAAAAAATGTTAAGAAAACTTTATGTAAAAAAACAAAAGCACCTATTAACAAGGTGCTTGACTCTAGGTTAGTACAACAGGTTAATAAACTCTTCTTTCGATACATTTCCAAAATAATAGGTAGGGTCAATACCTTCTAGGGCTTTTTCGATTTCTCTCTTTTCGTAGCGAATGCCTTGCAGCTTATCTTCTATTTCACAGACATCGCCAACCCCAAAAAAGTCACCATATATTTTACAATTTTCAATGATGCCTTTATTCACTTCAAGTCGGACATCAATGGAACCTGCCGGAAAACGGTGCGAATGTTGGAAGTTGAACTTAGGAGATTTCCCATAGTTCCATTCCCAATTTTGATAACGTTCTTTCGAAATCTCGTAAATTTTCTCCCAATCGGCATTTGACAGCACATATTCCGGAATGTCTTTCTGTCCTTCAAAAATGGATGTCAACAGTAAAGAACGGAACTCCTCCATTGTCAGCGGTTCAGACAAAAATTCTGATATATTTGCTACCCTGCTGCGGACGGATTTAATACCTTTTGATTCAATCTTTTCCTTTTTCACTTTCAAAGCTGAAGCGACATGGTCCACTTCTGAATTGAACATCAGCGTTCCATGGCTGAACATTCTACCCCGTGTGGCAAATTGCGCATTTCCGGAAATTTTCCTGCCTCCCACTTCAATATCATTGCGTCCGCTAAGTTCTGCGTTGACACCCAATTTTTTCAAAGCAGCAATTACTGGCTCAGTGAATTTCCGGAAATTATGAAAGCTTTCCCCATCATCCTTTGCAATAAAACTAAAATTCAGATTGCCAAGGTCATGGTAAACAGCACCTCCGCCGGATAAGCGGCGAACAACGTGAATACCATTTTGTTCAACATATTCCGTATTAATTTCTTCAATAGTATTCTGATTCCTGCCAATGATAATCGATGGTTCATTTATATAAAACAGTAAATACGTTTCGTTAATATCAAGATATTTTAGCGCAAATTCCTCGATCGCCAAATTGATTCTTGGATCGGTGATGCCTTTATGATCAATAAACAACATGCGAAAGTCCCCTTCTTATAGTGAAATAGATAGAAATTCATCTGCCAGCTTGATGATACCAGTAAATTTACGGGATGCTTCTGTCTTTAAATCCGCAATATTGCCGTAATGGGGCAGATGGGTCAAAATCAGCTGCCCGCAAGCAGCACTCCTTGCCAGCCTTCCAGCGTCAAAGCTGTTCATATGCCCGACAGACTTTCCGTTTTGATGCCCGTAAAGACTGCATTCACAAAGCAAAACATCCGCACCGTGACTGAATGAAATAAATTCCTCTTTAAAGGAAGTGTCTGCAGTATAGACGAGTACTTTACCTCCTCCCTCGATTCGCATTGCGTAGCATGGCACAGGGTGATCGGTTTTTAAGAAAGATATTTGAAACGGTCCGACAGAGAGAACTTGATTAGGATCATATTTCAGCCCTTTGGTAATTTTCTTATACGTTAGTTTTGCAAATTCCTTACGGTTGAACTGGTGGCCGTATATCGGCAAAGTTGGCACATTTTTGCCTAAAAAACCTTGGATTAACCGGGCATGCTGCAGAACACCGATATCCGCAATATGATCCGGGTGGTAATGCGAAAGAATCACCGCATCTAAATCTTCCGGCTTTAGAATATTTTGCAATTTCGAAAGCACCCCGCTGCCGCAATCCACTAATAATTGAAAGTCTTCGTGTGCAAGCAAATATCCGGAACTTGCGCTGTTTTGTTTCGGGTAGCCGCCCCAAAAACCGATGATGGTTAATTTCACCTTCCCATCCCTCCAAACTGGTGATCATTCTATGTTTAATATACACTTTTTCATTTAAAAACCAGCCTAAATCATCTTCGGCTGGTTTGTCAAAATTTTATTCATCTGCTTTATTCATTACAACTGAAGCGAGTGCATCGATAAATTCCCGTTTAGCGTTTGGCATTTCGGGGCGATAGTAGCTTACGCCTAGTTCGTCCGTTACCGCTTTACATTCAATATCATTATCATACAGCACTTCCAAGTGGTCACATACAAAACCGACCGGTGCATAAATAAAGGCCTTATAATGGTGATCATGAAATAGTTCCCTTGTCAAATCTTGAACATCGGGGCCGATCCAAGGTTCAGGCGTATTGCCGGCGCTCTGCCAGCCAATCACATAATTTTTCACATTTGCCTTACTAACAATTAAATCAGCCGTCTCCTGAAGCTGGTTAGGATACGGATCGCCAAATTGCAAAATCTTTTCCGGCAAGCTGTGAGCAGAGACGATCACAACAAATTTTTCCTTTTCATCTGCTGGAAGCCCGGAAACGATTTGTTTTACCTGTTCAGCCCAATAGTTGATAAATTTCGGTTCCCTGTACCAGCTGTCAATCGTCTTGATTCTTAAGCCTCCTGCCTTTTCTGCCTCCTCTATTGCCCGGCCGTTGTACGCTTTAACGCTAAAGGTAGAGAAATGCGGCGCAAGTACAAGACTAATAGCTTCTTCGATTCCGTCCTCATGCATTTGTTTAACAGCATCCTCAATGAACGGACTTATATGTTTTAACCCAAGATATGCTTTAAATTCAAACCGGTTCTGAATCTTGTTTAAATGTGCTTCCAGTTTTTCCGCCTGTTCTTGTGTAATTTTGGCCAAGGGTGAAATTCCGCCGATCGCCTCATAGCGGCGTTTGAGATCCTCTATCATTTCCGGTGTCGGCTTTCTGCCATGCCGAATATGGGTATAATAACTTTCCAGGTCCTCTAATGAATAGGGCGTACCATATGCCATTACAAGCAGCCCGAGTTTCTTTCTTGTCATGTATCGCACCTCAATATGTCATTTATCTTGATGAATACTCATGAATAAACGCAGTTAATTTTTTTAGTATTTCCGGATTAACGGATGGAAACACACCGTGTCCTAAATTAAAAATGTAACCATCCCTTGCCATTCCTTGATCTAAAATGGCCTTTGCCTTTTCCTCAATCACATCCCACGAAGCAAGCAGGATCGCCGGATCGAGGTTTCCTTGAAGGGTCTTCGTTACCCCCATTTCCCTCGCTTTATGAATCGGCAGGCGCCAATCCAATCCGATCACATCAAGCGGCAAATCATTCCATTCTAATACAAGATGGCTTGCACCGACACCAAACATGATGAGTGGCACATTTTCTTCTTTCAATGAAGAAAAAATTCTGTTCATAATCGGTTTGATGTAATAACGATAGTCTTCTGCATTCACCGCACCGACCCATGAATCAAAAATTTGGATGGCCTTTGCCCCGGCATGAATTTGTGCTTTCACATATGTAATCACCATATCCCCGAGCTTTTCCATTAAAGCAAACCAGGCCTTTGGCTCCTTATACATAAAGGCTTTTGTCTTGTTATAATTTCTAGATGGCCCGCCTTCAATCATATAACTAGCAAGGGTAAACGGTGCACCTGAAAAACCAATCAATGGAACCGACAATTGTTCTTTTGTTAAAAGCTTGATCGTTTCTAATACATAAGGAATATCTTGTTCCGGGTGAAGTTCCCCAAGCTTCTCCACGTCGGCAAGCGACTCGATTGGATTATCAATGACAGGACCAACTCCTCCTTTTATCTCTACATTCATGCCAATTGCAGGAAGTGGTGTCATGATATCCTTATAAAGAATTGCTGCATCGACATTATATTGTTCAACAGGCAGGCGGGTTACGTAAGCACATAACTCAGGCTGATGGGTGATTTCAAATAAAGAATATTTTTCTTTAATCTCCCTGTATTCAGGTTGCGATCGCCCAGCCTGACGCATATACCAAACAGGAACATAATCCGTTTTTTCTCCTCTTGCCGCTCTTAGAAATGTTTCATTCAACATTAAGTCCACCTTTCCTCGACCTATCTGAGTATTATTTTAATACATTTGTCATACATTTATAAACCAATGAATCGTTAACATCTCTTTCACTATACCCATTAATCTTATTTATGTATAGCAGAAGAAAATAAATGTCAAAAAAAAGTCGTTTTTATAAGGAAAGTGGACAATTTTCGAAGTCAAATTGTTTTTAAAAAACACCCTTGAACACATTAATGCTCAAGGGTATTAGGTACTATTCTTAAGCGATAAGCATTCATCGCCGTTTCTCCTAATGTTCTCAGCAAGTTATAATTCGCATAGGCACCGACAAAGGCGCCGATTCCTGGAACAAGTTGAAATAATTTCGCCAAATCAAGGTAGTCGCGGTATTCCTGTTGGAACTTGCGCCAATCCATTTCGGCCAGTTCCTGTTTTCTTCCTTCCCAATTTTCAATTTCAGCTAATGTAGTCTTACGAATTTCATCGCTCGAAAAGGCTAACTGAAACACATGAAGAATAAATAAACGTTCTTCATATTCCTTCGTGTTATAGCCATAGATTTCAGCAGTTTCAAAGAGAAATTTCATTTTAATGGAAAGCAATAAAGGAAAGTCGACAAGGCCAAGCAGAATTCCGCCTACGCCTGTTCCTGCACCTTCTGCCATGGCAGCCTTCTGGTACGCGGAGATTTTTTTCCGAACGATTTCATCTTTCTCTTTAAGGGGTAACCCGTCTGATTGATGATGATAATAAGTAGTCATCTGTGATCCAAATAAAGCTGCCTTCACCATTGCTTTAATACTCTCTGTAAGCATCTCGTGAACTTTTTCGGGTATCCAGTCATTCACTTTTCCCTGCGCTTTTTTCGAGAGGCGCTTCATCATCCCGGAACGCCTCAACAGCTTTCTTTTCCACATCTCGATTTCATCATAGACTTTCAATTCGTAATCGTTCATCGATCTCCCCCCTTACCATATGTATGCTTCATTTAGTGATGGTAGCTATAAAAATTTCCCTTCCAATCTGAAGGGGATCCATTATAAGCGTTTTTTGGCATAAACGTGAACAAATAACCAATTAAACAGAAGACCAGCCGCTAATCCGATGGAGGCATAAGTTATATCGCCTTTAATCAGGATCAACAAGGCAAAAATAACGGCTTCCAATCCTAGAACAGTCTGTAATAAAAATTGGAAAGCTATTTGTTTAATATTTTCAGTAATTGGATATAAATCAACCCAAAGCTTGTATTGATGGTGTTTCCATAACGGTAGAAGCTGGAAACCCGTTAAATATAAAAATAAAATACAAAGCAGAATTTGTCCAAAACCAAATGTTAAAAAATAGACCGCCAAAGCACCAATAATCGTTAAACGGAGAAACAGGCCAAGATAATCGCCGGATCGTAAAAATGTTCGGACATAGAGATAATGATAGGTATTCTTCTGTTGAAACGCTAGTTTCATGACCACCCAGTCAAGCCACCTTCTGCGCTTGATAGTATCCTTTAATTTCGGAACATCTGTAAACATATTGGCCAGCCGATAAAAGGAAGCCACCCGCTTTTCTTCTTTCTCGATCAACAAATCCCATTTTAACCCTATATTTCTAGTACGGCTAAAGAAAAACCAGTAATAAAACGCCATGACAATCCCTAATATTATAAGCAGCCAACTATTTGCCTGCTTAAATAAAAGATAAGCAAAGCCAGTATTAACAAAATAACGAACAATCCAATCCCAATTGTGAACGGAGGTTTTCACAAAATATTGGATCCGCCAAACAACAGATACATTCCAGCCCTTTACCACAAGAAGCACAAGAAAAAACGGTATAAATAAATGGGAACCACTTACCTTGGCATATACAGGCATCAGAACTGCAAGAACCATTAAAAGAATGTACCCCTGGAAGATAAGACTTACTATGCCAGAACGAAGAAAATATCCTTTTAGCTTGTCTTCGAGCGGCAGTAAAAAGATGCGGTCTGCTTCCAGCAAAAAATTATAAACAGGGCTATAGGTTAAAAAAATTCCGATGATCACAGCCATTATCAGTGATGCGGGAAATCCCGAAGAGAGTCCGTCGATCCATCTATGATAATAATAGGCAGCACTTCCGATTAAAAACAACAGAACAATGACAATATGCCCATTGAAAATATAGCGTAAATATTGGCTAAATTCTTTCATCCGGCTGCCGGCCCTATCCCGCCACAGTTTTTTACCATCAAACATAATTTTCTTCCTTCGTTAATTCGATATATAAATCATCTAATGATGCTTTAGGCTTCTCAAATTGGTCCCTTAACTCGGCGAGTGTCCCTTTGGCGCGGATTTTTCCTTCATGAATAATCACAAAACGATCACAATATTTTTCCGCGGTTGTCAAAATATGAGTTGACATCAAAATCCCGGAACCATTTTCCTTCATTTTCTCCATTAAATCAAGGAGAGATTGAATCCCGAGAGGATCTAGACCTACAAACGGTTCATCGACGATATAGAGGGCCGGTTGAACAAGAAAAGCGCACATAATCATTACCTTCTGCTTCATCCCTTTGGAAAAATGGGCAGGAAACCACTTTAATCGTTTCTCCATACGGAATTCTTTCAGTAGAAAGGCAATTCGATCTTGATATGTGTTCTCGTCTAATCCGTAAGCCATTGCCGTTAATTTCAGGTGCTCCTCTAATGTCAATTCTTCATATAAAATAGGCGTTTCCGGAACAAAAGTAAACTGCCGGCGATAAGCTTCTTTATTCTCGGTAAAACTTTGGCCGTTTATTTTAATGGAACCACTCATCGGCTCCATAAGGCCGATAATATGCTTAATGGTCGTACTTTTTCCGGCACCATTTAACCCGATTAACGCAACCATTTCATGTTGATTTACTTCAAAGGAAACCTCTTTTAAAACCGGGTTCTTCGTATAGCCGCCAACGAGGTTTTCAATCGTTAATAAAGCCATTGACAACGTCCTTCCGTTTACATGTTTATTACCTATTTTAACAAATTGCAGCTGAGAAAAATAGGAATTCAATTTTTGGTGATTCGTTTTGTATATTTTCTGTATGTCGGGACATTATAATATTCGAAGGGGAAACCACTTCGGTGAAGAAATTCATCAAACATTTGAAATGAGGTGTCTGTCAAAGACAGCAACTTTCATACAAAAGCTTCTAAATACGTTTCAAAATAAGGGGATGGTTGTATTGTACACTGTGCATCATAACCATTTAGAGTTCAAATAACACCAGCCGTTTATGTATAAAACAGTAAATGAGGTGTTTACCGCAGACTATCATCCGTTTTTATAAGTTGTGAAACTTAAAAAACATTAGGGGATGGTCAGCTTGAACAAAGATGTTTCTTTATCAAACACTTTAATAAAATGAGGTGTTTATCAAACAAAGAACATTCCTGATTGAACGTTAGTTTGAAGCAATTCCCCTTCAGAGGGCAGGATTCCATGCGAATCCTGCCTTTCTCTTTTGATTCTGAAAATAGTATGGTAAAATAATACAAAATATATAAGAAAGGCAGTGTTAAGATGCGCGATTGTATTTTTTGCAAAATCGTCAATGGAGAAATTCCGGCAGCAAAAGTGTTTGAAAATGAACATGTTTTAGCCTTTATGGATATTAGTCAGGTAACCAAGGGGCATACATTGGTCATTCCAAAGGTACATAAGGAAAATGTGTATGAATTGACACCAGAAATTGCCAGAAATCTTTACGAAGTGGTTCCTACCATTGCCAATGCATTAAAAGCAGAATTTAACCCTCTTGGTCTAAACACGATCAATAATAACGGGGAACTGGCTGGCCAGACGGTGTTCCATTTTCACCTTCACTTGATTCCAAGGTATGGAAAAGGAGATGGTTTGGGAGTTGTGTGGAAAAACAATCAAAGTGATTATACACCGGACATGCTGCAAGAGATGGCTGTGAATATTAGCAAACATCTATAACAGAGCACTAATTATCTGAAAATTTTCTCTTTATATTGTTATATTAGTATGCTATAATGTCGATAAGTTCTTCGCTTCAGGCAATTAGAGCACTGCAGGAGGAACAATAGTTTAGAAAAGCAGAGGAGAGACGAGAAATGAATACAAAAAGCTTGTGTTTTTTAGCCCTATTGGCAGGAATTGGGGTAGTCTTGCACACGGTCATGCCATCCTTTTTCGGAATTAAACCGGATATGATGCTGGCCATGATGTTTTTGGGGATTATCTTGATCCCAGAATTTAAGAGCGTCATGCTTCTGTCCATTGTAACAGGAGTATTATCTGCCTTAACGACTAATTTCCCAGGCGGACAAATTCCTAATATCATAGACAAATTAATTACTGCCATAGCCTTTTACAGCTTATTCCTGGCTTTGAACAAATTCCGAAACTCGGTTATTTCTGCAGCGGTGTTAACTGCTGTCGGTACTCTTGTTTCGGGTTCCGTGTTTTTGATAGCTGCCTATTTTATTGCGGGGCTGCCAAGTTCTTTCACCACATTGTTCGCAGCAGGGGTTTTACCGGCAATGGCTATAAATGCCTTGACAATAGTCATTTTATATCCAATCGCCAATTCGATTTTCAAAAGAACAAAATTATCACAAGCTACGGTTATTCAAAAATAAGAAAAGAACCCTTGAGGGTTCTTTTTCTTAAATCTCACTTTATCCTAAATAAGATAACAGCAATGCAATGAGTAAACATGCCCCGCCTAGGCTTGCCAATGCAGCTGCTCTTTGCTTTAGTAGTTGTTTGGGCGGATATACACCAGGGCGTTTGAGATCCAAAAAGTACTTAAATGTTCCCCAGAAAAAAATAACACTTACGATTAATAAAATAACGGCAATTGCTTTCATCTTGTGTCCCCCTGCAAATGGTTCAAAGTTTCAGGTAATGGTTGTAACCATGTATATGTTGTACGATTCGGTCCTATGAACGAACTAATCGTTCAAGAATTCTAAATGTTGTTATTATTCATGGTATTGTGTTAACCATGAATTAGAAACCTTCCTCTATTGGAAAAGCTATTTTTCAATAAAATAAATTCCAATTTCTAAAAATTTTGCGAATTAATACTTTATTAATTTTTATTTTATTGGCATAATGATATTAGAGAAATCATAAAGTAGGTGAAAATGGGGATGACAGAGAATCAATATTCGATCAAGGAAGCAATGCTTTTTAGTCAGCGGGTGGCTCAATTAAGTAAAGCATTATGGAAATCAATTGAAAAAGATTGGCAGCAATGGATTAAACCTTTTGATTTAAATATTAATGAACACCATATTCTGTGGATTGCCTATCACTTGAACGGGGCATCGATCTCAGATGTAGCCAAATTTGGCGTCATGCATGTCTCCACAGCATTTAACTTTTCAAAAAAATTAGAAGAAAGAGGACTTCTGAAATTTTCAAAAAAGGAAAACGACAAACGAAATACGTATATACAATTAACCCCAAAAGGAGAGCAAATACTGCTTCAGCTAATGGAAACTTATCAGCCGGATTCCAACGCAGCATTTTCAGGGGCATTGCCGATAAGAGAACTATATGGAAGATTTCCCGATTTTATTGAAATCATGGCTATTGTTCGTAATATTTACGGTGATGATTTCATGGAAATATTCGAACGCTGCTTCAATAATATTGAAAACGAATTTTCGGAGGATAATGGAAAACTGGTAAAAGCATCAAAGCCTGAACAAGAGCTCGCATAAACCTATATGTATTTTCTAAATTCCAAAAAGAGCGGTTCATACAGTTTTTGGGCTAAACATGCCTTTACAACCTCTTTCATATTCATATTTGCTGGTAAATTCTCTGATAATTCATTGAAAAGCGGATGAAAATAAACAAAACCTTCCGCTTTTTGTTTTTTCAATTCCATGTTCAATTTGTCACATAAATGAAAGAACCGCTCTACAAAGTCTTGAGTCAGGCCCTTTTCAATGATTAGCTTATAAAAATGAAGATTAGGATTATCCAGAAGCTTTAATAATAATTGTTGATGATATTCAAGCAGCTGAATTTTTTCCAACAGCTTTTCATATTCCATCATTGTCAGACCTCTTTTCTGCCCAAAAAAACTAAAAATCGATATATTCATATTATTCACCTTTTTGAATTTGAGGTAAACCCTTTTCATTATCCATAGAATAAAAAATAATAACAAGTCTTTACTTTCCTTAAATTTCTTTTAGACTATCTTTTTTGTTAAATTTTTGATATGTTAAAAAGGACTACATGAGAAAAAGGGAGGGAATCTTTGATGATCTCCATTTTTATTATAACCGCCATTTTTATTTTATTTTGTGTGAATCAACTGACTAGTTCACTATGTATTCAAAAAGAAATTCCGGAAGAACGCCAACATAAGGTATTTCGTACGATTAATGTCCTAACCACGATCCTTTTGATCTCTTCCTATTTGGAGATTTTATATACATAGCGGCCAAATGTAAAACAAGCGATGAGAGATGTCTCATCGCTTTCGTTTGCTTGCTTACCATACCCAAGCAGCCCCAACAATAATCAAGAGAATGAATAGAACGACAATCAGCGCAAATCCCGCGCCATATCCGCCAGCAACTGTCATCTTTTGCCCCCTCCTTTGCCACTTTCTACCCTATACTATTCATCCTCTTTTCAATTCGATTAGGCATTTATCTTAATTTCTGCTGAAAAGGAAAAAACCTCGATGAAAACCTATGCAGAAGCTGCCATTGGGTAATGCAATACGAAGTCTGTCACATGTTTTTTTGAAAAACGGCAGGGTTTTATTTTTGCAGTAGTTCCCATTTATGTTATAGTAAAGCATGTGGTCAATAAAACCATAAGAAAATATTTGTAGGAGAGATTCAGCATGAAAAAATGGATATTAGCCCTGACATTGGCCGGTAGCCTTCTTACATTAGGTGCATGCAGCCAAAGCGGATCAGGGTCGGCAACAGTGGCAGAAAGCAAGGCAGGAAACATTACACAGGAAGAACTTTATAACGCCATGAAAGATAAAATAGGTGTACAAGCTTTACAACAGCTTCTTTATGAAAAAGTTCTCTCCAAGAAATATACAGTTACCGATAGTGAACTTAATACCAAAATTAATGACTTAAAAAAGCAGCTAGGCTCTAATTTTGATGCGGCACTGGCACAATATGGCTATAAGAACGAAGATGATCTAAAGAAAACGATGAAGGTTGGCATGCTCCAAGAAAAAGCGGCCATGAAGGATATTAAAGTAACGGACAAGGAACTAAAAGATTACTACAATAACTATAAGCCGGAAATCAAAGTCCGCCATATCCTTGTAAAAGATGAAAAAACAGCAAATGATATTAAACAGCAGCTTGATAAGGGAGCAAACTTTGCAGATCTTGCGAAGAAATATTCAACAGATACCGGCTCTGCACAAAATGGCGGCGATATTGGCTGGATCACGAATCAGACTGCTTCCCAGTTTGATCCTGACTTTATCAAGGCTGCCTATGCCCTGAAAGTAAATCAAATCAGCGCTCCGGTAAAATCTCAATTTGGCTATCATATTATCGAAGTAACCCAAATCAAACCAAAACAATCCTTTGACAAAATGAAGAGCCAAATCGAAGAACAGGTAAAATCATCTAAGTTAACAAATGATATCATCAATAAAGCAATGGAACGCGAGCTTAAAGAAGCAGGCGTAAAAATTGATGATAAATCATTACAAGCTGCTCTGAAACCATTAGCTACCACTGCTGGCCAATAAAAAAGAAACGGAAGCACTTTTGGTGCTTCTGTTTTTCTTAAAGTGAAATTTTGGCTTTATTCTCCGGTTGCTTGTACTCCTTTTCTTAATTCCCTTTCTTTTTCAAGGCGCTCCATGTAAACTTCCCCTTCGCGCTCTATTGTTTCCAGTTCTAATTGGCGCTCTTCCCTGCCTGTTTTAATGGCCATGATCGCACTTATTACAATCCCTGCTACAACTGCATATACCCAGATCGGAATCGTCAATGGTATTTGCTCCTTTCAAGTATGTTTGTCCATTTTTTTACTACATCATATTCTATTAAAAATGTTATTATTCCATGAAAGGAGGCACTTTTTATTTGTGAAACAGCGGCTTGTAAAAAGAGCGGTTATCAAGAGCAAATATTCGTTCTGTGAATTCTCCCGGTTGCACTCTTTCCAAAGCACGGTCCAGCATATTCATTTTGGCATCAAGATTATCAATATAGTGAAGAATTTCAGCTTCTTTTACGAGCGGTGGTTTCGGGCTTCCCCATTCCGCTTTCCCATGATGGCTTAACACAAGATGCTGAAGGATTAATACTTCCTCGCCGGTAATCCCCAACTCTTCTGCAGCTTTTCCGATTTCATTTATCATGATCGTAATATGTCCAAGCAAGTTTCCTTGAAGTGTATAAACTGTCGAAACAGGTCCCGATAATTCGATTACCTTCCCCATATCATGAAGAATGACACCTGCATATAGCAAATCTTTATCAAGGCTTGGATAAAGAGAAACAATTGCCTTGGCAAGGTCCAGCATGCTGACAACGTGATAGGCAAGTCCGGAAACAAACTCATGATGATTTTTCGTTGCAGCTGGGTACTCCAAAAATGCTTTTTGATGCTTCTTAATTAAATGGCGGGTAATCCTTTGGATGTTTGGGTTTTTCATTTCAAAAATATACTGTGTCAGCTTGCTGACCATTTCATCCTGGCTTAGTGGCGCTGTTTCGAGGAAATCTTCCAATTTCACTCCATCTCCAGGGCCTGTTCTTCGGATTTGGCGAATTTTCAACTGATTCTTTCCCCGGTAATTTTGGACATCCCCGATCACTTTTACAATCGTTTGCGGAGCATAATTTTTTTCATCTTCCTCACTGGCGTCCCAAAGCTTTGCCTCAATTTCCCCGCTTTGATCCTGAAAAATTAAGGTTAAAAATGGTTTTCCGTTACTGGCAATTCCTTTGGTTGAACTTTTAATTAATAAAAATAAGTCTACCTGTGTACCAACACTATAACTTAAAATACCTTGTGCCAACCTATTCACGCTCCTTCTCCATAATAAAAGTATATCATACCGTACTATAACTCTATAAAATATTCTAAAACAGCACCTTTTTCTAACTTACGGATTTGATCCTTTTGGAAAAAGGCAAGCAAATGAGGATGACAGGTGAAAAACAAAATTTGATAATCCTTTAAGCTTTTCAGAAGCTCGATTACCTTCTGCGTCCTTCCAGTATCAAAATTAACAAAACTGTCATCAATGATAATCGGAAATGAGTAACTTTCATAAAGGGTTGTTGCCAGCGCAAGCCGAATCGATACATACAGCTGCTCTGCAGTGCCTTGGCTTAATTCATTTGCTTCAAAAAGAGAGCGATCCTTTCTCTCTACTAAAAATCCGGTACCGGATGTATGAAGATGAATTCTTTGATAATTCCCGTTTGTAAGGAATTGAAAGTATCCTTCCGCTTTTTTCAGCAGCCTTGGCAAATGAGTATTCTTATACCGTTCAATAGCTGTTGAAAGAATGTCAGCAGCAAGACTGTAGACAGCCCACTCCTTTACTGCCTCCTTTAATTCAAATTGTTTCTGTTTATAGTGGTGGAGTATATCGGAATAAATGCCGCCTTCTTCGATGGCCTGAAGCTCATAATTCACACCAGCCTGTTCTTCGTGCAGTTGCTTTAATGTTTCTTGTAAAAATTCCCTTTCCTGATTATATTCTGTTATTAATTGTTCAGAAGGAAGCGTATCTAAGAAATATTCTCTTTCCTGTTCGGAAAGGGGCGAATAATGCAACTGGCTCTCTAAGCTGCTTAGTTTTTCTAACAATTCAGCACGTTTTCTGAATTTCGTACCCAGTTCATAGAATTGATGCTCGGTTTCTACCCCGGCGGCGGAAAAAAGTCTTGTGCGTTCGGTCATCAACTGCTCATACACTAATGATTTTTGCCATAATTCCGTTTCAAGGCTTAAGAGAAGTTTCCTTCCCTCTTCGGTTCTTACAAGCTTTTCATGTTCTTCTTTCAGCTTGTTGCGTAATAGATAAGCCGTTTTATGCAGGTCTCCTCCCCTGACATCTAAAAAGCGGTTTTCAAACTCAAATAGCCCTTTTTCCATTTTCGTCATTTGCTCTTTGATTTGTGCCATCCTTGCCCTGAATTGTTGCTGCTCCCGGATGATCGCTTTGTATTGTTCAAGAAGCCCAAACGCCTCCAGTAAGAACTGATGGGCAATCGTTTCAGGGATCTTTAGCTGTTTCGCAATTGTCTTTAATTTCTCTTTATGAAGCGACATTTCCAATTCCCAAGCCTCAAATTGGGCAATGACTGCTTCAAATTGGGATTCTTGCTCGTTCAACCGCAATTTGAGCATCTGCAGCTGTTCCCGACGTTCTTTATCAAGTTCTAATCGCTCTCTAGTTTTCGTGATGTCTGTATACTTAACCGATTTTAGCTTTTCGCTTAATTGTTTTTCCTTTTCCATCAGGCCATGCAAAGATTGGTCCAATCCTTTGCTAGCAGATTGCCGCAAGACTTTACTGATCAAAAATACAACGGCGGCAAATCCTCCAGCCCCTATTAGAAACAATACCCATTGCTTTGTCAATAAACCATAGAAGACTAGAGCAGCTAGAATGACTGCAAAAATCATATGCTGCAGTTTTTGCCTTTCTTTAGCAGCTTTATTTTGTTTTTCTGTGTGCATATAAAATTCAATTTTGTCCCGTATTGCCGCTAATTCGATTTCAAGACTTTTTTTATCGTTTTCTTGATTGATCTGTTCTTCAAGATTCTGCCTTTCCTCCTGGGACAAACATAAGTTCTTTATCGACTCCACTGATTTTTCTGCTTCTTCGAGTTTCTTTTTTGCCTCTTGATAACGTTCTTCCAATTCTTCCTTCGTTTCCGCAAGTTTTTCGCTTTTCCGTGAGATCGTCTCCACCTGGTTTCTCATATAAATGTTTGTGTTGATAGACAACAAATCTTCCTCAGATAACGAAAGGTGAAGCTTTTCCTTTATAACGGAAATTTTTTCACTGAATTCCGCTAATTTTGTTTCACATTTCTGCTTTTCCAGTTTCAATTGTTCGTATAGCGGCACTTGATCAAGCAGTGCCAAAATCGCCGGTTCATGTTCAAGAAGTTCTTGGTTCGGCTCCAATCTAGCCAAATCTTTTTTTAACTGTTTTATTCTTTCTGATAAGCTGTTCATTTCGGCTTCAACGGGATCGATCGCTTGGGCTAATGTTTCGATTCGTTCAATTCCGCGTGCCGGGAAATGAATTTCGCCGATATTCTGCAATTCTTTTTTGATCCAATTTTCTTCTTTTACAAGCGGCTCGATTCGTTTCCATTCATTCAACTTATCGGCTTTTTCTTGCAGGTTACGGATTCTTTCACTGATCGATTTCATTTCTTGCTGGAGGTTGATTCTTCTTCCTGTTAAGGCCTCATATTCCTTTGTTTTCGCTGCCGCTTTTTTCAATTCCTGGCTGACTTCATGCATTTCCTGCAGTTTTTCATTTAACAACGGCTTCTTTCCGCTTGGCTTAAAGCGGAGATCAAGTTCTTTTTGCAGGAAGCTTTCCGCTTTTGATAGTCTTTCAGTACCTAATGTTCCGGCAGAGAATAAAAATCTTCCAATGTCCTCTCCCTTCATCTGATGAATATTTTGAAGTCCCTGCAAGTTAAAAGAAAAAATCGCTTGAAATAAGTTTTTATCAAAATTCGCTAATAACTCTTTAAGAAGTTCTTCACCGCCAGTTAGGCCATGGTCCAAAACGACGGTTACGTCCCCGGATGCCTTTCCTTTAACTCGTTCGATGACAGCACCGCCGAATTTAGGGTGAATTACTTTTATTCTTCCGCCATATCTGGTGCCACCTTTCGGTTCATAACGCAGTTCTGCTTGTTGTTTTGTTGGAAAACCGAATAAAATCCCATGAATAAACGCCATGATGGTCGATTTTCCGGCTTCATTTTCGCCGAAAAAGACTTGAAAATTGGACAAGCCTGCAATGTGAACATTCTCTAATTGACCATACCCATATATGTAAAGTTCTTCAATTTTCAAACAACTCCCTCCTTCCCTATTCTTCATAAAGTAATTCGATCAGTAGCTTTTCTGCCTGTTGGATTAATTCTCTTTGCTCCGTCTCAGCGAGGGGAGATACATATTTTCTGCCTAAAGGGTGTTCATAAACCGGAGCAAGCGCTCGGTCTTTGTGTTCGTAATGTTCAATTATGCTGAAAAGCTCCGTATAAAAATTGGCCTCTTTCTTCAATTGCTCTTTGTCAATTTGCTGTTTTTGTACCGTGATTAATTCGACAACCCACACAAAGGATTCTTCGTCTTTCTCATTTTCTTGGAGCAGTTCCAACAAACTATGGTCAAGGCTCCTCCTTTCAAGCGCATCTTCTATCTGAACATTGTTCAAGTATATGGTTAAAAAAGTTCCCTGGTTTTCTTTACGAAATTGCTGGATTGCTGCTTGGCATAGCTTTAGGATTTCATGAAAATGGTGTGCTGAAGAAGCATCAATGTGTACTTCCTCCCAAATGATATCGGAAGCCTCGCAAAACTCCATTTTTGTTTCAACATCTGACAGAATGACATGATAAAAACCCTTGGCACCCGTTTCTTTCTTGTTCCTTCCTTGGATGTTTCCCGGATAGATGATAGGCGGCGTTTCTGACAGGATCATCCGTTTATGGATATGTCCTAATGCCCAATAATCAAAGTTTTTTTCTTCCAGTTCCTTGATCGTAAATGGAGCATAATTCTCATGTTCTGTTCCGCTGCTTTCATTGCCGTGAAGAATACCGATATGAAAATCTGCTCCCTCCTGTTTTTTGTATTCCGTAATTTTCCGATCTACCACATGCCGAACCGGATAGCTGAAACCGTATAAATGTACAATTTCTCCGCTCTTTGTCGTTAATTTCATTGTTTCTACTTCACTTGGAAATACGTAAACATTTTTCGGCATATCGAGATGAACCCAAGAGCCGTTTAAATGGTCGTGGTTGCCGTGGACAACATAGACTGGAATCCCTTCTGCCTCAAGCTTAAGCATTTCCTTCCTAAAACGTGATTGTGCTTTTAAACTGCGATCCTCGCCATCAAATATGTCTCCGGCAATAATGACAAAATCAACCTGAAGCCGAATGGCTGTTTGTGTAAGTTTTTGCAAACTGGTAAAGGTGCTTTCTTTTGTCCTATTAAAGAGTTCAGCAGGCAAATGCTTCAAGCCAGCCATTGGGCTGTCCAAATGAAGGTCCGCTGCATGAATAAATGATATTTGCTTCATTCTAAAATTCCCTCTCATCATTCTTCAATTTATTTTACCATTTTCAAAATACGAATGCACGTTCTTATACAAAAAAGCTTTACCTTAAAGCGGTAAAGCTCGATCCTACATTATTCATTCTTTGTTAACTGCAATGCTTTTTTAATATCTTTATAAGAATTGGACTTCCCGTACATTAATACGCCTCCGCGGTAAACCTTTGCACCGAATATGGCTAAAAAAGCAATCGTTGCAGCCAAAATGGCGATTCCGATGATTGCCTGCCACGCCGGAATCGACAGCATGCCAACGCGTAAAAACATAATCATCGGCGTAAAAAACGGAATGTAAGATGTAATCGTGATAAACGGGGCATCCGGTTTGCTAAGTCCAAACATGGCAATCATAAAGCCGGCCACCACAAGCATGGTCATCGGGGTGATCATTTGCTGCACATCTTCAATCCTGCTGACGAGGGAGCCCAAAAATGCTGCCAGTGTAGCATACAGAAAATATCCGAGGATAAAGAAAATAACTGCATACATAATAGTGGCTGCCGGAATCTCATTGAACCCAAAAACATCAAAAAAACCGCCTTTGAAAAATTCCATGTTGCTTTTCAAAGAATAGTAGCCAACCCCTAGAAATACGGCTAACTGTGTTAGGCTTAAACAACCGATCCCTAGTATTTTCGCAAACATTTGTTTAATTGGTGAAACACTGGAAATTAAGATTTCCATCACTCTAGAAGTCTTTTCTGTGGCCACTTCCATGGCAATCATGTTGGAATACATTATTACCGAAAAATAAATAACAAATAACAGAACATAAACAATTCCTCTTGCCTGATTTAATTGTTCCTCTGTCTTGGCATTTTTCTCGAGGGCCGATTTCTTAAATGAAACCGGTTCATAAAATTTCTGCAGCTGTTCAGGTGTTAAATGAAGTTTTGCGGCTGCGGCCATCGTTTTCAGCTGCTGCATGCCCTGCTCAAGATTGGTAAATAATTCGGAATCGGCAATGCTCTTGGCTTTAGCCACTGCTTTAGGCTGCTGTTGTTTAGTAAAGCTTAGTTGAATCATTGCATCGTATGATCCCTTTCTAACAGCTGCTTCTGCTTCTTTTTCACTTCCTTTATATTGAATTAGAATCATTTTATGATTAATCGTCTTCATCTGTTGTTTAAAAGGCCGGTAAAGTTGCCCTGTATCATCAAGTACGGCCACTTTTTCTTTTCCATCATTATGGTTAAAAAGATCGATAATATGATGAATATTCGTTAAAAGCAGCATGAGCACCACTGACAAAATGGTCGTGATGATAAACGATTTGGATTTCAACTTGTTTAAATAAGTATGAAAAAAGATGATCCAAAAATTATTCAAAGGAGTCACCTACCTTCTCAATAAAAATATCATTTAGCGATGCTTCTTCAAGGGCAAATTTGCGGATGAAGCCGCGGCCGACAATATCCTTTAAAATGTCTTCTGCTGTTTGTTCTCCGGAAATTTGTAATTCTATTCCTTCCATCGTAGTTTTTGCTTTTACAACTCCAGGAAAGTTTTTCAGGAAATCAAGCCGAAAATCTGCATGTATGATGAGATTCTTTTTCCCAAATGCCCTCTTAATCTCTCTTAAGCCTCCTTGAACAACCGGTTTACCGCGATGCAAAATACATAAATGCTCACACATTTCCTCCACATGATGCATTTGGTGACTGGAAAACACGATTGTCGTTCCCTGTTCTTTCAGCATTAAGACTGCTGCCTTTAACAGTTCGACATTGATCGGATCAAGCCCGCTAAATGGCTCATCTAAAATCAATAACTCCGGTTTATGTATACAGGCGGCAATGAATTGGATTTTCTGTTGGTTTCCTTTGGATAGTTCTTCTACCCTCTTATTCTCATATTCTGGAACCTTAAACCGCTCGAGCCAATAGGCCAACTCCTTCAATGCTTCTTGTTTTCTCATCCCTCTTAATCTCGCTAAATAGACAATTTGGTCGCGTACCTTCAGTTTAGGGTAAAGTCCTCGTTCTTCTGGCAGATAGCCGATAAGATGGCTGGTGGAATAATCAAGCCGCTTTCCTTTCCAAGTTATTGTTCCATCGCTCGGATCGAGCAGCCCAAGAACCATTCGAAATGTTGTCGTTTTGCCTGCTCCATTTGCTCCTAAAAAGCCAAACATTTCGTGTTCAGGAATCGTTAAAGATAAATCATTAACAGCTGTAAATGTCCCGAAACGCTTTGTTACATGATCAAGCATTAGAACCATGAATCATCACTCCTCTCTAAATATTAGTACGTTATGGTTGCAAAACAGTTTCATTTTATTTTGCATAATTGTAGGAATTATGGGAAAATAATAATAGCTATCATTTTTTAAGGAGGATTATGGGGTGAAAACGTATAAATTAACAGCCTTTGAAGCAAATGGAGAAAAGCTATTGGATGAAGCCTTCCAAGCTGAGAATGATGATGCTGCCAAGAAGCAGGGCGAACAAATATTGGAAGAAAAAAACTTATTGGAAAAAACCCATCGCTGCATTTCTCCTAGCGGAAAACTATTACTCTTTCATCCGTAGGTTAAAAATAAAGAAGCCAAGATCGGCTTCTTTATTTTATTGTTATCTCCCAATAAAATGCGGTTTCCTTTTTTCAAGAAATGCTCTGATTCCTTCTTGATGGTCTTGTGTTTTCCGCATTTTCCCTTGTCCTTGTTTCTCCAGTTCTAGAATTTTCAAAAGTTGCGGGCGGTTCTTTTCGGCAAGAATCTTTTTCGTTTTGATCATCGCCTGAACCGGGCGGCTTAACCAATCTTCTATTCGTTTATGTAATGCTTCTTGAATGTCCCCTTCCGCTACTTCCTGGATGAGTCCAAGGGCAAACGCTTCGTCGGCGCTCATCATTTTTCCGTCCCAGATGAGCTGTTTTGCTTTTGTTTCTCCTAATTTCTTTTCTAAAAAGAAGTGGGCCCCGCCGTCAGGAATTAACCCGATCCCAATAAAGTTCATTGCTAGTTTGCTAGATTGATCGGCAAGGATATAGTCTGTCGCCAGAGCCAAGCTGAATCCAAGACCTGCTGCCGCACCGGAGACGGCACTGATTGTAAGTTTGGGCATGCTGTAAAGTGTCACAATCAGCTCGCTGATTGAATCCATTACCGGCGAGAACTCACCCTCATCCGAATTCGACAGCATGGTTTTGATATCACCTCCCGAGGAAAAAGCTCTGCCTTTTCCAGTTAAGACGACAAGATCCACCTCATCGGATTCGCTGATTTCTTTTAAATTGCTGACGAGTCCTTTAATGACATCGACGTCCATGGCATTCAAGCTTTCAGGCCGATTTATTTCAATCGTAGCCACCCTGCCTTCTACCATCATATTTACCTTATCCGTTACAAAATTGGCTTCCATGCCAACCCCTCCCATATTCTATCCTCCACTCTATTATATCGGAAGAGTAAGGGATTTCACAATAATTTTCCTAATATATTGAATTTTCATCAAAAAGGACAAAGAAACATCCTTTGCCCTTCATATCGATTTTATTTTAGAACTTCATTTTGAATTTGTTCCCTTAATGCCATTTTCAAGAATTTACCTACAGAAGTTTTGGGGATTGCCTCTAGGAATAAGATTTCATCCGGGATCCACCATTTTGCAAACTGTGGTTTTAAGTAATCTAGCAGTTCTTCTTTCGTTGTTTTGTCTTTATAGGCTTCCTTTAAAACTACACACGCAACAGGCCGCTCTTGCCAACGTTCATGGGGGACAGCGACGACCGCTGCTTCAAACACGGCTTCATGTGCCATTAACGCGTTTTCCAAATCAACGGAAGAAATCCATTCGCCTCCGCTTTTAATTACATCCTTTGTCCGGTCGACAATTTTCACAAAGCCTTCTTCATCAATCGTCACAACGTCCCCGGTATGGAGCCAGCCGTCATGAAAGGCGTCTTTTGACCGATCATCCTTATAATATTCGGAAGCAATCCACGGCCCTCTGAGGCATAATTCACCCATTTCCTTGCCATTCCATGTAACCTCGCCATTTTGGCCGATGATTTTCATTTCCAGCCCCGGAACAAGGATTCCCTGCTTTGCTCGTAGCTCCAAGCGATCCTCATAATCTAGTTCTTCCTGGTAGCTCTTTAAAGAGGAAAAGAGCGCAAGCGGGCTTGTTTCTGTCATCCCGTATGCATGCAAGAAAGGAATTTTGTATTTTTGTTCAAAGGTTTTGATCATTCCTTTTGGCGCTGCAGACCCACCGCATAAAATTCCTCTTAGGCTGCTTAGGTCGTATGAACCTTCTTCCAATTCTTTCAGCAGGCCAAGCCAAATCGTCGGGACGCCGCTTGTAATGGTAACCCGTTCCTGCTCGATTAATTGAGCCAGCAATTTGGGGGTGAAATTCGGTCCCGGAAGCACTAAAGTAGTGCCAAACCATACACCGGCAAACGGCATTCCCCATGCATTGACATGAAACATCGGAACAACTGTTAAGGCAACGTCCTTTTCACTAATCGCTGCAGTATCCGCAAGCCCCATTGCCAAACTGTGAAGAACGATTCCGCGATGCGTATATATGACTCCCTTTGGATTACCGGTGGTAGCCGAAGTATAGCACATCCCAGCCGGGTCATTTTCATTCAAATCTTTAGGATATTGATATTCAGGATTGGCTTCTTGCAGCAGTTTTTCATATTGATAGACTGGCGACAGCGTAGTTTCCGGCACATCGTCTTCATCCGTCATAATAATGTAAGCCTGTACAGTTTTTAATTCGGGTGCGCATTGTTCAAGTATTGGGATCAGATCAGGATCAACTAATAGAACTTTGTCCTCGGCATGATTGATAATGTAAGAAATGTGTTGAGGTGAAAGCCTGATGTTGATGGTATGCAAAACTGCTCCCATACAAGGAATGGCGAAATAAGCTTCCAAATGACGGTGGTGGTTCCAAGCCAATGTTCCGACCTTGTCACTTTTTGTAACTCCTAACTTGCTAAGACTGTCTGCAAGTCGTCTTGTTCTTTCGGCTATTTGTTTGTAGGTGAATCGGTGAATCCTATTTGCGGTTCTTGATACGACTTGTTTCTTTGGAAAAAATTGTTCTGCCCGTTTCATCATTTGTGTCAACGTTAAAGGCGTCTGCATCATCTCGAAATCCCTCCAATTGAAAACGTTTCATCCTTTAAGCAATCTATGGTGCCACATCATAAAATATTCGACATTTCGCTGGAAATATCCTTTAAAGAGTATGACTATTTCCATAAATTTTGCTACTTTTCCTAAGCCTGTAAAGAATAAAATCGATCTTATCGACGGATTTTCACTTTTTAGCAGCGAATTTTAGAAAAATATCTGCAGATTTCTCCCTTTTATTAGTGAAATCGTAAAAATTTGAATTATAATTTTCTGCATATCCAAATAGGTGCCCAAAAAACCCCTGCTTAAAATCAAGCAGGGGATCCTTTTTCGGAAAATAGTTCTTCCAAAATATTTATTTTTTTATCTGTATAAGCTTTAAAGTTTTCATTATAAGATTTTGGATCTTTTGGATTGGCAAAGTGCGTGATTTTGCCTGTCACTGGATCGATAAACTTGCTAGAAGCGCCACAGCCAAGACCGATAATGGTTTGAGTTTCTTCCATAATAATGATATTATAAAGACTTTCTTGATTTGGGAGTGCATAGCCGACATTTTCAAGATTTCCAAGAATATTTTTTTGTCGGTATAAATAGTATGGAACATAACCACGGGCAGCTGTCCAGTTTTGCGCAAGCTCCATCATGTGTTCTACTTCCGTGCGGTCAGCTACTTTATACTTTTCTTTGTTTTTGGTCATCTCGGATGCCCTCTTGAATGACAATGTGTGAACGGTCAGCGATTCCGGCATTAATTTTTCCGTTTCGGCCAACGAATGGGCAAATTCTTGTGTTCCCTCGCCTGGGAGGCCGATAATTAAATCCATATTAATGTTATTCATCCCCATACTTCTTGCCAATTGATATTTTTCAATTGTTTCTGTTACTGTATGGTGTCTGCCGATTGCTTTTAGAGTTTCTTGTGTATAAGATTGCGGATTAATGCTGATCCGGTCAATATTCCACTTCTTCAATACCTCTAGTTTTTCCCGTGTAATCGTATCGGGGCGGCCGGCTTCCACGGTAATTTCCCGTATGTTTTTGACATCAGGGAATGATGTATACATTTCTTCATACAGCATATCCATTTCTTCAGCAGTGATGCTTGTCGGCGTGCCTCCTCCATAGTAAACAGTGGTAATCTTGATTCCCTTTTTCTTCAGCCATTCCCCAATCTGCCTCATTTCGTAATGAAGTCCGCCTAAGAAGGAATCAACCGAACCTTGGCGGCCATTAATGGCATAGGCTGGGAAGGTGCAATAGGCACATTTTGTCGGGCAGAACGGTATGCCGATATAAATGCTGACTTCCTTTTGCAGTGAATAAAGGTCTGGAATAACGGCCAGCTGGCGATCGACAATTTGCTGCATCAATTCAATTTTCTCATCACTAATTAAGTATTCTTCTTTCAGCTCGCGGTGGGCAATTTCCGGCGGAACACCCTCCTGAATTTTCTTATGAAGCAGCTTTGTCGGTCTAACCCCTGTCAGAATCCCCCATTTTTGGATCATCCCCGTCCAATCTTGAAGAACCGTTAAATACACATGCGAAACAGCATTTTTTATTTGCTTGAAGTATTCTTTTTCCGAATGGTACGGTTTGAGCTCTTTTTGATATTCAGAGAATTGAATATTACCATTCGTGTCTTTGAGTTCAGCTGAAACCCGAACTGCACTCTCCAAATCCTTTAGAGTAAAATTTATTTGTACATCTGCTTCTTTACTACCTTCTATAAAAACTTTAGATTCTTCAAAAAATAAATTAGCAATAAGTTCTAATGGACGCGTAAATCTGTCATCTTCCAATCCAACAATCGAAATTCTCAAAATAAAATCACTCTCTTTAAAATAAACTTCCTTAAGTGTACAAAATCAACAAAATAAGGTCAATATAATGGGAATCATTTACTAAACAAAAAAAAGATATCTAGGACAGAATCCTAAGATATCTTGAAATAAATTAATGTTTGATAATTTTCATCTTTCTTAAAAACTCAATCGGCTGCTGCTTTCTAAAGTGTTCTTTCACCATATAGGCCACACCCTGTTCATTTTCCGATCTTGTTACCCAGTCTGATGCTTTTTTCACCTCATAAGGTGCGTTCCACATGGATACGCCAAGACCAGCCGCTTCGATTAAAGGTATGTCATCAAGGCTGTCACCAATATACACCATTTCTTTTAGATCAAATCCAAGCAGGTCCCCTAGATAGGTCAGGCCAGCCAGCTTTGAAACGCCTGCAGGAACAATATCCATTCTTAATTCATTTACTTGGATTGTTTCAATTTCGATAAACATGCTTTCGAGTGCTTTTTTCGCATCGTCTAAATCACGTTTTTCTTCAAAATACACTTCCAATTTCGGCGGTGCAACTGGCTGATCATGTAAATATTCAGTTAGAGAGGAAACAAACTGCTGGGAATAGAACATGGGCTCTCCGGGAGTGACCGTGGTCCTCCCTAACAGATTATGCTGATGCTTAAACTTATTGGCTAACGAAAACTTCTCATGGACAAGACGGATTTGGCATGGGAACGACTCGAGAAAGCGGATTGTATCATAGGTTATGTTCTCACTAATTCTTTTGACATAAATGGTTTTGTCCTCGGCACTTGCTACTAGGGCGCCTTGGTGGGTAATGAGCGGAGATTTGATTTTTAATGCTTTGGCTGTTCTTTTGGCTGTCGGGAAGCTTCTTGATGTAACAAGTGTGACATAGATTCCTTTTTGCTGTACATATTCAATGGCTTCCTTAGTTGCTTTATGAAGCCTTCCATTCGACTGAAGAAGCGTGCCATCAATATTTAATGCCAGCAATCGATAAATCATGTTGTTGCCCCCTGTTCTTGGTGAGATTCTCCTTATATCACTTTTATGATATTTCACTCATTTATAGAACAGGAGGCTTTAGAATCAAAAGTGGCTTATAATTGTCCGTATAGGTCAGCTAACGGCTTCATGATGACTTGGTTTAATTCGCCAATCATCATGTTCATGCGCTGTTCTGCCTCCATTAATCGTGAAATTTTCCCATTTTGTTGAACGACTGCTATAACGGATTGGGCCTCTCGAATTTCTGTTTCGGAAATATCTTCACCCATCATTTGTTTCTGCTGAAGATTGATCTGAATTTGCCGAAACTGATCAAACATTTGTTTCGCAGCCGGATCGGCATTTACTTCATCGTAACTGTTTTTCAAATTTAAAAACTCATTACTTTGGCGGATTGCTGTTTCTAACGCATACGCGGAATCATACAAATTAACGGCCATTTAAGGTCATCTCCTTTTTG
>NZ_BCUZ01000022.1 GCF_001591485.1 Neobacillus fumarioli NBRC 102428 | reverse complement strand
GATAAATTGGACGAGGAGAAACATATGAAAACATTATACGCTGTAATAGGAAATCCGATCGGCCATTCCATGTCCCCGGTGATGCATAATGATTTATTTTCCTTGTATCATATTGATGCCTCTTATCTTCCTTTCCAAGTACAGGAAGATGATTTACAAACAGCTGTAAAAGGGTTAAAGGCACTCGGTGTCGGAGGATTTAATCTAACAGTACCTTATAAAAGCAAGATTATTCCCTTTCTTGATGAGGTAGATGAGCTGGCAGCCAGTATTGGAGCTGTTAATACAGTCGTGAACGATGGCGGAAAACTAATCGGCTATAATACAGACGGGGTTGGTTTTTTAAGGGGATTAAATGTATTAATGTCTTCATTAAAAGGGAAAAACGTTTTAATCATTGGGGCAGGCGGGGCAGCCCGGGCGATTTATTTTACACTGGCAAAAGAAAATCCGCAGGTAATTGATATTACGAACCGGACAATTACAAAAGCAGAGAGCCTGATTGAAGCGTGTCCTTATCCCATTTCTTCTAACGCATATTCATTAGATGCGGCCGAGAAAAACCTGGCTCTATATGATGTAATCATTCAAACAACATTGATTGGCATGTCACCAAAAGCTTTTGAACAGCCGCTTACCTTAAATGGGATGAAGCCGGGGACAATTGTTTGTGATATTATTTACAATCCGCTGGAAACACAGTTTTTACAAAAAGCAAGGCAAAATGGGGGAAAAACCCAAAATGGAATCGAAATGTTTGTGTTTCAGGGGGCACTTGCTTTTGAAAAATGGACTGGAATATTCCCTGATGTTGAAAGAATGAGGGAAACTATTTTTACTCAACTAGGAGGGCAACATGTTAACAGGTAAACAAAAACGATTTTTACGATCAAAGGCCCATCACTTGGATCCGATTTTTCAAGTGGGAAAGGGCGGCGTTAATGAAAATATGATAAAACAAATTGCGGACGCACTTGAAGCAAGAGAGTTGTTAAAAGTGAGTGTACTGCAAAATTGCGAGGATGATAAAACCGTTGTTGCAGAGGAACTTACTGCCGGAACAGGAGCGGAACTGGTTCAATTAATCGGAAATACAATTGTTTTATATAAAGAATCAGTGGAACATAAACAAATTACGCTTCCATAAGGAGACTTTAGGATGAATAAAATCGGCATTTTAGGCGGAACATTTGATCCGCCTCATAATGGACATTTATTGATCGCCAATGAGGTTCTTTCTGCCCTGAAGTTGGATAAAATTTGGTTTATACCAAATCAAGACCCTCCACATAAGAAGAAATCATGTTCGATAACAAATGAAGATCGTATGGAAATGCTTAAAAGGGCGTTAAACGGAAATCCGGTGTTTGATATACAAACTATTGAATTGGAAAGAACAGGTCCGTCTTATACGATTGATACGATAAGAATGATTCGGGAACAATACAAAGATCATCAGTTTTATTTCATTATCGGTGCGGACATGATTGAATATTTGCCAAAATGGAAACAAATCGATGAATTAATCGCTCTTGTCCAATTTGTCGGTGTCAAAAGACCGTCATACAGTTGTCTAACAGAATATCCGATTCTTTATGTGGATGTTCCCGCATTTGAAGTGTCGTCCAGCATGATCAGAGAAAGATTAAAAGACGGCAAATCAGTAAAATATTTAATGCCGGATGCTGTAATAGAGTTTATTAAAGAGAGGCATTTATATGGAAAGTGAAAAAGCATTAGAACTTGTAAAGAAGCAATTGACAGACCATCGCTATCAACATACGCTTGGAGTAATGGAAACAGCTATTTCTTTGGCAAAATTGTACGATGCTGATGAAAAAAAGGCTGAACTTGCCGCGATATTCCACGACTATGCCAAATTCCGGCCAAAGGAAGAAATGAAAGAAATCATACTGTCACAAGGATTTCCCAGGGATTTGCTTGACTATAATGCTGAGTTATGGCATGCACCAGTGGGCTCCTATTTGGTTGAAAAAGAGGCTGGAGTGACAGACCCCGAAATTTTAGCTGCAATCCGCTTTCATACCTCCGGCAGACCCGGAATGACATTATTGGAAAAGATCATCTATTTGGCCGATTATATCGAGCCGGGACGTCATTTCCCCGGAGTGGATGAGGTTAGGGAATTGGCTCGCAAGAACTTGGATCTAGCTTTAATAAAATCCATTCAAAATACGATAATATTCTTATTGAAAAAAAATCAAACCGTGTATCCTGACACATTTTATACGTATAATGATTTACTTAAAAATAGGAGGATTGATTGATGGACAATCAAGAATTGCTTAAAATTGCCGTTAAAGCGGCTGATGATAAAAGGGCGGAGGATATTCTAGCGCTCGATATGAAGGGGATTTCATTAATCGCTGATTATTTCGTTATTTGTCATGGGAATTCTGATAAACAAGTACAGGCCATTGCCGGAGAAATAAAGGAAAAAGCAGAGGAAAATGGCTTTTCTGTGAAACGAATGGAAGGCTTTGAGGAGGCCAGGTGGGTCTTAGTTGATTTAGGCGATGTTGTTGCTCATGTGTTTCATCGCGATGAAAGAAGCTATTATAATTTAGAACGGCTTTGGGGCGATGCGCCAAAAGTAGATATATTGAGTGTGTTAAATTCATGAGTTACAAACAATTTGCCTACCTTTATGATGAGTTGATGAAGGATGCCCCGTATGACGAGTGGGTTCGATTTGTAAAGGATATGGCGGCAAAATATTATAATCACCATGAACGCTTGCGTTTCCTTGATTTGGCCTGCGGGACAGGGGAACTTTCTATCCGTTTTGCAGAAGCTGGATTTGATGTGACCGGTGTCGATTTATCTGAAGACATGCTTGCGGTCGCACAGGCAAAAGCGGCGGAGAAAGGTGTCCAAATTCCATTTTATCAGCAAAATATGGCCGAATTAGAGGGGCTTGAGCACTTTGATGTCATCGGCATTTTCTGTGATTCTTTAAATTATTTAGAATCTGAAAAAGAGGTAGTGGCGACTTTCGTTCACGTATTTCAGTCATTAAAACCAGACGGTCTTTTTCTATTTGATGTTCATTCCCTTTATAAGATAACCAATATTTTCTCAGGGCAAACCTTTGCTCAAAATGATGAAGAAATTGCTTATATTTGGAATAGTTTCCCTGGAGAATATCCAAACAGTGTAGAACATGAGTTAAGTTTTTTTGTCTTCGATGAACAATCTCAGAAATATGACCGCTTTGATGAGCTTCACTTTCAGCGGACATTTTCGATTGACCAATATTCACAGTGGCTAACAGAAGCAGGATTTACCATTTTGGAAATCAGTGCTGATTTCGGATCAGGTACACCGGAAGAACAGTCAGAAAGAATTTTTTTTGTTGCGGCAAAATAGCCATCTTTTATCACAAAAAGATGGCTATTTTAAAAAAAATTGCAGGAATTTAGAAGAAAAAAGCGAATTAGTGAGAAGAGAACTGCAGCTCTACCTTTTCTAATTCTTCTTTAAACTTGTTATGTGTTGCTTTATATAAGTGTTCAAAAAGACTGCCAAGTTCCTTTTCCATTATTTTGATCCCTTCACCGGTAATCCCACCCTTGACAATTACCTTTTCTTGAAGAGATGGTAATGTATAAACTCCTTGTTTAATCAATTCGCCAAGTCCAACAATCATTTCACTTGCTAGAATGGTGGCTGTTTTTTCATCGATTTCCGTCACTTTCACGGCGGCGAGAATAAATGCCTGAAGCAGATAACAGAAGAAGGCAGGTCCGCAGCTGACGATGTCTGAAGCAACCCTCGTAATTTTTTCATCAATATGAACTGGCTTTGAGATTTTCTCCATTATCAGGTCAATTCTATCTCGCCACTCCTTCCGGCAATTTTCCCCATACGAAATTAATGATACTCCTGATAATGCCCGATTCGTAATGCTGGGGATGACCCGGGCCACGGAGCAGGCGATCTTACTCTCAATTTGACATGTATTGATAGGACTTGTAATAGAAATTAGGCATTTTTCCTTTGTCATGTATGGATGAATGTCATCAAGCACTGTCGTAACGTCCAGTGGTTTTACACAAATAAATACTAAATCAGACTTGGCTGCCACCTCTTTTGCATCGCCTGCGACCTTTAGACCACTATATTTATCTTTAAGCACCATTGCTTTTGCTTTTGTTCGGTTTGTAATCGTTATTGAAGAAGGGGAAATGGCTTTTCCCTCAACTAAAGCCTCCACCAGAATTGTTCCCATATTACCGGTACCAATAAAACCTAGATTCATAGTCCGACCCTCCTTCGCATGCAGGTTTCTTTTATAACATTATGAATAGCATTAGGGAAATATACCTTTAGAAAGGATGGTTCAATTGAAAGAATGGCTGATGGAACATAAAATGTATGGATTGCTAGTCATTGTAATTGCAGCATTTGGTTTATATTATTTTTTCGGACATGATGCCCAAGTACCAGCAGCGAATCAAATGCAGGGCTTTGAGACGAAGCCGCAAATCCAGAAAAAGAAAACAGACAATACAAAACAAACAGCGAAAGACAAACAGTCTGACCAAGTGATGGTCGATGTAAAGGGGCAGGTAAAACTGCCGGGGGTTTATCAGGCGAATCAAGGGGAGCGGGTAAATGATGTGATTAACCGGGCCGGAGGGTTGACAGATAAGGCAGATCAAAGTCAAGTCAATTTTGCTGAACATATAAAGGATGAAATGGTGATTTATATACCGGCAAAGGATGAGGTGCCCCAAGCACTTCCGAGCAACGGCAATACAGCCAATAATGGAAAAACCGCTGCTTCACCGGGGAATCCCACTAAAAATCAAACGAAAGTCAATTTAAATAAAGCAGACGAGACCCAGCTGCAAACTTTACCGGGAGTAGGTGCGGCAAAGGCAAAAGCGATTATTGATTACCGAGAAAAAAGCGGCCCGTTTAAGAAGATTGATGACTTAAAGAATATTAGTGGAATTGGTGATAAAACGTTTGAAAAGTTAAAAGATTTAATTGAAGTTTAATCATTTTGGATTTGACCGATTTGTCCAAACGCCGTTACACTAAAGGTGAAATGTCTTAAGGGAGTGGAGAATGTGAACCGGATTTCGTGGGATCAATATTTTATGGCACAGAGTCATTTGCTTGCATTAAGAAGCACATGCACACGCCTGACTGTAGGAGCTACGATTGTCAGGGATAAGCGGATTATTGCCGGTGGATATAACGGCTCGATTGCAGGAGGAGATCACTGTATCGATAAAGGCTGTTATGTAATTGATAATCATTGCGTACGAACAATTCACGCGGAAATGAACGCCCTCTTGCAATGTGCCAAGTTTGGCGTGCCGACAGATGGAGCAGAAATATATGTGACACATTTTCCATGTCTGCAGTGCTGCAAAGCTATTATTCAAGCAGGAATCAAAACGGTTTATTATGCCAAAGATTATAAAAATCATCCATATGCACTTGAACTGTTTGAACAGGCAGGTGTAAAGGTAGAAAAGGTTGAGTTAACCGAAGAAGTCATTGATTTCCGAACAATTCATCATTAAATCCTCATCAATTCGCCGGCATTTTCCAAGCCGGCGATCAACGTTCCTTAAAGCTAAAAAGCAAATCCCGCTAATGGAGAAGATTTGTATGAATGGAAAAAGTCTATTTTATGCTATTGCCGCCTTACTAACCGTTCTCAGCTTGTTAGTGCATCCTTCTTTTTTTATCCTCACATTGATTTATTTTTACTTTTTATATCAATATAAACGTTTTACGAAACGGCAGTTCATCGCTATCATGGTTATTATCGTGATATTTCTGCTTGTCAGTTATAAGGCCATTCGAACCAATCATTCCAACATCCCTGAAACAAAAACTTCATTTCATCTTCAATACATCGACGACCCGAAAATTGACGGTGACTTACTGCAAATAACGGCTAAAGACGCACAGTATAATGAAAAGCTGTTAATCCGCTATACCATCAAATCGGAGGAAGAGAAACATGTTTTAGAAAATATTTCCTTTTATAATAGCTTTTGTTTAGTGTCAGGTACCTTGGCGAAACCCAAAATAGCCAAAAACCCAAATGGGTTTAATTACCGGGAGTATTTGGCAATGAATCAGATTTACTGGATTGTCAATTCTGGAAATAATCCGCTGCAAAATTGTTCAGCTCAGAAATCTTCTCCAATTGTTTTTGTGAAACAGCTTCGTTTTTTTGGCATCCATTATCTTGAAACACATTTTCCGTCAGAAATTGCTTCGTTGTCAGCGGCGTTAATATTTGGAGATCGAAGTATGTTGGATCCCGAATTACTTAATGATTACCAAAAAACCGGGATTGTCCACTTGCTTGCGATATCTGGACTTCATGTGTCATTATTAATCGGAATGGTCTTTTATTTAGGAATTCGAATCGGATTTACAAGACAGTTTATGGAAAGTTTTCTGCTCGCGATCTTACCTATTTATGCTCTCCTTACCGGAGCCTCGCCATCTGTCAATCGTTCCTGCTTGATGATTTTTCTTGTGTTAATCGCGTCAAAGTGGAAACACAGGTTAAAGCTGATTTCTATTGATGCCATCAGTTTGGCTTTTATTCTCTATTTGTTTTACGACCCCTTTATTATTTTCGATATTGGCTTTCAGCTTTCTTTTACCGTTAGTTTGGCGATCATATTGTCAGTACAGCGAATCTTAATTAATGAGCAAAGTAATGTCTCCCAAATGCTGGCCACCTCTATTACAGCCCAATTAGCAGCTATGCCATTTTTACTATACCATTACTTTCAAATGCCAATTACCAGCCTCTTAGCCAATCTGCTTTACATTCCACTTTTTTCATTTATTTATATGCCTGGTTTGTACATACTGTTTTTCATTCAACTTCTGTTTGGAAAAACTCCTCAGCTTTTGATCACTCTTTTTGAAAAAGTGATTCATTTTTCTAATCAGCTGATCGGGATTTTTAGTCATGTCCCTTTGGGACAGTTTGTTCCCGGCCGGCCGAATTTCTTGTTTTTACTAATTTATGGTTTTCTGATTTCACTGATTTTTTATATATGGGAGTCAAAATTTCACGTTAAATGGAAAAGGAATTTGTTTTTTTGCAGTATTTTACTGTTTACACTGCAACCCATATGGAATTGGCTTAATCCGTTCGGTGAAGTGACCATGATTGATGTAGGCCAGGGAGATAGTATTTTGATTCATCTGCCATTTGGAAAGGGAAATTATTTGATTGATACCGGGGGAACATTGCAATTTTCTGAAGAAAAATGGAAACAGCGTGAAAAGTCGTTTGAAGTTGGAAGAGATATAGTTGTCCCTTTTTTAAAATCAAAGGGAATTACTAAACTTGATAAGCTGATCCTTACGCATGGGGATCTGGATCATATAGGCGGCAGTTTATCCATTATGAACGAGCTCAAGGTCAAACAAATTGTTCTGCCGGATGTGGCAGAGGAATCAGAAACCGAGAAGAGAATCATAAATGCAGCAAAGTTAAAAGGAATTCCGGTCATTAAGGGATCAAAAGGAATGCAATGGGAGAGCGGAGAGAATACATTTACGATCCTTTCACCAGAACGGAATTTTAGTGGGGGGCGGAACAGCGGATCATTAACTATTCTGGCACAAATTGATGGTTTCAGTTGGTTTTTTGGCGGTGATCTTGACCAAGCGGGAGAGGAGAGAGTTATTAAGAATTTTCCAAACTTACACGTTGATGTGTTAAAAGCAGGACACCATGGCAGCAGGACTTCGAGCAGCCCGTTGTTTATCAAGCAAGCAAAACCCCGGGTGGCGCTTATTTCTGCAGGTGAAAAGAACCGGTTTGGCCATCCTCATCAAGAAGTTTTGCAGCTGCTGAAACAAGAAAATGTCAGCATTTACCGAACGGATTTACAGGGAGCCATCACTTATCGCTTTTTCTGTAGAAAAGGAACCTTTTTCCCCTTCTTACAATAGAATATACTATCAATTGAATAAAGAGGCTGTCCAAACTTACAGCCTCTTAGAATGATGAATTATTTTATGAACCAATTTGCTTAACAACTGTTGCGATGATGAATATAATAGCAAAAAAAACAAAAGAAACGCCAAAACCTACCCCTGAATCAATTGCATCGTTTCGTTTACTTTGCACATTTTTTTCAAATTCGTTCACGCGCAACCCCTCCTATTTTAAACATAGTATAAGTGATTTTTGAAAAAAAATCCAGTATCCTCGAATTGCTTTCCTATACTTACAAGAGTTGTCAAAATAGTTATACCCTCAAAAGGTCAAAATAATGATTACAATATGGTACTCCGCCAGATCATAATAGATCCTAGGGCTGTTATACTGGCGTTCAATATAGATCGGGAATTGGCATTTCTTAGCGCATGCCAGTTCCCTTTATCATTTTAAGCTTATACTTGTCAAACAATCTCCGCTTCATTACGATAGTATAGAGTGAATTGAAGGGGAGCTTGAACATGGTATTCGATATTTGGCGTAAAATGAAACAAAGGGAATTTGCTCCTATTTATTTAGTATATGGAACAGAAGCGTTTTTAATCAATGAAACGAAGGATTTATTGCTGAAATCGGCCTTAACTGAAGAAGAAATGGACTTAAACTATTCTGTCTATGATTTAGAAGAAACGCCAGTTGAACTTGCGTTAGAAGATGCCGAAACATTTCCTTTTTTTGGTGAACGGAAAGTGGTTTTGCTTCATAATCCTGTTTTCTTAACGGCGGAGAAGTCAAAAGAAAAGGCTGCTCATAATGTGGAAAGGCTGGAGGCCTATTTAAAAGAACCCGCCCCATATACCGTTTTGGTGATCATGGCTCCATATGAAAAGCTGGATGAACGGAAAAAAATCACGAAAGAGCTTAAAAGAAACGCGGAAATAGTAGAAGCGAAAAAGTTAAACGAACAGGAGTTAAAGAATTGGATCAAACAAAGGGCGAAGCAATTTAGCGTTGAAATTGAGCCAGAGGCAATTGAACTTTTGCTGATGCTTGTCGGAACAAATATGTTTATGCTCTCAAGTGAAATTGAAAAGCTTTCTTTATATGCAGCTAATAAAAAACAGATAAATACAGCAATAGTCGAAAAACTAGCGGCAAGGACGCTTGAGCAAAATATTTTTACATTGATTGATAAAGTGGTGCAGAAGAAGCCTGATGAGGCGCTCAGGATTTATTATGATCTTTTAAAGCAAAATGAAGAACCGATCAAAATATTAGCGCTAATTTCCGCTCAATTTAGGTTGATCTATCAGACGAAAGAGCTTTCCAGGAGAGGGTATGGTCAGCAGCAAATTGCCGGATTTCTTAAGACCCATCCATTTCGGGTAAAGCTAGCCCTTGGACAAGCTTCCCGGTTTAAGGACGAAGAACTTGTGCAGTTAATTGATCTGCTTGCTGACGCCGATTACAAAGTGAAAACTGGCGGCATGAATAAATCGCTGGTGATGGAAATGCTGTTATTTCAATTGAATAAATAAGAAAAGCGCAAGCGCTTGGTTAGCCCCGACAGGCAAATGTTCTTCAGCCCTAAAAGTCTGTTTTTTGGACTTTTAGGGCATCTGGTTTTTGTCCCGAGGGGCTTGGACGCTTGCGCTGGACAATTTTCGAAGTTAAAATTTATACTTTCTTTACTTTTAATAAAAAACGATTCCTTAAAAAAGGAATCGTTTTTTATTAAAGGCCGTTTACTTTTTTCACTAAACGAGATTTTTTGCGGGCAGCCGCGTTTTTGTGGATAAGTCCTTTTCTTGCAGCTTTGTCCAGTTTGCTTGATGCAACTACTAAAGCTTCTTTTGCAGCAGCTGCATCTTTAAGAGTAACAGCAGCTTCTACTTTTTTAATAGCCGTACGCATTGCGGATTTTTCCATTGTATTTTTTGCATTACGAGCTTCGCTTGTTTTTACGCGTTTAATTGCAGATTTAATATTAGGCATTCCATTCACCTCCTACAAAGAATCGAGACTATATGAACTCGACTAGCATTCATAAATAAATATTTGCAACAAGAGATATTTTAACAAACGAAAACCTATATTGCAATACGGAAATTTCACCTGCGTTAAGTATTTTTCCTTGCATGTTTTATTTCTTAAGGGGAAAAATAGGAAGTAGTTTCTGCAGGCAGTCTTTATAGGAGGTTGGATCCATGAAGGAAGCGATTGATTTAAGCAAATATTCGGTTCGAACCGATTTGGCAATTGAAGCAAGAGAAATGCTGCTCGCGCAATCAGTTGAACAGGGGGAAAATCTTTCCCAGGTTGAAGGCGTGATTATTAAGGAAAAAGATGTCGATGATATAAAAATCTCTTTAGTAGAAGTAACAGAACAAGGAGAAAAACAGCTTGGCAAGAAAGCAGGAAGATACTTGACACTTGAAGTTCAAGGAATCCGTGAACAAGACACGGACTTGCAGCAAAAGGTGGAAGCCGTTTTTGCTGCGGAGTTTTCCCGCTTTTTGGAATCGAGCGGCATTAAAAAAACGGATTCCTGCCTAATTGTCGGTTTGGGGAATTGGAATGTTACCCCGGACGCCCTCGGACCGATGGTTTGCGAAAACTTGTTGATCACTAGGCATTTATTTCAACTTCAACCGGAACATGTGGAAAAAGGGTTTCGTTCTGTCAGTGCCCTTTCACCTGGCGTTATGGGGCTGACCGGAATCGAGACAAGCGATATTATTTTTGGGGTAGTGGAAAAAACGAAGCCTGATTTCGTTATTGCGATTGATGCTTTAGCATCCCGCTCTATCGACCGCGTGAATTCGACAATTCAAATATCTGATACAGGCATTCATCCCGGTTCGGGGGTAGGTAATAAACGGAAAGAATTAAGTAAAGAAACGTTAGGGATTCCGGTTTTTGCTATAGGTGTTCCGACAGTGGTTGATGCTGTATCCATTACTAGTGATACCATTGACTATATCTTGAAACATTTTGGCAAAGAAATGCGGGAAGGAAACAGGCCATCAAGGGCGCTGGCACCAGCCGGAATGAGTTTTGGCGAAGGCCGAAAGCTGACAGAACAGGATTTGCCGGATGAACAGCATCGAAAAACATTCCTTGGCATCATTGGTACATTGCCGGAGGATGAGAAGCGAAAGTTAATCTATGAAGTATTGTCGCCGTTAGGCCATAACTTAATGGTAACACCAAAGGAAGTAGATGTGTTTATTGAAGATATGGCCAATTTAATTGCCAATGGACTGAATTCCTCTCTCCACAGCAACGTGGACCAAGAAAATGCTGGTTACTATACGAGATAACTGCCAAAATTAGTTCTATCATCTCTAGTAATGCATAAGATTTACTAGAATGAATTTAAAGGAGCACATTTCATATGAAGATGTTCATATTGAAAACATTTTGTTTGGCTTCTATTTTGTTTATTGCAGTATTAACAGGGATGCAGATGGCTAGTAACGGAATTCAAAAAACAAAGGGCAATAGTGATTTCAAACATACCACTTTACTCAAAGCAACAGATAAGAAAGGAATCGGACCTTTAAGCCACGATATTCAAGCGAAAAAGAAAAAGCTGGAAGAACTATATTCCGCAAACTTATTCTCATCGATTGGAAAGAAAATGTCAGATGGTCTAACCCATGCCTCGGCAAAATTCATTGATAATATAACGAAATGAAAGTGAAAAGCACCTGTTCAACCATTCAAAACCGGGTGCTCTCACTTTTGATTGAATCTTGTTTCTCCTGCTGATATAATCAAGACTAGTGTACGTGTGCGAGTATAGCAGGAGTGAACAAGATGAACAGAGAAGAAAGACTCAAAAGGCAAGAGAAAATCAGAAATTTTTCGATTATTGCTCACATAGATCATGGAAAATCAACATTAGCCGACCGAATTTTAGAAAAAACTAATGCGCTCTCATCTCGGGAAATGAAAGATCAGCTTCTGGACTCGATGGATTTGGAAAGAGAACGCGGAATCACAATTAAATTAAATGCCGTTCAGCTTAAGTATAAAGCAAAGGATGGCGAAGAATATATTTTCCACTTAATTGACACGCCGGGACATGTCGACTTTACGTACGAGGTTTCCCGGAGTCTTGCTGCCTGTGAAGGGGCGATCCTGGTCGTTGATGCGGCGCAGGGAATTGAAGCACAGACATTGGCAAATGTTTATTTGGCGCTGGATAACGATTTGGAAATCCTGCCGGTCATTAATAAAATTGATTTGCCAAGCGCTGATCCAGAAAGAGTGCGAAATGAAATCGAAGAGGTCATCGGCTTGGATGCCTCCGAGGCTGTTTTAGCTTCGGCAAAAGCTGGAATTGGCATTGAGGAAATTTTGGAACAGGTGGTTGAAAGGGTTCCAGCGCCTTCCGGAGATCCGGATGCTCCGTTAAAAGCGCTGATCTTTGACTCGCTTTATGACGCATACCGCGGAGTGGTCGCTTATATTCGTGTGGTTGACGGCACTGTCAAAGTTGGAGATAAGATCAAAATGATGGCAACTGGGGCAGAATTCGAAGTCACTGAAGTTGGTGTGCTTACCCCAAAGGCTGTACAGCGCGATGAATTGTCTGTAGGGGATGTTGGTTTTTTAACTGCCTCGATAAAGAATGTCAGTGATACAAGGGTCGGGGATACGATTACAAATGCCAAAAACGGCGCAGCCGAACCGCTTCCCGGCTATCGGAAATTAAACCCAATGGTCTATTGCGGTCTTTATCCGATTGATACGTCCAAGTTTAATGATTTGCGTGAAGCGTTGGAAAAACTGCAATTAAATGATTCCGCCCTGCAATTCGAACCGGAGACATCACAAGCATTGGGCTTTGGTTTCCGCTGCGGCTTCCTTGGACTTCTTCACATGGAAATTATCCAGGAGCGGATTGAGCGGGAATTTAAGATTGATTTAATTACTACTGCACCAAGTGTAATTTATCATGTCTATTTGACTGATGGGGAACAGATGAATGTGGACAACCCGTCGAATATGCCTGAACCGCAAAAAATCGATCGGGTGGAAGAGCCGTATGTAAAAGCCACGATCATGTCGCCAAATGATTATGTCGGTGCAATTATGGAGCTATGCCAGAATAAGCGCGGAATCTTTATTGATATGCAATACTTGGATCAAACGAGAGTCAGCATTATTTATGAAATTCCTCTTTCTGAAATCGTCTATGATTTCTTTGACCAGCTCAAATCAAGTACAAAAGGGTACGCCTCATTTGATTATGAATTGATTGGCTATAAACCATCCAAACTTGTGAAGATGGATATCCTGTTAAACGGGGAAACCGTTGATGCTTTAAGTTTTATTGTTCATAAAGATTTTGCATATGAGCGCGGGAAGGTCATAGTTGAGAAACTGAAAGATTTAATACCGAGACAGCAATTTGAAGTTCCTGTTCAGGCGGCAATTGGTACGAAAATAATTGCACGTTCGACCATCAAGGCGATGCGGAAAAACGTGTTGGCCAAATGTTACGGGGGAGATATATCCCGAAAACGGAAATTGCTTGAAAAGCAAAAAGAAGGTAAAAAACGGATGAAGCAGGTCGGCTCTGTTGAGGTACCACAAGAAGCGTTTATGGCTGTTTTAAAAATGGACGATAATAATTCCAAGAAATAATCACAAAAAGGAGGTAAGGATGCCTTTATTGACGGGGTTTCCTGCCTCTTTTTGTTACTAAGAATAGAAGGTGTATTAAATAAAATGATTAAAGCGGCCTATCTTCATATACCATTTTGCGAACATATTTGCCATTATTGCGATTTTAATAAGGTATTTTTAAAAGGGCAGCCTGTCGATGACTATTTAAAGTCCATTGAAAAAGAAATCATCATGACGCTTGAAGCTTTTCCGACTGATGGCCTAAAGACTATTTTTGTTGGCGGCGGTACACCGACTTCCTTGAATGAGCGTCAGCTTGATCGGTTTTGCCAAATTATGAACCGCACTCTTCCGCAAAACGGGATAGTTGAGTTTACTTTTGAAGCCAATCCGGGTGATTTAACGAAAAATAAACTGCAAATATTAAAGGATGCGGGCGTCAACCGTCTCAGTTTAGGTGTTCAAACTTTTAATCATGATTTATTAGAACGAATCGGCCGGGTTCACCGCTCAGAAGATGTGTATCAAACAGTTACGGCTGCGAAAAAAGTTGGATTTGATAATATAAGTGTCGACCTTATGTTTAGTTTGCCAACGCAAACTATTGCTGATTTTAAAGAAACATTAAGAGAAGCTTTTTCTCTGGATATTCCTCATTATTCGGCCTATTCATTAATGATTGAACCCAAAACTGTATTTTATAATTTAATGAAGAAAGGAAAACTGCCGACGCCAGGTGAAGATATCGAAGCACAGATGTATGAAATGCTTATGGAAGAAATGGAAAAACACGGTTTCCGTCAATATGAAATCAGCAATTTTGCTAAGCCTGGCTATGAAAGCAAGCATAACCTAACCTATTGGAATAACGAATTCTATTATGGTTTTGGCGCAGGAGCCCATAGTTATGTAAATGGATTTAGAAGATCGAATATCGGTCCGGTTAAAAAATATATTGAGAAGATTAACAGCGGCAGAGAACCGATCATAGAAAATCATTATGTGACGTTGGCAGAGCAAATGGAGGAAGAAATGTTCTTAGGATTGCGGAAAACGAAAGGGATATCGATTACCCATTTTAATAGAAAATTTGCCAAGAATCCCTTACAGTTATTTGAAGATCCAATAAACGAATTACTCGCGAAACAATGGATAGAAGTGAAGGATGATTATATATATTTAACTAAACAGGGACGTCTTTTAGGAAATGAAGTGTTCCAAGTTTTTTTAGGTGTTGTTTAGTTTTTGTGTTTTTAAGGAGTTTATAGATTGACACTATCCCTCCTTTTTGATAATTTATTAGTATAATTAGCACTCTCAATTGATGAGTGCTAACAGAGGTGATGCTAGTTGTTAACAGATCGTCAATTGTTAATTCTTCAGGTTATCGTTGATGACTTTATTCGATCTGCACAACCTGTCGGCTCTAGAAGTTTGTCGAAAAAAGAAGGAATTACTTTTAGTTCGGCAACCATCCGTAATGAAATGGCCGATCTTGAAGAAATGGGTTACCTAGAGAAGACGCATACTTCATCAGGTCGTGTTCCATCTGAAAAAGGTTATCGATACTATGTCGATCATTTGCTTTCGCCTCAAGTGTTAACAAAGCACGACATTTCTGTTATTAAATCGATTTTTGCTGAAAAGATTTTTGAATTTGAAAAAATCATTCAAAAATCGGCAAAGATTTTGTCTGACCTGACGAATTACACATCTATTGTGCTAGGACCAGCTGTCAGCGAAAATAAATTAAAAAAGATTCAAATCATTCCTTTAAATAAAGATACAGCAGTGGCCATTTTCGTAACAGATACAGGACATGTCGAGAACAGAACATTGTCGTTGCCGGCTTCGGTTGATGCCAGCGATATTGAAAAAATCGTCAATATCTTAAATGAACGTTTAACAGGGGTACCGGTTGAGGACTTAAACGATAAAATTTATAAAGAAGTGGCTGTGTTGTTAAAGCAGCATATTCATGAACATGACGTGATGCTCCACACGCTCGCCCAGCTGTTAAAGGTGCCGGTCACGGAAAAACTTTTTTTTGGCGGCAAGATGAATATGTTAAGCATGCCGGAATTTCATGATATTACAAAGATACGTAATTTGCTGACCATCATTGACCAGGAAGAATGGATCTCCAATTTAAGAAACAACGCAAAAGGAATCCATGTAAAGATTGGCAGTGAGAATAATATTAGCGCGATGGAAGAATGTAGCCTGATCACGGCCACTTATTCCGCGGGGGATGAAAAACTCGGCACGATTGCAATTCTTGGTCCTACAAGGATGGAGTATTCGCGGGTGATTAGTTTACTGCAATTTTTCAGCAGAGATTTAACTGCAGTTTTAACTAAATTGTATCAAAGTGAATGACACTGGCAATATTGAGTAAGGGTGAAATTCTTGTCATTTCACCCATATTACCATGTCATTATGTATCTTTATGATAAATGAAAAAAACATTTAAGGGAGGTGAGTAAGTTGACGAATGAAAAAAAATCTTCACTAAATGAAGAAATGGAAAACCAAGAAAATGTTGAACTTACTGGAGAAAATGAAGCTGATGAGGTTGTTCAGTCAAATCAAAAAGCGGAATCAATACCAAATGACCAGGAAGAAAAACTTCAGGAAATTAACAACTTAAAAGCACAATTGGAAGAAATGGAAAACCGTTATTTGCGCCTGCAGGCTGATTTTGATAACTTCCGCAGACGTACAAGATTAGAACAAGAAGCAAGTGAAAAATATCGGGCACAAAAACTGATTACGGATTTACTTCCTGTTATAGATAACTTTGAAAGAGCATTGGCAGTCGAAGCTGACAATGATCAAACAAAGACTTTGCTTCAAGGTATGGATATGGTCTACCGCAGCCTTATAGACGCTTTGAAAAAAGAAGGCATTGAAATCATTGAAGCGGTCGGCAAAGAGTTTGACCCCCACAAGCATCATGCCGTTATGCAAGGTGAAGATGAAAACTTCGGGGCAAATATTGTGATCGAAGAATTCCAAAAAGGCTATTTATTAAAAGATCGGGTTATCCGGCCTGCAATGGTGAAGGTAAACCAATCATAGTTTTACATATCATTTTTTAAGGAGGAAATAGTTATGAGTAAAATTATCGGGATCGACCTTGGTACAACTAACTCTTGTGTTGCTGTACTTGAAGGCGGGGAAGCAAAAGTTATTCCTAACCCGGAAGGAAACCGCACGACTCCATCTGTAGTCGCCTTCAAAAATGGCGAACGCCAGGTTGGAGAAGTTGCAAAGCGCCAAGCAATTACCAATCCGAATACGATTATTTCAATTAAGCGCCATATGGGCTCCGATTACAAGGTGGAAATTGAAGGGAAGAAGTATACTCCTCAAGAGATCTCTGCGATCATTCTTCAATATTTAAAATCATATGCTGAAGATTATCTTGGCGAACCGGTTACAAAAGCAGTTATTACAGTTCCGGCTTACTTTAACGATGCACAGCGTCAGGCAACGAAAGATGCTGGTAAAATTGCCGGCCTGGAAGTAGAACGGATTATCAATGAACCGACTGCTGCAGCACTTGCTTATGGTTTGGATAAAACGGATCAAGATCAAACTATCCTTGTTTACGACCTTGGCGGCGGTACTTTCGACGTTTCCATTTTGGAACTTGGCGACGGCGTATTTGAAGTAAAAGCTACTGCTGGGGATAACCGTCTAGGCGGTGACGATTTTGACCAAGTCATTATCGATTATCTCGTTGAACAATTCAAAAAGGAAAACGGCATTGATCTTTCTCAAGATAAAATGGCATTACAGCGATTGAAAGATGCCGCTGAAAAAGCGAAAAAAGATCTTTCTGGTGTAACTTCCACCCAAATATCTCTGCCGTTTATAACAGCTGGTCCTTCTGGCCCGCTTCACCTTGATGTAACGATGACAAGAGCAAAATTCGAGGAACTATCCGCTCATTTAGTTGAACGGACAATGGGCCCGACCCGTCAGGCATTAAGTGATGCGGGATTAACAGCTGCTGATATCGATAAGGTTATTCTTGTCGGTGGTTCTACCCGTATTCCGGCCGTTCAGGAAGCGATTAAAAAAGCAACTGGAAAAGAACCTCACCGCGGGGTAAACCCGGATGAAGTAGTAGCAATGGGGGCAGCAATCCAAGGCGGCGTTATTACAGGGGATGTTAAAGATGTTGTCTTGCTTGACGTAACACCACTTTCACTTGGAATTGAAACAATGGGTGGCGTATTTACAAAATTAATTGAGCGTAATACAACAATTCCAACATCAAAATCACAAATTTTCTCAACTGCCGCTGACAACCAAACTGCAGTTGATATCCATGTTCTTCAAGGTGAGCGTCCGATGGCAGCGGATAATAAAACATTGGGCCGCTTCCAGTTGTCCGATATACCGCCGGCACCGCGCGGAGTACCGCAAATTGAGGTAACGTTTGATATTGATAAAAACGGTATTGTAAATGTTCGTGCGAAAGATCTAGGCACCAATAAAGAACAGCAAATCACGATTAAATCTTCAACAGGTCTTTCTGATGAAGAAATTCAAAAGATGGTAAAAGAAGCTGAAATGAATGCAGAGGCTGATAAAAAACGCAAGGAGGAAGCAGAGCTCCGCAATGAAGCAGATCAGCTTGTTTTTATGACAGATAAAACATTAAAAGACCTTGAGGGCAAAGTAGATGCACAAGAGGTAGCAAAAGCAAATGAAGCAAAAGATGCTCTGAAGAAAGCAATTGAATCAAATGACCTTTCAGAAATTCGTGCGAAAAAGGATGCACTTCAGCAAATTGTCCAAGATTTGACTGTTAAGCTTTATCAACAAGCTGCAGGGCAGGCACAGGGACAGCCTCAAGGCGGTTCAAGCACAGACGGAAAGAACGACAATGTAGTCGATGCGGAATTTGAAGAAGTTAAAGACGATAAATAAAGCAAGATTTGTTTCGAAGATAGCAAATAGTTTTTTGATCGTGAGTGTCTATACTGTTATAGCTCGATGAAAAGAGCTTGACGGTTACTTTTAGTGTTAGTTTTAGAAAAAGTCAAAGTCAGTCTAAGCAGGCTTTGGCTTTTTCTATGTTAGCTGATATGAAAGCATAACTTTGAAAAAAATCTGTCTTCGCCCTATAAGCTTTTCTTATCTAATGGTGTTTTTCTATTGCGATACAGTTCTTTAGGGTGTTAAAATAATCTTTATGTGACAGATTCGGGAGTGGTAATCATGAGTAAACGGGATTACTATGAAGTGCTAGGGGTTTCCAAGGGCGCTTCTAAAGATGAAATAAAGAAGGCTTATCGTAAGCTGTCGAAAAAATATCATCCAGATATTAATAAAGAGCCGGATGCAGCCGAAAAATTTAAAGAAATAACGGAAGCTTATGAAGTATTAAGTGATGATCAGAAAAGGGCAAACTATGATCAATTCGGTCATGCGGATCCAAATCAAGGATTTGGCGGATTTGGGGGAGCGGATTTTGGCGGTTTCGGCGGTTTTGAAGATATTTTCAATACCTTTTTTGGCGGCGGATCGCGTAGAAGAGACCCGAATGCCCCAAGGCAAGGTGCCGACCTGCAATATACGATGACTATTTCTTTTGAAGAAGCGGCATTTGGTAAGGAAACCGATATTGAAATTCCTCGTGAAGAAACATGTGAAACCTGTCATGGTTCAGGGGCAAAACCAGGAACAAAACCGGAAACCTGCCGGCATTGTAATGGTACAGGTCAAATTAGTGTTGAACAAAATACTCCTTTTGGCAGAATTGTCAATCGCCGGACTTGTCAATACTGCAACGGTACAGGGAAGGAAATTAAACAAAAATGTTCCACTTGCGGCGGGCTTGGCAAAGTGAAAAAACGCCGGAAAATCCATGTGAAAATCCCTGCAGGAATTGATGATGGGCAGCAGCTGCGCATGGCTGGACAAGGAGAAGCCGGTATTAACGGCGGACCGGCCGGAGATCTTTATGTCATCTTCCATGTCCGCAGACATGAGTTCTTTGAGAGAGATGAAGATGACATCTATTGTGAAATGCCGATCACATTTGTACAGGCAGCATTGGGTGCGGAAATCGAAGTACCAACATTGCACGGCAAAGTAAAATTAAAAATACCGGCAGGAACACAAACGGGAACCAAATTCCGCTTAAAAGGAAAGGGCGTGCCGAATGTTCGAGGCTACGGAATTGGTGACCAGCATATTGAAGTGCGGGTGATTACACCTACAAAGCTGAGCGAAAAACAGAAACAGTTGCTTAGAGAATTTGGCGAAGCAAGCGGTTCAGCACCTATGGGTGATCATGAAGAAAGTTTTTTCTCAAAAGTAAAACGGGCCTTTAAAGGCGAATAAGGATTGGAGTTGGTAGAAATGAAATGGTCTGAAATCAGTATCCACACAACAAATGAAGCGGTTGAACCGATATCAAATATCCTGCACGAAGCCGGAGCAAGCGGAGTCGTGATTGAAGATCGCTTTGAGCTGACAAAGACAAGAGAAGATCAATATGGGGAAATCTACCAACTCAATCCAGATGATTATCCGGAAGAAGGCGTCATCATAAAGGCTTATCTACCGGTAAACAGTTTCTTGGGAGAAACGGTGGAAGCGATAAAGGAATCCATTAATAATCTTATGATTTATGATATTGATATCGGGCTAAACAAAGTAACAATTAGTGAAGTGAATGAAGAAGAATGGGCAACAGCCTGGAAGAAATATTATCACCCGGTGAAAATCTCTGAACGGTTCACGATTGTGCCAACGTGGGAAATGTATAATCCCGTCAGCAGTGATGAATTGATTATTGAATTGGACCCGGGGATGGCGTTCGGTACCGGAACACATCCAACGACCGTCATGTGTATTCAAGCACTTGAAAGTACAGTTCAGCCGGGAGATACGGTCATTGATGTAGGAACCGGATCAGGAGTTCTGAGTATAGCCGCGGCCATGCTTGGGGCGCGAAGCATTCGGGCATATGATCTTGACGAAGTTGCCGTAAACATAGCAAGAATTAATGCCAAATTAAACAAAGTGAATGATCGAATTACGGTTTCGCAAAACAATCTGCTTGATAATGTGGAAGAAAACTCTTCAGATGTCATAGTGGCCAATATTTTAGCCGAAGTGATTTTAAGATTTACGGACCAAGCTGCCAATGTTCTGAAACGAGGCGGAACATTTATAACATCGGGAATCATTCATCCTAAAAAAGATCAGGTAAAGGATGCCTTAATAGCGGCTGGCTTTGAAATTACTGAAACGATTTTAATGGAAGATTGGGTTGCAATGATCGCCAAAAGGCTATAATGATAAAAAAGGGGATTTACCCCTTTTTATATTTTTTTCTATAAATTTAGCAACAGAAAGAGTAAAATGTTTGAAGAAAGGGTGCATCGTGTGCAACGCTACTTTGTAGATCAGGGGGCAAGTGACGGCCGATTTTTCATTACGGGAGATGACTATTATCATATTGTAAAGGTTATGCGTATGCATATTGGCGAATCAATCATTTGTGTAGCCCCTGAAGGAAACTCAGCTGTTTGCCGGCTTGCAGAAATTACCGATGAAAGAGTCGTTGCAGACGTTGTACAATGGAAGGAAGAGAATTCGGAACTACCGATTTCCGTTACGATCGCAAGCGGGCTGCCAAAAGGGGATAAATTGGAATGGATTATTCAAAAAGGGACTGAATTGGGGGCCCATCAATTTATCCCATATACTGCGCAGCGCTCTGTCGTCAAGTGGGATGAGAAAAAAGCTGCAAAGAAATTGGAAAGATGGCAAAAGATCGCCAAAGAAGCTGCTGAACAATCCCATCGCACCGCTGTTCCGGAAATTATTAGTCCGTTAAGGTTTAAAGACTTGCTTACTTACGGCGAGAAATTTCAATATAAACTGGCTGCCTTTGAAGAGGAAAGCAGAAATGGCGAAATTTCTGTATTTTCGTCAACGCTTCAACAAATTAAAAAAGGGGAATCACTCCTTATTGTATTTGGTCCTGAAGGCGGTTTATCCGCTGAAGAAGTACAGGCCTTAAAGGAGCATGGATTTCTTCTTTGCGGATTAGGTCCACGCATATTACGGACGGAAACGGCTCCATTGTATTCACTCGCGGCCATTTCTTATCATTTTGAACTACTGAGGTGAGTTTTGAATGCCAACAGTTGCGTTTCATACACTTGGATGTAAAGTAAACCACTACGAAACAGAAGCCATTTGGCAATTGTTTAAGCATGAAGGCTATGAACGGGTTGATTTCGAATCAATTTCCGATGTATATGTCATTAACACTTGTACGGTAACTAATACCGGAGATAAAAAAAGCCGACAAATAATTCGCCGGGCCATCAGGAAAAATCCCGATGCTGTAATTTGTGTTACAGGGTGCTATGCCCAAACATCTCCGGCAGAAATTTTGGCCATTCCTGGCGTTGATATAGTTGTAGGCACGCAGGATCGTGTGAAAATGCTTGAATATATCGAGCAATTTAAACGGGAGCGTCAGCCGATCAATGGTGTAGGAAATATAATGAAAAACCGTGTTTATGAAGAACTAGATGTCCCTGCTTTTACTGATCGAACCCGTGCTTCATTAAAAATTCAAGAAGGCTGTAACAACTTTTGCACCTTTTGTATTATTCCATGGGCCCGCGGCTTGATGAGATCGCGTGACCCGAAAGAGGTTATCCGCCAGGCACAGCAGCTTGTGGATGCAGGCTATAAAGAAATCGTTTTGACAGGTATTCATACAGGCGGTTATGGTGAAGACATGAAAGATTATAACCTTGCCATGCTGTTAAAAGATTTGGAGGCTGAAGTCAAAGGGATCGAGCGGTTGCGTATTTCATCTATCGAAGCAAGCCAGATTACGGATGAAGTAATTGAAGTAATTAAACATTCCAATATTATTGTTCGTCACTTGCATATTCCGCTTCAATCAGGTTCGAATACCGTTCTAAAAAGAATGCGACGAAAATATACAATGGAATTTTTCGCGGAAAGATTGGAACGTTTAAAAGAAGTACTTCCAGGTCTTGCTATTACGTCGGATGTTATTGTCGGATTTCCGGGAGAAACAGAAGAAGAATTTATGGAAACCTACCAATTCATAAAGGAACATAAATTCTCTGAACTTCATGTTTTTCCATATTCTAAGCGGACTGGAACTCCTGCCGCGCGAATGGAAAACCAAATTGATGAAGAAATTAAAAATGACCGGGTTCACCGCTTAATTGCGTTATCTGACCAATTAGCAAAAGAATATGCTTCCCAATTCGAAGGTGAAGTTCTTGAAGTGATTCCTGAAGACAAATACAAAGAAGATCCAAATTCCGGTCTTTATGAAGGGTATACAGATAATTATATGAAAGTGGTCTTCAAGGCTACAGAAGACATGATTGGCAAAATTGTCAAAGTGAAAATAACAAAAGCAGGCTATCCGTATAATGAGGGACAATTTGTTCGCGTAATCGAAGGTCGTTCTTCATTAAAAGATCAGTTATTAGCAAAAGAACAAGCTGCTATCTAGAAAGGACCTATTTCGGTCCTTTTTTATTATGCAAAAACAATATCAATTCTCCGAATTTTGTAGCAAATGGCAAAACAAGCAGTGAGGTAACAACATTGAAGATGACACTTATATGGGCCAGTTGAACCTCTTTTCTTTCTGCCAACAGCCAGGCATTCTCTGCAAGCAGCGGAATGAGGGGAATAAACAGAAGGACACCAATCACATTGAGCCAGACATGAGCAAAGGCGGCCATCCGTGATTCACTACCCCCGCCAATGGAAGCGATCACTGCTGTAATACAAGTGCCAATATTGGCACCGAGGACAATAGCGATGCCGGCATCCAGCTTTAACAGTCCAGTTGTTAAAAATCCCATCGTGATTCCCGTCATCGCGGTGCTCGATTGGATGATCGCAGTTATAATAGTGCCTGTTAACAAGCTTAAGAAGGTGTGATCATTGATGGAAAGAATGAATTGGTGAATGGCTTTCATGTCGGTCAATGGCCTTGCTAATAGTTCAAACCCTTTCATCGCCGTAAATACGGAGGCGATTCCGAACAAAAGCATACCGATACTTCTTGCTCGTATGTTTCGAAACAACATCAGTGCAGCTCCAATTATGGCAAATGGAACAAGGGCAGCGTCAATTTTGAATGTAATGAGCTCCGTTTTAAAGGTTGTCCCGATATTGGTCCCGAGAATAATGCCAATCGACTGAGGAAAGGTCATGATTCGGGCAGAAATCAATCCAATTGTAATGACCATAACAGCTGAACTACTTTGCAATAATGCCGTAATGAATGTTCCGGTCAGCATCCCTTTTAATGGGGTGCTTGTCAGCTTTTTCAGCCAATATTTCAGCTTATTGGCAGATAAATTAAATAGTCCAAATCTAATAATCGTCATACCAAAAATAAATAATAAAATACAAAGCACAAATAAAAATATGTATAGCATGTCTCATCCCCCTCTATCATTGTATGGCAGGAGGATATAGGACATGTCTATTTCGTGAAAATAATGAACAGCAATGGAAAAGGATGCATAAAATTTAAAATGACCGTTTTCTGGCGATGAATTTCGGTTGACCTTGGTTCAAGGTTATATTATAATTGCAAGGTACATGGATTGATGTAAGTGTGTTGTGTTTCGGAGGGAGGGAAAGAGAATGTCTAAAACCGTTGTTCGTAAAAACGAATCGCTTGAAGATGCTCTTCGTCGCTTCAAACGTTCTGTATCAAAAACTGGTACTTTGCAAGAGGCAAGAAAGCGCGAATTCTACGAAAAACCAAGTGTAAGACGTAAGAAAAAGTCTGAAGCTGCAAGAAAACGTAAGTATTAAGAGGGTGTATTTACATGAGTCTTCTTGAGCGTTTAAATAACGACATGAAACAAGCGATGAGAAATAAGGAAAAAGACAAACTCTCTGTTATTCGGATGATCAAAGCTTCATTACAAAACGAAGCGATTAAGCTTGGTGTGAAGGAACTATCTGAAGCAGATGAGTTAACAGTCCTTTCTCGCGAATTAAAGCAACGCAAAGACTCCCTCCATGAGTTTGAAAAAGCAAACAGGCCGGAACTTGTTGAAAAATTGCGTACAGAAATCTCGATTGTGGAACTGTACATGCCGAAACAACTTTCTGAAGAAGAGTTGACAGATATTGTAAAACAAACGATTCAAGAGGTCGGTGCATCATCAAAAGCTGATATGGGAAAAGTGATGGCTGCGATTATGCCAAAAGTGAAAGGCAAAGCAGACGGATCACTTGTAAATAAATTTGTACAACAACACCTTTCATAGTATTCTGACAACAAAACCGCAAGTACAGTCTTGCGGTTTTTGGTTTAAAGTAAAGAAGTATAAATTTTGACTTCGAGAATTGTCCAGCGCAAGTGGCCTAGCCCCTCGGGGTCAAAAAGCAGTTGCCCTAAAAGTCTAAAAACCAGACTTTTAGGGCAGAAGAACATTTGCCCGTCGGGGCTAACCAAGGCGCTCGCGCTTTTCCTATAAAAAACTGTGCTAGAACCCCCTTTCATTTCATACATATGAGATGAAAGGGGGTTCTTTTTTTATGGCGAAAAATTGGGCCGGGCGGCTCCGCAACTGGATGGCTAAAAAAATGGATCTTCCTCAAGATGTCATAATGGATTTACCCCGTATTACCATGATTGGGCAAATTCATATTTATATTGAAAACCACCGCGGTTTGCTTGTCTTTACGGATAAAGAACTCCGACTGTTATTAAAGCAGGGGCAGTTGTTAATAAAAGGAAAATCTTTTGTGCTCAGAACGATTTTGCCCGAAGAAATTTTGCTGGAAGGAAAAATTGACCAGGTCATTTATATAAATGATGAAACAGGAGGAACGTCATGAAGAACCAGTGGATGGAATTTATTTTGGGCAATGTTACAGTGAAAGTTTCCGGAAAAGGGATTGAGCGGTTCCTTAATGTACTGTCAAGAAATGGACTGTATATTTGGAATGTGAAACGGCATGGGACAGAGACCATTACTTTTAAAATGAGGTTAGTAGATGCGAAAAATATTCGATATTATGCCCGAAAAACGGAATGTAAGATTTCGTTTCTTAGGAGGAGCGGCGGACCTTTTGTATTGAATAGATTACTCAAAAACAGCGGCTTTCTGGCAGGGGCAGGAATATTTATGGCAATCATTTTGATCCTCTCGAATATGATTTGGGGGATTGATATTAAAGGTGCAAAACCGGCAACAGAGTATAAGATTCGCCAAGAATTGGACAAGATGGGAGTTAAAGTTGGTAAACTACAATTTATGACCGAAAATGTCGAAGGAATTCAAAGACGGCTGACAGACAGCATCAAGGACCTCACATGGGTGGGTGTAGAATTAAAGGGGACAACCTTTCATCTCCAGGTAGTGGAAAAAAATGAGCCAAATAAGCCGAAAACATATTCACCGCAAAACTTGATTGCCAAAAAGAAGGCGATTATAACCGGTTATTATATTGAAGAAGGACAGAAAGTAATTGATAAAAATGATTATGTAGAAAAAGGCCAGCTTCTTGTATCCGGAGAAATCGGACAAGAAGGGGAGAATCCAAAGCTGGTTGCTGCAAGAGGAGAGGTATGGGGGGAAACGTGGTATAAAAGTCATGTTGAACTCCCGTTTAAAACCAATTTTAAAGTCTATAATGGGAAGCAACAGCAAAAATATGCGATTTCCATCGGAAAATTAGAAATCCAGATTTGGGGATTTGGTAAACCTAAATTTAGGAAATATGAAACTGAGAGCACTGCACATAAAATTCATTTTTTAAAGTGGGAACTCCCGATTTCAATTGTCACCAAAACATTACGGGAGCGAGAAGAGCTCACAAGGGACTATTCTCCTCAAGAGGCGGAAAAAATAGCATTAGAAATGGCCCGGAAGGAAATAAAAACGCATCTAGATGAAGATGCCAAAATTAAAGATGAAAAAATTTTACAAAAGACCGTGAAAAATGGTAAAGTGATACTGGATATTCATTTTAGCGTGATTGAAAATATTGCTGTTGGACAACCGATTTCCAAGGAGACTCATGAATGACAGAAAAATTTACAACCATTAATGTACAGCTTGAAAATCCAGCAGAGGCACTGACTCTGCTGGGAAATGCCGATCAAAATCTAAAAGTTCTAGAAGAAGAGTTAAATGTCTCGATTATTACAAGAGGAGAACTGTTTAGTTTGTCTGGTGACGAAGAGGATGTCACATTAGCCGCGCAAGTTTTGGACAGATTATTATTTGTGGTGCGAAAAGGTATTCATATCAGCCAGAGAGATGTCCTTTATGCAGTTCAAATGGCGAAAAAGGGCACGCTTGAATATTTTGTTCATTTATACGATGAAGAAATTGGCAAAACGGTAAAAGGAAAAACCATCCGGGTTAAGACCTTGGGACAAAGACAATATGTCATGGCCATTAAGAAGGATGACCTAGTCTTTGGAATTGGGCCTGCAGGTACTGGTAAGACCTATCTTGCGGTTGTCATGGCCGTGAATGCCTTGAAAAATGGCCAGGTAAATAAAATAATTTTGACAAGACCTGCGGTTGAGGCAGGGGAAAGTCTTGGATTTTTGCCCGGCGATTTAAAAGAGAAGGTAGACCCGTATTTGCGGCCTTTGTATGATGCGCTCCATGATGTGTTGGGTGCAGAACATACACAGCGGTTAATTGAGCGTGGAACAATTGAAATTGCGCCTCTTGCCTATATGCGCGGGCGAACATTAGATGACGCTTTTGTGATCTTGGACGAAGCACAAAACACAACACATGCCCAAATGAAAATGTTCCTGACAAGACTTGGCTTTGGCTCCAAAATGGTTATAACAGGTGACCAAACCCAAATAGATTTGCCAAAAGGTGCCAAATCTGGCCTTGTAGAAGCGGAGAATATTTTACAAAATGTAAGCGGCATTTCCTTTGTCTATTTGCAACAAAGCGATGTAGTCCGTCATCCTCTTGTCGCTAGAATTATTGAAGCTTACGAGAAAACGGATATCAAAATCAATTAAAACAGTTGAGAGGGATACCTGTATATGGTTCATCCCTTTTTTAGTTTGATAAATGATGATTAATAGTGAAACTTCCCGGAAAAACTGTTATCATTTTACATAATGAGATTTTAGACATTCATTACAAATGAGATTCTTTGGCCTTGGGCTGGAGGGATTTAGTTGGATAAACTACAGCAGTATTTCATAAAGATTCGCAACTTACTTGATATGACCATTTTTCGTGTGATATTTTTCCTCATCATCGGAATTATATTATTTGGGGCAATGTTTAGTAAAGTAAAACCGGAAAAATTAAATATAAAACTATTTTCGATCGCCCACCAAACGATCCGTTCCCCTGGAACAGTAGAAGATAAACAAAGCACAGAAGAAAAGCGAAAAGAAGCACGGGATCAAGTTCAAGATGTCTATACTTTAAAAAAAGAATATACGCAAAACCGTGTGGATTTGATTACTTCCATTTTTCAAGCTGCTGCAGAGGTAAATGATGACGTGAATAAAGATTTGAAAAAAGATACTGCCAGCTCTCAAGAAAAGGTTGCAACTGCTGTACCGAGTGTTGCTGAAAGAATTTCAAAATTAAAAGGGAAATTAACGACAACTGTAACAAAAGACCTTTCTGACCAGGTGTTTACGGCATTAGTACAAGCATCAAATAGCGAGTTATCCATTGCCAAGGATTTAACGGTTACAGCTATTAACCATGTTATGAGCCAGAAAATATCTGCAGATGATGTAGAAAATGCGAAAAAAAGAGTGGAAGAGGAGTTGAAATATTCTACTTTAAATGATCCTTTAAAACAAGCTGCAATTGAGCTAGGCAGATATGCGATTATCCAGAATGAGTTTTATGACCCACAGGCAACTGAAGAACTAAGGCGACAGGCTGCAGAAGCGGTAGAACCGGTCAAAATTCTTCAGGGGCAGGTCATTGTCGAAGAAGGGGAGCTCATTAACCGGGAGATTTATCAACAGTTAAAGCTTGTAGGTCTCCTTAATACTGAGAAATCATATAAACCTTTTATCGGATTAGTCGTTTTAATTTTGATTATCGTTTCGGCGATTTATTATTATTTCTATCAAATGAAAGCAATTCCGGAAAAGCGTCAAACTTATTTATTATTGTACGGAATGATTTTTATCTTTTCCATTTTACTGATGAAAATCATCAGCTTGCTGCAAATCTTTAATTTTTCCGGAATTGGTTATTTGTTCCCTGCAGCTATGGCTGGTATTCTAATTAAGATCATGATTGATGAAAGGCTTGCTATCCTCACTTCCATTATTCTTGCGATTTGCGGCAGCATCCTGTTTAATGAAGGTGTTACGGGTACATTAAATTTCTCAGAAGGAATCTATATACTATTCAGTTCTTTAGCGGGCATCCTGTTTTTAAGCAAACAAAATCGCCGTTTGAAAATATTGCAGGCAGGTCTTTTTGTGACGTTGATCAATCTTCTTGCTTTGATTGCAGTTATGTTTCTTCCAAATAGTCAATTTTCCGCTGTTGAATATGGGTACTATTTCATAACAGCTCTCGTATCCGGCATCGGATCGGCTGTTTTAGCCATCGGTCTATTGCCTTTCTTTGAGGCGAGCTTTGGGATCCTGTCAACGATGCGTCTGATTGAACTATCAAACCCAAATCATCCGCTACTAAGGAAAATTTTGATGGAAGCCCCGGGGACTTATCATCATAGCGTGATGGTGGCCAATTTGGCTGAAGCTGCCTGTGAAGCGATTGGAGCAAATGGTCTTTTGGCAAGAGTCGGCAGTTATTATCATGATATTGGGAAAACAAAACGACCAAACTTTTTTATTGAAAATCAAATGCACCAGGATAATCCCCATGATAGATTGCCGCCTGATAAAAGTGCGAGCATTATCATTGCTCATGTAACGGATGGTGTCAGTATTTTAAAAAAATATCATATGCCAAAGGAAATTATCGATATAGCCGAACAGCATCACGGAACCACGTTGTTGAAATTTTTTTATCATAAAGCGCTTCAGCTGGATCCGGAAACAAACGAAGAAGATTATCGCTATCCGGGACCGAAAGCTCAAACAAAGGAATCGGCAGTAATTGGCATTGCCGATAGTGTCGAAGCCGCTGTTCGTTCCATGCCGAAGCCAACACCTGAAGGAATCGAACTGCTAATAAGGAAAATTGTCGATGAACGTCTTCAGGATGGGCAGTTGAATGAATGTGACATTACGATAAAGGAACTTGAAACAGTAACCCACACGTTGGGTGAAACATTAAAAGGAATTTTCCATTCAAGAATTGAATATCCCGAAATTACCAAGAAGGTGAAACAAGTATGACATTACTGATTGATAGTATCGATGAAACGAATGAACTTACTACGGAGCAAATGCTTGAAGTTGAAAGATTAATAAATTTTGCGGCGGATCAACTAAAGATTGAGGAGCATAGCGAAGTTTCCATTACCTTTGTATCGAATCAGAAAATCCAAGAGATCAATCGCGAATACCGTGCTAAAGATGCGCCGACTGATGTCATTTCTTTTGCCATGGAGGAACTGGGAGAAGGGGAAATCGAATTGGTTGGTGCCAATATGCCACGGGTGCTGGGGGATATTATCATTTCCGTTCCTAAGGCAAAAGAACAGGCTCAAGAGTATGGTCATTCTTTTATGAGAGAACTTGGTTTTTTGGCTATTCATGGTTTTTTGCATTTATTAGGGTATGACCATATGACAGAAGAAGAAGAAAAAGAAATGTTCACCCTGCAAAAGGACATTTTAATAGAATATGGTCTCACACGATAATCGCCATAGAGGCCCTTTTTGGAAAGCTTTTTCCTTTGCCATTGCTGGTATTTTGTCGGCCATAAAGACAGAAAGAAATTTACGTTTTCATCTTGTTTGTTCATGTCTTGTTTTGTTTCTGTCTTATTTCTTTTCGATCTCAAGAACGGAATGGGTGCTTATCCTGCTTTTAATCGGGGGCATGATTGCCTTGGAACTTTTAAATACTGCTGTCGAGCGGGTAGTTGATCTCGTTACACTTGATGATCATCCGCTGGCAAAACAGGCTAAAGATTTGGCGGCGGGTGCTGTATTAGTTTATGCTGTTCTTTCGGTTATTGCAGGTATGTTCATCTTTTTACCATATGTAATCAAATTTTTTGAAAGCCTATAAGGCTCTGTTCTATTATTGAATTCGTTCTTTATATTAGGTAAAATAATTTACATCCATTTTATTACTGGAATATTAAATTTATAAGAAAATTCAAATTTTTGAATCTTTTTTATTACAAATAATGATTTTCTATCCATTTTGTTGTAAAATAAAACTACAGCAGGAATCTGCTGGAAAGGAAGAAGACTAGTGAACATCGATCAATTAATTGACGAAGCAATGAAAGCAAGAGATAAAGCATATGTTCCGTATTCCAAATTTGGTGTCGGAGCTGCCCTTTTAACAACTGACGGAAAAGTATATCATGGCTGCAATATTGAAAATGCTGCTTATAGTCTTTGCAATTGTGCAGAGCGGACTGCCCTTTTTAAAGCGTTTTCAGAAGGCGATCGGAATTTTCAAATGATGGCGGTAGTTGCCGATACCGACCGTCCATGTTCTCCATGCGGGGCCTGCCGGCAAGTAATATCTGAATTATGCCCTAAAGATATGAAGGTGGTACTGACGAATTTAAAAGGGAATATTTTAGAACTTACAGTTGAACAACTATTGCCAGGTGCATTTTCATCGGAGGATTTACATGTTAAATAATGCAGCAGAAACAAAAAAATTTAAATCAGGCTTTATTTCTATAATCGGAAGACCAAATGTAGGGAAATCGACGTTCTTAAACCGGGTAATCGGTCAAAAGATCGCGATCATGAGTGATAAACCTCAGACAACCCGGAACAAAATCCAAGGGGTGTTGACGCTTGCGGATGCTCAAATGATTTTCATCGATACTCCGGGAATTCATAAACCAAAGCATAAATTAGGCGACTTTATGATGAAAGTTGCACAAAATACATTAAAAGAAGTGGACCTAATCCTGTTTATGGTAAATGCTCAGGAAGGATTTGGCCGCGGTGAAGAATTCATTCTTGAAAAGTTTAAAGCAATTCAAACACCAGTGTTTTTAGTAATTAATAAGATTGATCAAATTCACCCTGATGATTTATTGCCAATCATTGAATCTTACAAAGAGAAATATTCTTTCCAGGAAATCGTTCCGATTTCTGCCTTAGAAGGTAATAATGTGGAGCGGCTGCTTTCGCAAATTAAGGAAATTTTGCCTGAAGGCCCGCAGTATTATCCTGCTGACCAAGTGACAGACCATCCTGAAAGGTTTATTATCACTGAACTTATCAGGGAAAAAGCCCTTCACTTGACCAGGGAAGAAATTCCTCATTCAATAGCTGTTGTTCTTGATAAGATGGAACACCAGCAAGACAAAGATCTTATTCATATCATGGCAACCGTGATTGTAGAACGTGATTCGCAAAAGGGAATCATTATTGGTAAACAGGGCAGTATGCTGAAGGAAATTGGTAAGCGTGCCCGTACAGATATTGAAAATCTCCTTGGTTCCAAAGTTTTTTTAGAACTGTGGGTAAAGGTACAAAAAGATTGGCGGAATAAAATGTCACAGCTCCGGGATTACGGTTTTAATGAAGATGAGTATTAAGCACTCACTTTACCAAAAATATTACGTCGATGATCAGATTATGCATGGACAACATTAGCAAAATTTACGTCTTATGATTTTTGCGCGGGCAGGCTATGATAATGGTAAGTTTTGAACCGAATGAACGCTAGTCTAAATATTGAAAGGTGGGGTTTTCGTGTTGGATTTTACGTGGAAGGTATTTACCCAGACAGGTAATATTGACACATATCTTCTTTTTAAGGAGATTGAGAAAGAAAACCAAGAAAGACCCGATAATTTGAATGAAGAGCTAGCACAAGTCGATTTTCCTGTTTCATAGCTTTACGCGCCTTTACAGGATGGTGACAGCCATGTTTCAGAAATGTGAAGGCATCGTCATTAGAACAACAGATTATGGAGAAACAAACAAAATTGTAACTTTATATACGAGAGAATGGGGAAAGGTTGGTGCCATGGCTAGGGGCGCTAAAAAGCCTAACAGCCGCCTTTCCTCGATTACACAGCTGTTTACACATGGGCATTTTCTAATTCAGCGGGGAAGTGGTTTGGGAAGCCTGCAGCAGGGAGAAATCATCTCTTCGATGCGTTCGATTGGCGAAGATATTTTCTTAACTGCGTACGCGAGCTATATCGTGGAATTAACAGATAAATGCACAGAAGAAAAGAAGCCGAACCCGTTTCATTTTGAGCTACTACTGCAAACTCTTCACTACATGAATGAAGGTTATGACCCGGATATCATGATGAATATTTATGAGATGAAGATGCTGAACGTTTTAGGACTATATCCTATTTTAGACCAATGTTCCGTCTGTGGCAGTACAGATGGGCATTTTTCTTTTTCAATCCGCGAAGGCGGTTTTATTTGCTATCGTTGCCTTGATCAAGACCCATACCATTTAAAAGTAACACCAGCTGCACTCAGGTTGTTACGACTGTTTTATTATTTCGACCTATCCCGGCTTGGCAGCATTTCAGTTAAGGATGAAACAAAAGCTGAGCTAAAAAAAGTAATTTCCGCCTACTATGATGAATACTCGGGACTTCACTTGAAATCAAAGAAATTTCTTCAATCAATGGCTCAGTTTCGTAACCTTTTAAACTAATAGTTGACAATGGATTTTGTTTTGGTTATATTTTCATTAATTAAATAGTTGCGTTGACGGAAAAGAGTACATAGTCATTCTGATAAAAGCGAACCTAGGATGGTGGAAGCTAGGGTATCGGGACCTATGGAAGGCGTTCCTGAGCAATTGTGTATGAAGGTGGCTAATTGTTTAGCAAATAGGGTGGAACCGCGGGTAACTCTCGTCCCTATGCGTATGCATAGGGGCGGGAGTTTTTTATTTTATGGCTCTGTTATTGTTCATTGTTGATTTTCAGCAGGGTACTCACTTAAATCGGAAGAATTCCGCTTATTTTAAAAAAATAGCGGTTAGACTGAGAAAGAGGCGGAAGTTTTCCGCTTAAATAAACCAAAAAAGCCTTAAAACCATG